>DAIOTH010000028.1:0-11568 GCA_036752125.1 Candidatus Nanopelagicaceae bacterium | reverse complement strand
AGATCTTTCCGTATGCAGGGTTTCCTTGTGGAACCCAGAAGAAGACGTTCTGGAGAGCTGAGCCCCAAACTTCTTGCGCCTTACCAAAGCGAGTTGGTAGGTGCCAGAAGTAGCCAGCAGCTTCCTTATCGAGCGCCTTCCAGAGAGCAGCTTGCTTCTTACGATCCGTTACCTTCATCGCAGCATTTACCTTTGCTTCGAAGGCTTTGTAATTTGGATCATCGCTGTTCTGTGTGAGGTTAAATCCACCAGCAGTTGTGAAGAGCTCAGGGATAACTGTTGATGCGTTAGCCCAGTCAGCGCCCCAACCAGAAGCAGACATATCGCTCTGCTTGTCAGGATTCATAACTGTTGAGTAGTAACCAGCTGAAATCACATTCCACTTAACTTTGATTCCAACTTTAGCCATTGCAGCTTCGATAATTGGAATAGTGTCGTTAAGAGTTACAGATTGACGAACATCGAGTGTGATGCCGGTTTCTGTAGCTTTCTTGTAATTGTCAGGGCACTTGGTCTTTGCTGAATCAATAAGTGATTGAGCTTTAGCGACGTTACCTTCTGGCTTGAAGTCAGGGCTTCCTGGACCTACAACCTTGGAAGGTGCGTAGTCATCTGCAACCAATGGGCTGATTGCGCCAGTTGCATATGAACCAGCGAATACAGAACCACCTGAGTAATCAAGAAGGGCCTTATGTGGCCATGCGTAGTACATCGCTGCACGTACATCCTGGCAAGGCATCTTCTTGAGGTTGAATGCGTAATAGATCGCATAAGGATCAGTGTTGTTCATGCGGCGATTCTTCAACTTAGGATCGCTAAAGAACTTCTCACGGTTTGTAGGAAGTGGGCCACCGAAGTTCATTGCGGCTGGCAAAGTATCTTCCAACATCAACTGATCGATAACTTCTTCATCCATTCCGTAGAGGATGACAACTTCATCTGGATAAGGAGTTCTGACTGGGTCAGAAGCCTTTGACCAGTACTTGTTACGAACCATCTTCAACTGGGTATCGCTGTTTTCAACGATCTTGTATGGGCCGGTTGATTGTGGGTTCAAGTCGTACTTGTCACCAGTGTCCTTCTTCTTCTGTACTGGAGAAATAACACCGTATGTCGCCAAGTAGTTGAAGTCAGCAATGGACTTGTTGAGGGTAAATGTAATTGTGCGGTTATCAGATGAACATGCAACCGCCTTGTTGAATGCCTTCACTCCAGCTGGAGTGTTCTTGTAAGGACCGGTGTAAATTGAATTTCCTTCGGCATCTTTAGGAATATCTAGCCAAGAAATCAAATAAGTAGGTCCACCAGGTAGAACATCTTGCGCGAATACGCGAGAAACTCCGTAACGAACATGTTCGCAAGTAATGGCAGTTCCATCTTCGAACTTAGTTCCTGGACGAAGTGTGAACTTCCAAACCTTTGCCTGGTTGCTTGGAATACCCGTATTGGTTGCAAGGTCTGGAACGATTCCAGCGCCTGCTTTACCTGGGACTGGGTTATAAGCGACGAGGGTGCGAGTATGGAATGAATTCATAAACGCGAGATCGCGACCAGTGTAAATACGAGTTGGATCAAGATGATCTAAACGAGGCTCATGTTCTAAGAATGTGAGAATTCCACCAGCTTGTGGAGTCGCAGCTTGTGCTGGTGCACTTACTGCGATCAATCCTGAAAGTACAAGCGAAGTAGAAGCCGCAACTGCCAGAACACGGGCACGAGCAGAGAATCTGCTCATGTAGTACTCCTTTCGACAATGAAGCTAAATATTGAGGCCGACAAGACCTCTTGGTGAGGTTAGTCAACCACTCGAGAAGGGATTTGAGAAGGATTTCGGAAAAATTAGCGCTCTGAGCGAGGGTCTAATGCGTCACGAAGCGCATCACCCACGAGATTAAATGCCAGCACTACTACGACAAGAGATCCGGCAACAATCAGGAAGAAGCTCGGCATTGCCGTGACGAATCGAGAGGCATTTGAAAGCAATATTCCCCAAGTCGAGGCAGGGGGCTGAATTCCAAGACCGAGGTAAGAGTAAACAGATTCTGCTGCAAGATATCCAGGCAGAGATAGTGAAACAACCACAATGATTGGCGCCCAAATATTTGGAAGGATCTCTTTCAAAATAATTCTGCTCCGCTTTGCACCCATTGCTTGCGCCGCCGTTATGTAATCACGTTCTCTAATACTGAGAACTTGTGAACGAATAAGGCGAGAAAATCCGGGCCAGCCAAAGAAAGATAAGAAGAAAATCAAGAAGACGATGCGAGCAAAATTGTCACCGCCGATATTCCAACTTTGAATGCGCTGCACGACTGGAGTGCTCAGAGCAACAATCATGAAGAAGGCTGGAAAAGCGAGGAAGAAATCTGTGAAGCGACCAAGCGCATCATCAACTCGGCCGCGGAGATAACCGCCAGCAATACCAACAAATAAGCCAATCGTTAACGCCATCGCAGTTGTAAGAAATGCAACCAAGAATGAAATTCGTGAACCATAAAGAAGTTGAGCAAGGAGATCGCGACCAGTACCGGGAATGAGACCAAGCGGATGTTCCAAGCTAATTCCACCCTTGGAAGGAATTGGAATTCCGCTGGAATCAAGCGCTTCAAGGTTGAGGGTATTGGGATCAATTCCCAAAATTCGGCAGACGATAGGAGCAAAAATAGAAAGGGAGAGAATGGTGATACTTACTATGGCAGCGCCTACCCCGACTTTATTTCGCTTAAATCGCATCCAAGCAATCTGACCGGGGCTACGACCAGCAATCTCAGGATGAATCGTTTCGATTTGTGTGCTCATATTTCCTTTCGCTGCCCCGCAAAGGTATCTCATTGATAAGAAGCATTCAACGCTCCGCGGCTATACTTCTACTCTTGAATGTGCACCATCTGCAATTGTGGAGGTAAATATGAAGGTAGATATGAAGAAGACGTGGCTCATCATCGCTCTTAGTTCGATATTCGCTCTAGGTCTCACGGGATGTGGCGGCTCTGAAACCGCTGAAGCCCCAACAGAAGATAAGCAAGAACTTGTCGAAGAACCTGTTCAAGAAGCTCAAGCATCTGGTGGCTTTGATAGCGAAATTAAACTTCCTACTGGCGAGAGTTACGTTCTTGCATCTCCTTCAAAATTTGTTCCTGGAAAGTTTGCTTCTGGTCAGGTAATTGGCCAGTCCTATTATCGTTTTGACGTCACTGTGAATAACGGTGGAAGCGCCGATCTAGATCTCGCAGTTCTTATTGTTCAAGGAAGCACCCCAAGCGGTGTCTGCGTTGATATTTTTGATGGCGATAACAACATCAATGGTGCACCAACCGAGCCGTTGGCAGCTGGAAAGTCTCTGACATTTGGTTGGGCGCTTTCTTGCCCAGGCAATGCTGGTGATGAGCTTTCAGTCAAATTGCTCAGCGGCGAAACCGCACTTATTGAGGCTAAAGGAAAACTTAGCTAACTTTTCTCTTTGCGAAGTCGCGTTGCGCTGATTTCATAATTGCAATCGGCGCAAGACAGCCAAGAATCATTAAGGCAAGCCACTCATTGGTGTATCCGCGTCCGATAAGTAAACCAACAAGAACGGGCCCAAAGACGCTCGCAACATTCCATTGCATTCCAGAAATCGCGTTGTAGCGACCGCGCAGATTGTCGGGCGCTAATTCATTCGCTACAGCGGGCAGGGTTGGTGACCAGATCATCTCGCCCACCGCAAAGACAACTTGGCTCACAGCGATGAGAACACCTGCGGTAAAGCCTTTAACAAAAGCAGCAAATGCGATCACAACCCAAGAAAGCGCCCACACCCAACCAAGCCAAGGAAGCACTTCAAACTTATTTCGCGGCGAAATAAGCCTGAGTACTGTTCCTTGGAGCAAGAAGATAGCAACCGTATTTGCGGTGAGAACGATTCCTACCCATTTTGGAGAGAGATCAAGGTGCTGAGTAATAAATATAGCCAGTCCACCGTTAAGAGATGCATAACCGAAAATTGTGTAGATCAAGCCTCCACTTGTGACTTTTAGAAAGATTCGATCCCGAAATACTTCTCGATATCCGCCTGATTCTTTCTCTCGCTCTTCGGGAGAGGCAAGAAAATCTCCCTTAATCCCAGCAATCACAAATAGATAGATGACATATGAAAGTCCATCCAAAACATAGAGAGTTTGAAAACTAAAGAGATTTCCTTCACGAATAATTGTGGCCGCGAAAATTCCGCCAAAACCAATTGCTAAGTTAAAGAGCATAAAGTTCAATGCAAAGACTTTCTGGCGATTATCTTCTGGTGAGGCCCGCGAAATCATGACCGTTTGTGGTGGCCAGATCATCAACGTTCCTAAAGAACTCATGGTTGCGACCAATAAAGCTTGTTGGTGTGTGGTGACAATCGACCAGAGCGCAACGCCAGTACCTTCGAATAGTAATCCTGCAATGATGATCTTTTTTGGGCCATATTTATCTACCAGCCATCCGGTTGGTCCGGAGAGAAGAATTGCAACGACCGCCATATAAGAAAGTACAAAACCGCCGAAAGTATTGCTAAATCCTCTGATGTCATGGAGATATACAAGGAGCAAGGAGAGCGTCATTCCAGTCCCAAGCCCACTCATGAAATTCCCGAAAAAGAGCCGGCGTAAGACCGGGGTTAAAACATCGGAATAATCCCCGAATACAAAGGTGAGAATCTTTCCGGGAGCAGACTTCATGACTTCACCCTAACGCCTTACGGCGATAAGGTGCGCGAGTGATTACTCAAGTAGATCAAGATTTCTTAGCTCTCCCCCTTCAATCTGTCTCAGATGCCGCGATTTCTGCAGCCACATCTCTAGGCGCATCACATGTTGATGTTCGTATCGAGCGCACTCGAACTGGTTATCTTTCACTTAGAGATGCCAAACCTGAAACACAGAGCGATGAAACAAATTTCGGAATTGGAGTTCGTGTCATTGTTAATGGCGCGTGGGGCTTTGCCTCATCGCCTGATGTTTCAGAGGATTCCGCAAAGAAACTTGCTTCCACTGCAGTCGCTATGGCGAAAACTTCTAAACCTTTATCTACCGAAGAAATCTCGCTCGTTTCGGAACCTGTTTATGCGAATAAGACTTGGGTATCAGCTTATGAAATAGATCCGTTCTCAGTTTCTGATGCGGATAAGAAAGATCGTCTGGCATCACTGAGTTCAAAGTTGCTAGCTTCTTCATCAGTGAATCACACCAGCGCCCACACAATGTATGTGAAAGAACAGAAACACTACGCCGATTCTGCGGGGACTAGCACCACCCAACAACGCGTACGCGTTCAAACTCAGTTCGAAGCGATTTCAATTGGCGCTCATGGATTTGAATCAATGCGCACATTGGCCCAACCCGCAGGTTATGGCTGGGAGTGGATGGGTAATTCGATTTGGAATTGGGATGCTGAAATCGAACAACTCCCCTCTTTGCTTGCTGAAAAAGTTGCAGCGCCTTCGGTTGAGCCAGGTCGCTATGACCTTTTAATTCATCCATCAAATCTCTGGCTCACAATTCATGAATCAATCGGCCATGCCACCGAACTTGATAGAGCTATGGGTTATGAAGCTAATTACGCAGGCACTTCATTTGCAACACCGGAAAAACTTGGAAATATGAAGTACGGCTCGGCGCTTATGAATGTCACAGGTGATCGCAATACCGAACATGGTTTAAGCACCGTCGGTTGGGATGATGAGGGTGTAGCGGCTCAACGTTGGGATATCGTCAAAGATGGCGTGCTTGTTGGATACCAACTAGATCGTCGCATTGCAGCCCGAGTCAATAAGGATCGCAGCAATGGTTGTGCTTTCTCTGATTCTCCAGCTCATGTTCCGATCCAACGCATGCCTAACGTTTCGCTCCAACCAAACCCCAATGGACCAACTCTTGAGAAACTCATTGAATCCGTTGAAGACGGTATTTATATTCTGGGCGATAAGTCATGGTCGATTGATATGCAGCGTTATAACTTCCAATTCACGGGACAACAATTCCATCGCATTAAGAATGGCAAGATCGTCGGACAACTCAAGGATGTTGCATATCAAGCAACCACCACAGATTTCTGGGGCGCTATGAAAGCCGTTGGCGGACCATCTACTTATGTACTTGGCGGCGCATTTAATTGCGGAAAGGCACAACCTGGTCAAGTTGCTGCTGTAAGCCATGGATGTCCTGCCGCTGTCTTCGACAAGATAAATGTTCTCAACACAGTTGCGGAGGCCGGCAAATGATTTCAGCACAAGATCTCGTTGAGAAAATTCTGGCTCGCTCGACTACTGATGATTGCATTGTCGTTGTCAACGATAAGACCCAGGCAAATTTGCGTTGGGCAAGTAGCACTCTCACCACAAATGGAGTGATCCAATTACGAAGCGTGACTGTTATCGCTTTCATAGCAATGAATGGATCGATGGCATCTGGCGCTGTAACACGAACCAATGTCAATGAACAAGATATCGACGCGTTATTAGCAGAAGCCAGCGCAGCTGCCCAGGCTGCTGGCCCCGCTGAAGACTTTGCGCCGTTAGCTAAAGATGTTTCCTTTGGAAATTGGAGCGCACCACATACCCCAACCGGTCCTGAAGCATTCTCAACTTTTGCGCCCGAACTTGGCGAAATGTTGCGCCGTTCTCAATCAGATTCCATTGAGCTCTTTGGTTATGCCGAACACACTCACCAAACAATCTGGGTGGGCTCCAAAGGTGGAATGCGACTTCGTCACGATAGCCCCGTTGGTCGCGTTGAAATGACTGGAAAATCTCATGGACGTTCTCGTTCCACATGGGATGGAGTCGAGACCCACGATTTCAAAGACATTTCAATTTCAAAGATCGACAAGAACATCCGCCAAAGATTAAGTTGGCAAGAGAAGAAGATCGATTTACCTGCTGGACGTTACGACACGATTCTTCCTTCTGGCGCTGCCGCAGATATCTACGTTTACATGATGTGGGTTGCAGGCGCCCGTGATGCCCATGAAGGACAGAGCGTATTTTCGAAAAAAGGTGGTGGAACTCGAGTTGGTGAGAAGTTATCCAATGTTGGACTCCAACTCTTCAGCGATCCATCTGATTCAACTTTGAGCGGATCTCCCTTTGTTTCTGCAGCCGCAAGTAGTCCTTTCACTTCAGTCTTTGATAACGGTCAGAAGCAAGGACGGGTGGATTGGATTAAAGATGGAGTTCTCCAATCTCTCCTACAAACTCGGGCCAGCGCAAAACTCACCTCACTTCCATACACACCACTTGGCGATAACTTAATTATGAAAGTTGATAACGGAAGTGGCTCGCTAGATGATCTTGTAAAGAAAGTTGATAACGGCTTGCTCGTGACAACGCTCTGGTACATCCGCATGGTCGATCCCAATACTTTGTTATTAACGGGGCTAACTCGCGATGGCGTTTATTACGTTAAAAACGGCGAAGTACAAGGTGCCACAAATAACTTCCGATGGAATGACTCTCCCGTGAGCGCGCTCTCAAGAATCGTTCACGCCGGGGCTACTGAATGGACCCAACCACGAGAGTGGGCGGGCGATATCACCAGCATGGCGATGCCACCGCTAGTGATTAAAGATTTCAATATGTCGACGGTGAGCCCTGGTAGCTAGTAAAAATAACTAGCGCAGGTGCCCGCGTTCATTTGTTGAACGAATCGCCATCAAGTTATCCGATGGCCAGATTGAAATCGACGAGATACTGCATGGAGAAACATCGATATTAAATATCGCTGTCGTATCCACCTTCATTGCTGAAGCTAAAGAGGTCTTGATAATTCCATTATGTGTGACCACACAAATCTTCTTTCCAGGATATTCGCCAACCAAACTCAACAAACCTTGTATAGCTCGAGCCTGAGCGGATTCATACGACTCACCTTCTGGCGGAGCATAGGAAGTACTTCCTAGCCATTGGGCATACTCCACTGGATATTGCTGACGAACTTCTTCAATGGAGAGTCCATCCCAAGCACCGAATGAGCACTCCATCCAAATCGGATCTTTGATGACGGAAAGTCCCGTCGCTTTTGAAATTACTTCTGCAGTCTGCATGGTGCGTTGCAATGGAGAAGCAATCAGAATATCTGGTGCAATCTTCGCAATTTCTTGGGCAACGAGCTCGGCTTCCATCAAACCTTTCGCAGTCAACGCAGGGTTTAGCGGTCCATCTCCCGAAAACTTGCGATGCGGCGTGAGTGGAGTCTCGCCGTGTCGTACCAAATAAACGGTTGTGGGAACTTCATTTGAAATGAGACGCTCGGTTAAATAATTTAGTTGAATCGGCTCTTTTGCAGATGCGATAACTCCATCAAGCGCTTCGTTTACCAATCGATCGGCATGTGAGTTTGATTCACGCGGTATCCAGATAAATTTCAAAAGTTCATGGGGATGAATCTTCTTTGCCTGGAGCGCCAATTCACGCATCTCTGGATGACGAATCTTCCACTTTCCGCTCATCTGCTCTACAACAAGTTTTGAATCTAGTCGCACTTCGATAGATGCTGTGGGGTCAATCTTGTGGGCAGCTTCAAGCCCAGCGATCAAGCCACGATATTCAGCGACATTGTTTGTTGCTACGCCAATTTTTCCCGAAACTTCCGCCAAGACATTATTTCCTTCAAAGACGACTGCGCCGTAAGCAGCTGGACCAGGATTGCCTCGCGAACCACCATCTGCAGTAACAATAAATGAGCGAGCCATTAACTAATTCTCACCAGAATTCTTCGACACTCTTCGCAGCGCACTACTTCATCATCAGGCAGAGCGCTGATTCGACTTAAGTCAGCCGCATTGATTGTTAAGTGACAGCCTTGGCATTGGCCAGCATGTAAGCGCGCCGCTCCTACGCCATCTGCGCTGCTACGAATCTTTTCGTAGAGAGCTAACAATTCTCCATCGACTTCTTGGGCCAACGTTGCCCGATCAGCGCTCGTTGCATTCTTTGCCCGATTAATCTCATCAAGGGCAGCTTCCTTCTCTTTTGCCAACTTTGTGACTTCTTCATGGAGAGCGTCGCGTTCCGCAGATAGCGACTTAATTCTCTGATCTAAGGCGTCAATTCGAACCATTACTTCAAGTTCGATTTCTTCCAATTCTGCTCGGCGTTTAGCAAGTGAACCGAGTTCATGCTGCAATTGTTCTAACTCTTTTGGTGTTCCCTGCCCCGAAGATAATCTCTTCTCATCACGTTCAATTCGGGAGACAACTTGTTCTACATCGACTTCTGATTTGGAGAGCTCATGCTTGATATCGCTCTTCTCAGTTTCTGCAGCAACACACAAATCTCGAGCCGTCGCATGTGCGATTGTTTTCTCATCGAGCAAAGCGGAGACCGGAAGATTCTTTGCTTTATGGTCCAATTGAATAAGCGAAGAATCCAACGCCTGTAGCGCTAGTAATTTCTCTTGTGCTGCCTTGGAAGCCTTCATCACTGCCCTACTTTAGGCTAATTCTCAGCATCTATAAGTCGCGGCATTAAGGGCGATGTTTTACCCTCCTACTCTGATGAAAAAACCAATTTCTCTCTTTGTAACTCTGACTTTCACTTTTGCCGCCTTTTTTCATCCGGTCGCATCTGCGGCAAAGACGCCAAAGCCCGGGGCAACGTGCACAAAATTGAAGGCAACACAGATTTACAAAGGAAAGAAATACACATGCATAAAGTCAGGTAAGAAATTAGTTTGGAATAAAGGCGTGGTTGTGAAGGTAACTCCCACTCCCTCACAAACTGCGTCGGCGACTCCAGAAGTAACACCATCACCTACAGAATCAACATCTGCAACTCCAGCAGCTACTCCTACACAAACTCCAACTCCTACGCCAACACCCACGCCAACTCCTACTCCAACCAGAACTCCAACTCCTACTCCAAGTGCCACAAAAGTTGGCTACACAATGGACCAAGTAAAAGCTAACAACAGTGATCGCAGTTGCTGGTCCGTCATTGATGGCAATGTTTATGATCTAACTCGCTGGATTAATTCTCACCCGGGTGGCCCTGGTGTTATTCGCGCAATGTGTGGAGTAGACGGAACTCGCTCATTCCTCAATCAACATGAAGGACGCCGCGAGCCAATCCAGAGACTTTCAATGTATCTTCTTGGACCACTCTCCAAGTAGTTTACTTCTTTAACTCTTTCAGATTCAAAGCGATCATCTTGTTGAGCAATTTTTCATCTACTTTCCAATCAACGGGAACCTGCACCGTTTTCTTATTGACTTTGTAATTCTCTAAGTCTTTGGACATTGTTTTCAAGACCTTGGCGTTGAACGGAGCAATGAGAATATGGTTTTTCGATACTGAAACTCCAAATACGTAGCTATTGCCAGACTTCAACATGGGTTGATTCCAAGCGATCACTAATTCGAGTTTGGGAAATTTCTTCTTAATTACGCTGAATATCTTTTTAACTGTCTTCTGCTTAACCGCATCATGTTTCTCCAGGAATCCTGCAAAATCATCAAACCTACGGGAGCTCTTTGAGCCCCTCGAATACATGACCAAGGCATTGGCATGCGCCTGGCTAAATCCATGTTCTTCCTTAAGGAATGCGATCTGCTCGGGATACTTACGATCAGCAATCTCTTTCATTACTCCAAACCAATACTTCATTGGTTGACCGTATTTCTCCTCTATTTTTGGAAAATACGAGGAGCGATCGTGCTTATCTACTGGCATACGAAATGTAACTACCGAGCGCCAGCAGGTCTATGCCCACATCCTTGAGGTTTGCTGCAACAACAAGTGCAATTATTCGGCGGACATCCGCATGGACATTGAAAAGTTTCGGTTGACTCAGCCACGGCTTAGTCCTTATCAATCAGGCTAGTGAATCCCCAACCCCAAGCAAGGCAGAAGAGAAAAACTCCGAGAACATAAAGTAATTGACCCATGCTAAAAGTTTACTTGATGAAGCTCTGTAAAACCATTTAGAAATCAGTTAATGCTTGAGTTGCTTTCTAATTTGTTCAGCATGTTCTAACGGATGGCGAGTATAAGTTTCGATCCAATCACTTACTGAATAAGCACCCGACTCAGAGTGAACTCCGGCATTGTTCAAAGTGTCCACTGAAAGCCGTTGCAGAAGTAAATAGGACGATTCCCTGACTGCGGCAATTACTGCGATGGAATGACTTACCTCAATTACTTTGTAACTCAAGTCTTTATTCTCGGCCCATCTAGCTTCGTCATAGCCTTGAATCATCGTGCCTGGTTCTGCAACTAATCGACGTAAACGAGCATAGGACTGTGCTTCGCTATCAGCCACATGGTGGATTACCTGGCGCGGCGTCCAGCCCTCTTGATCTGCAGTATCCAAATCTGATTCAGTTAACGAATGAACTAAGGTTAGAAAAACCTCCGTGGAATCCCTATACCGTTCTGCCATTTCTCGTAATTCCATGACCTAAATGTACTCAGTATGTTGCAACTGATACCCAATTCCTCTTACTCTTTTCAAATGCGACCAATTCTTTGTCTCATGAAGAAATGGGTTTTAGGGCTTTCATTTCTACTCACTATCTTTTCAGTTCCCTCTTACTCAGTTGAATTTGGTCAGGATG
>DAIOTH010000027.1:0-12264 GCA_036752125.1 Candidatus Nanopelagicaceae bacterium | reverse complement strand
TTAAAAGTGTGGAAGAACTCTTCTTGGGTGCGCTCTTTATTTTCTAAGAACTGAATGTCATCAACCAACAAAACATCTAAATCGCGATATCTACGCTGAAAGTTGGAAGATTTATCATCACGAATTGAGTTAATGAAATCATTGGTGAATTCTTCAGACGAGACATAACGAACTCGAACACTTCCATAAAGCTCTTTCGCATACGCGCCAATAGCGTGCAACAAATGTGTCTTTCCTAAACCAGATTCACCATAAATAAAGAGTGGGTTGTACGCCTTCGCGGGAGCTTCTGCGACAGCAACAGCGGCAGCGTGAGCGAAGCGGTTGGATGCACCGATAACAAATGTCTCAAAGATGTAGCGTGGGTTTAACTGAGAAGACTCAACAGTTTTAGATGGAGCTTCTTGGCGACCAGTTCCGGCGCGAGGTGCTTCAAATTCAACCTCGACAACCTCAGGATCAACTTGGGTTGTATCAAGGGATTCATCAATCGTGACGGCGATATTGATCTTCTCACCCAACTTTGCCGAGAGCGCATCGTTAAGAACGGTCTTTAAACGGCTCTCCAAAACATCTTTGGCGAAAACATTAGGGGCAGCCAATAAAAGATTTGACCCACCATCCCCTTTGAGTAAACCCAAAGGTTTTGTGAGGGTAAGGAAGGCGCGGTTTTGGGGGGAGTCGTGCGAGACGGAGTTGACGACCCCACTCCACAAAGCCTGGAGATCTTCCTCGATGACGCCGGAGTCGGTCACATCAGTTCCAACCAAGGACATATCTCCTCTTTCTATAAGAAATCCACAAAGTTATCCACAGGCTGTGGTCTAAACCAAGACTTTAGCCTTGAATCGACCCAAAAACACCCAAAAAAGGAGGGTGCCTGTGGATAGAGGCGGAAAGTAAGCCCTCATCCTAAGAAAAGCAAGGGGTTATCCACAAATTTCTCAAAATCACTTATCTGAGGCTACCGTTGCCCCCTGCTCTTAAGGCCCCCAATCGAAGAACGCGATTTCCTTAAGACTTTAATCGCAGACTTGTTCTAAGGAGTACTCACAACATGAAGCGCACCTTCCAGCCGAACAATCGTCGGCGCGCGAAGAAGCATGGCTTCCGCGCTCGTATGGCAACTCGTGGTGGACGCGCAGTTCTCTCTGCTCGTCGCGCCAAGGGTCGCGCTCGTATCTCCGCATAAGTTTCACCCCGCGGCGTGCTAGCAGCCATCAACCGCTTAACTTCTCGCGAAGACTTCGCGCGCGTTACGCGTTCACCAATTAGATCAACCACCCAAACCCTCGTTGGTTATTTAAGTAAAGAGCCTGCCCTCACTTCTCCAAAAATTGGTTTTGTTGTTTCGCGTGCGATTGGTGGCTCAGTCACTCGCCACCGCGTTACCCGACAACTTCGTCACGCATCTAAAAACTCTCTCCACATTCTTCCTCAAAGTTCTATGGTTGTGGTTCGAGCTACTAAAAAAGAACAAGATCCCCACAATGAGATTCCTCAACTCTTCACCGCTTTAAATGCAAAGGCGGCGCGCTAGTGAAAAAACTTCTACAACTTCCCACACTTCCATTTTTAGGAGCTATCAAAATCTGGCAGAAATTTATTGCACCAGGACTCGCTCCGCGCTGTAAGTACTATCCATCGTGTTCACATTACACATACGAAGCAATAAAGAAATACAACATCATCGGAATTTTTCTTGGCGCCTGGCGCATTATTCGTTGCAACCCATTTAGCCACGGGGGAGTCGACTACGTCCCAGAAACCTTGAAAATCAAGCGTTTTACGCTGATAAATCAGAGAACAGAAGGAGCTCGCTAGTGGGTTTTATTTTAGATCCGTTATATTGGATTGTTTCTGGAGTTATGGTTGTTATCCATCGCGCACTCTCTCCTGTTTTTGGTGAAGCAAGCGGTGTGACTTGGTCTCTATCTATTGTTGGCCTGGTTATTTTGATTCGTACCCTTTTGATCCCCCTCTTTGTAAAACAAATTAAATCGCAACGCGCTCTCACCGCTCTTTCGCCTGAGATGAAGAAGATCCAACAGAAGTACAAAGATGATCGCCAGAAACAATCTGAAGAATTAATGAAGCTTTATAAAGAACATAAAACCAACCCGATGGCTTCATGTTTTCCTATCTTGGCCCAAGCACCAATCTTCTTTGCGCTCTTCACTGTTCTTAATGGAATTGGAAAGAATCCACCACAAGCTCGTGGAGTTCTCACAACCGAATTAGCAGCACAAGCCGCCAAAGCTGAATTCTTTGGTGCGCCAATCTCACAAACATTCCTCGGTACATCAAATGCAACTGTAAAAATAGTGACAGTGCTTTTGATTGCACTGATGTCGCTCACAACATTCACAACTCAACGTCAATTGATGGTCAAAGGAATGCCAAAACTTGATGCATCAAACAACATGATGTTGCAGCAGCAAAAAATTATGTTGTATTTATTTCCCGTAATTTTTGCGGTTTCCGGAGTGAACTTTCCAATAGGAGTTTTGATCTACTGGTCGACCACGAATTTGTGGACATGGGGCCAGCAGTATTACGTCATTAAGAGAAACCCAACCCCTGGCTCACCAGCCTGGGAGGAGCTCCAAGCAAAAAGGGCGAAAAAAGCTGGAACCGAGAACCCAAATGAGGCCCAATCTGGTGGGGTGGCCACGGAAGAGCCAAAACCAACAGGGCAACGCGAACAACCAAAGAAGAAAAAGAAGAAGCGAAAATAGCTTTAAAAGCCCCAAATCGGGGCAAAACGTACAGGAGATGAGATGACTGAAGAGAAAACCGCAGTTCAGCGCCTTGAAGAAGAAGGCGATATTGCAGCTGATTACCTAGAAGGCCTCCTTGATATCGCCGACCTTGATGGTGATATTGAGATTGGTGTTGAAAATGAGCGCGCTTCCCTTGTGGTTGAAGGCGGCGATCTCGCCCACCTTGTCGGCCGCGACGGAGAGGTCCTTGATGCGATTCAGGAACTGACCCGCCTTGCAGTCCAAACCTCAACCGGCGAGCGCTCCCGCCTCATGCTCGATATCGACGGCTACCGCCAAGATAAAAAGAGCGCGCTAGCCAAGCTTGCGGAAGAGACCGCTGAAGAGGTCAAATCAAGCGGTAAGCCAATCAAACTCGCGCCAATGAACGCCTTTGAGCGGAAGATCGTCCATGACACCATTCAAAAAATTGGTCTTACCAGCGAATCTGAAGGGGAAGACCCTGATCGCTGCGTTGTGGTGATGCCAGCCTGACCGTTTCACGTGAAACGCGGGCTGCGCGCTACTTCCCTGAACGAGAGCGCGAGGCGCTGGCCTATGCCAACCTTCTTGCTACAACCGCAATTGAGCGCGGCTTAATTGGCCCCAAAGAAGGGGAGCGGATCTGGGAGCGCCACATTGAAAACTGCATCCCCGTCACAACCCTCCTGCCTGATGGCGATGCGAGCGTTGCCGATATTGGTTCTGGAGCAGGGCTGCCTGGAATAGTGATTGCCCTAGCAAGACCTGAGCTTAAAGTGACCCTTGTTGAACCCCTTCAACGGAGGGTCGAGTTCCTCCATGAAGTAATTGACTCCCTTGGCCTTAAGAATGTGGTGGTCATACGTGCCAAATCAGAGTCAATTAAAGGCTCTTACAACTATGTGGTTGCTCGTGCTGTAGCTCCACTTCCTCGCCTTATTGAAACAACCTGGCACCTTGTTGCCAAAGGCGGATCAATTCTTGCGATGAAAGGAGCCTCAGTTGAAGGGGAGATCGCGGGTTTAACCCTTCCAAAAGGCGCACAACTTCAACTAAAAGAAATAAATCTTGATGACTTGCCGCATGCGCGCGTAGTAACGATAACTAAGGCTGGTTAACTATCCCGCGTGAGTGATTCACGTGAAACAAATTCACCCCAAGGCGCCGCCCCCCGTCGCATCGTCGGCACTAAACGTTTCCGCGAAGCCATGCCTAAACCCATCTCCACCCGAATCTTCACTGTGGCTAACCAGAAAGGTGGGGTAGGAAAGACCACCTCCGCGGTCAATATTGGGGCAGCCCTAGCTATGGGGGGCCTTCGCACCCTCATCATCGACCTAGATCCACAAGGGAATGCAAGTACCGCTTTTGGAATCTCTCGCGATGAAGTTAATGGAATGTATGAAGTAATCACAAAAGATCTTCCGATTGTTGAAGCATCACTCAAAGTTCCTGGCTATCCGCATTTAGAAGTTGTTCCTGCAACACAATCACTTGCCAATGCGGAAGTTGAATTAGTTCCAATGGTTGCGCGCGAACTTCGTTTAAAGAAAGCGCTCACAAATTATTTAAATGATGCGGTACAACGCGGCGAAAGAATTGATTATGTCATTATTGATTGTCCACCAAGTTTAGGTTTATTAACAATCAATGCACTTGTTGCAGCAGACGAACTACTTATTCCAATTCAATGCGAATATTATTCTTTAGAGGGTTTAACACTTTTACTTCATACCGTCTCTTTAATTCAAGAACATTTAAACCAAAATATTAAATTATCAACAATTGTTTTAACAATGTATGACGGTCGCACCAGACTTGCTAATGATGTTGCAGATGAAGTACGTAAACACTATCCAGAACAACTTATTGATATTCCAATTCCACGAGCAGTTCGTGTTTCTGAAGCGCCATCGTATGGTCAGACCGTTATGACATATGATCCAAGTTCCAATGGCGCGGAGGCATATGGTCTTGTCGCTCGCGAAATTGCTCGCCGTGGCGCGCCAACAATTAATTCAACAATGAACAACACAAGTGAAGTGAGCGCTGGTTAATGTCAACTAAAAAAGGCGGCTTAGGAAGAAATCTTGATTCACTTATTCCGACACCAATTAAACTTTCGGGCACCTCACAACCAATCGCTGACCGTGGTGAAGTTCCACTTTCATCTATCTCACCAAATCCAAAACAACCACGTTCTGTCTTTGATAGCGAAGCGCTCAACGAATTGGCAGCATCAATCAAAGAGATTGGGATTCTTCAACCCCCGGTGGTGCGAAAAATCAGCGAAGGTAAATATGAATTAATCATGGGAGAGCGGCGATATCGCGCTGCAAAGCTTGCTGGCCTCACAACTATTCCTGTGATCATCCGTGAAACAACTGATAATGAATTACTCCGCGAGGCGCTCATTGAAAATATTCATCGCAGCAACCTCAACTCACTTGAAGAAGCTGCTGCTTACAATCAGATGCTTACTGATTTTGGATTTACTCATGATGAATTAGCGAGCAAACTTGGTAAGTCTCGTCCCGTCATCACCAACACTCTGAGACTTCTAAACCTCCCACCATCTGTTCAAAAAAGGCTAGCTGCCGGAACTTTAAGTGCGGGTCATGCGCGCGCACTTCTTGGTTTAGCAAACCCCGATGAAATAGAGCGCCTTGCAAACAAGATAGTTAATGAGGGTTTAAGTGTTCGCGCCACTGAAGAGTTGATTGCACTTGGTAGCGCAGGTGCAAAAGTTTCCAAGAAGTCATCCAAACCAAAGAGTGCGGGAAAGTACCAAGAACTAGTTGAACGCTTAGAAGATGCGCTTGATACTCGAGTACATATTCAATCTGGTGGTGGCGCTGGCAAAGTCGGCGGAAAGATTGTTATTGAATATGCTGATGGTCAAGATCTCCAACGAATTGTTGGAGTAATTAGTTAATCTGCGGAATTCCGCGTCGCTCCATCTCTTGTTCCACGACTTTTCCAAGCGAAGCAATTCCTTCCCGAATTCGCTCAGGTGTTGGATAGCAATATGAAAGGCGCATAGACCAACTTCCAAACCCATCTGCATAGAAAGCGGTACCTGGAACATAAGCAACCTTCGCCACGATTGCGCGCGGCATCATCGCTTTAGTATCAATTTCAGGCGGCAAGGTCACCCATACATAAAACCCACCTTGTGGCTTGGTCCATGTTGCAGCCTTTGGAAAATGCGCATCGAGGGATTCGAGCATCGCATCGCGCCGCTCTTTATAAAGCTTGCAGAATGAAGCGATCTGATCGCGCCACGGTTGATTAGCCAAATAACTAGAGATCGCCATCTGGGAGAAGTTTGATGGGCACAAAATTGAAGATTCTGAGGCGATCACCAACTTCTCGCGGAGCGCTTGGGGAACCAAGGCCCAACCAATACGAAATCCAGGGACGATCGTCTTTGAAAACGATCCCAAATAGATGACATTTTCTGAATCTTGAGCGCGCATTGCATTGGGTGAAGGGCGATCAAAACCAAGCAGGCCGTAGGGATTATCTTCAACAATAAAGATTTTCTCCTCACGACAAATATCAAGAATCTCTGTGCGGCGCTCTGCGGGGAGTAAGACGCCTGCTGGATTCTGGTAATTAGGAATCAAATATAAGAATTTAATCTTCCGCCCCTGGTACCGAAGAGTTTTGATGGCATTACGCAAAGCATCAGGAATCAGACCATTCTCATCCATTTCAACATGAACCACACTTGCTTCATATTGGGAAAATGTTCCAAGTGCACCGACATACGATGGCGCTTCAACGAGAACCACATCACCTGGATCAATAAAGATTCGAGAGATTAAATCAAGCGCTTGTTGGGATCCGGTTGTAACCAAAATATCGTTGGGGTTGGCACGAATTCCTTCTAGCGCCATCACATCACAAATCTGTTCGCGAAGTTGCGGATGCCCTTGTCCACTTCCATATTGGAGCGCTTCTTGACCATGATCGCGAATTAACTTTTCAACAATTCCAGCCATCATATCCATCGGCAACGCCGTTAAATTTGGCATTCCACCAGCGAGTGAAACAATTTCAGGGCGCGATGCAACTGCAAAGAGTGAACGAATTTCACTAGGTTTCATATGAGCGGCGCGATGCGCATAACGCTCCGTGAGATTTTCTGGCGCGTGAGTGCGGAAACGCTCTACATCGTCAGAAGTCATTAGGGAATTCTGCCATATGAAATATCAAAGACGGCGCAGGTTTTTAGCGACGGATTCCAGCCTTACGGAGATCTTCAATACGTAATGTTCCAGTCTTCGCATCTTCTTCAGCAGATAAATAGAGACGTTGAATTGCAACTACAAGTCCCTCAGCAATCACATCTCTGAAGTGAGGATCTGCAAGTCTTGATGCATCTTTTGGATTAGTGCGATACCCCAACTCTAATAAAACTGTCGGTGCTTTAGTCAGACGTAACAAATTCCAAGTTTTTGCCTGTGTGCGAGCATTAAGTAAATCAGTTCGCGCCACTAATTCGCGCTGCACAATCGTTGCAAATTTCTCACCAACAACCGAGTGAATCCCATGAAGTTCGCTGCCATAGAAATAAGTAGAGAGCCCTTCAGCTTTCTCATTCTTGTACTGATCAACGCTAAGAGAGATCACAAGATCAGCATCGGTGCTGTTAGCAAAAGCTATTCGCTCAGATTCAGAAGGCGCAGTTGATGCACTGCGAGATAGAAAGACCGAAACTCCTAGTGCAATGAGACGTCCTTCAATTTTCTGAGCAAGATCAAAAGTTATATCAGAGATATCACTACGAGAACTTGGATCTAAAACAATTACTTTGTCAGCGAGCGCTGGACCACGCTTCTCTCGAATTGCTTGATCGCGTAATTGTGTCGGAGCGCCACCTGTAACAGTACGCATTAAGCGCATCAAGGCAATGACAGTTCCTGGCCCACAAATTCCATCTATTTTTACACCAACAGATTTCTGAAATTCCTTTACTGCGCTCTCAGTTGTTGGACCATAGATTCCATCAACGCGACCGGGATTAAATCCCATATCTATGAGTCGACTCTGCAGTGTTGCGACATCATCACCACGCATTTGCGGCGCCTCAACCTTGAGCGAGCGATCCCCTAATTTCCAACGAGCCTCTTCGATTGCAGCATGAGTTCCAAGATCAATTTCACCTGTAATTTTTAAGCCACGTTCTTGTTGAAATGCGCGAACGGCTTGGGAAACTTCTGGAGTAAAAGTATCTGTGGGGCTTGAAATCAAACCAAGGCGATGCAAGGTGTTGGTAACAACTGTTACAACATCCCCGCGATCGCCGGGTTTAATCATGGTTAATTCAAACAGTAACTAGTAAGTGATACCTAGTTGATGTACTCAGAGAGCTCTTTGAGTAGCGCAGGTTTTGGACGAGCACCGACGATGCTCTTGACTACCTGGCCGCCAACAAAGACGTTCATTGTAGGAATCGAGTTGATTCCATACTTCATTGCAATGGAACCCTCTTCATCGGTATTGAGCTTCACAATCTTGATCTTTGCGCCATGTTCATTGGAAATCTCTTCCAAGATTGGGCCGACTGCGCGGCAAGGTCCGCACCATTCTGCCCAGAAATCCACCAATACGGGTGTTGAACTCTTCAAAACCACATCTGCAAAGTTTGCTGCAGTTACTTTTTCGGTTGCCATCTCTTCTCCTTATTTATTTTCTATGGTGAACTTTAGTGACCCTGCAAGAATCTCTCGGCATCAAGAGCAGCTTGGCAGCCTGATCCCGCAGCGGTAATAGCTTGACGGTAGGTGTGGTCCACCAAATCCCCACAAGCAAATACCCCAGAAATATTGGTGCGCGTGGAGCGGCCTTCTACTTCTACATACCCCTCACTGTTAGTGGTGACCTGTCCGCGAACGAGTTCGCTACGAGGAAGATGTCCGATGGCAACAAATAACCCAGTGAAGTCACGGGTCGATTCCTCGCCATTAACAGTATTACGCAATTTAAGAGCTGAAACTTTATCTTCACCCAATACATCAATCACTTCGGTATTAAACAAAAATTCAATCTTTGGATTTGCTTTCGCGCGTTCTGCCATAATTTTTGAGGCGCGTAGTTCATCACGGCGATGAATTAACACAACTTTACTTGCAAATTTAGTTAAGAAATTAGCTTCCTCCATTGCTGAATCACCACCACCAACAACAGCAATTACTTGATCTCTAAAGAAGAATCCATCACATGTTGCACACCAAGAAACTCCACGGCCAGATAAACGCTTCTCATTTGTTAAACCAATTTCTTTATATGCAGAACCCATTGCAAGAATGACAGCGCGCGCTTTTAAAGTATTTCCAGAACCATCAACTAAAGTTTTTATATCGCCATCAAGCTTCATTTCAGTAATGTCATCAGTAACTAATTGAGTGCCGAAACGGAGCGCTTGTTTACGCATCTGGTCCATTAAATCTGGACCCATAATCCCGTGCTCAAAGCCAGGAAAATTTTCTACCTCGGTGGTATTCATCAAAGCGCCACCCGCAGTAACAGATCCTTCATACAAAACAGGACTTAATTGCGCACGTGCGGCATAAACACCTGCGGTATATCCAGCAGGTCCGGATCCAACAATGACAAGTTCATGCACCTTGGAGTAATCAATGCTCACAAGCGCACCCTACCTTCGTAATAGAACTTTGATTGTCTGGCCCACTTCCTCAATTCTCATGACACGGGCCACAAGGAGATAGATGAGCGAGGCAGCAGAGAGAACACCAACCAACGCAACTATATTCCCATCGAGATCGAGTCTTTCCGCAAGATAGGCAACAGCGATGACCGAGATTGATGAAGCAAGGATTAGCTTCAGGTAGAAAAGAAAAGTTCTCCCGAGCGCTAAAGGCCCAGTGTATTTACGTAATAAGAAATAGGTAACAACAATCCCGGACCAATAACTAGCGGTGAAAGCTAGCGCCAGACCAAGAGTGACCGAACGTGGCTCCATATTTACATATGCGATGAGTGAGAGCGTAACCGCAACACAATTAATAATGAGATTTGAGAGGACTTGATACTTTGTGTTTTCAAATGCATTAAGCCCACGAATCAAAACTAAGTTTATTGATAGTGGGATTAATCCCAGCGCCATCGCAGATAACAGGCGCCCAATATAGATCGCACTCTCCTCTGAAATTCCAAAGAAGAGCGCTTGTGCAACGCGCTCTCCAAAGAGTAAAAAGAAGAGCGCTGCCGGTACGGTGATAATTCCGATATACCGCACTGCTGTTATAAGCGCACTCTTTACTTCATCAATCTTCTTATCCAACACAAAAGTTGAAAGTCGAGGCAATAAAGCGGTGACAATAGAAATCGCCACAATTGAATGTGGTAGCAAGAGAATCAAGTAAGCATTTGCATATGGCGTATAACCAACACCATAAGAAATACCTGCAGCTTCTGCTGCTACCCCAGCACGAGTTGCCAGATTTACAGTTACAAGAAAACCAAGTTGTGAAATCAAAACAAAGAGGAACATCCAACTTGCCAACCGCAGCGCTTTATCTAGCCCTACCCCGCGCCAATCAGTTCTAAAACGTAAATTCAAACCGGTTGATTTCAACGTTGGGATCAAAACTAAAGCCTGAATCGCAATACCGAGCGTCGTCCCAATGCCAAGCATCATAATTTGAGAATCTGTGATTGTCTGCAAAGAGATTTCATCCACAACCGTCAAGAAGTAGGTAAAGAGCGCAATAACAACGAGATTATTGGCGATAGGCGCCCACATCATCGGACCAAACTTTTCTTTCGCGTTTGCAACTTGGCCAAGAACTCCAAATAGTCCATAGAAAAGAATCTGTGGGAGGCAGTACAGCGCAAAAGCAATAGTTACATCGCGGGAACGCCCTGAAAACGATGGTGCATAAATAGATATAAACAGTGGCGCTAGAAGCATTGCGAAGACAGTTATCACAAGTAGAGCGCTAGCAAGTAAGGAAATTAAACGACTTACGTAAGCGCTTCCACCGTCGTTATCTCGAAACGATTTAACAATCTGTGGCACAAAAACAGCGGATAAAGCTCCACCAATGAGTAAGTTATAAAGAATATTAGGGGTGGTATTTGCAACGTTATATGCATCGCCAAGAATTCCAGTTCCAAGAACTGCAACCAATAATAAATTTCGAACCAATCCAGTTATTCTCGAGATTACGGTCCCAAGTCCCATAAACGAGGAAGAACGAATCAAGCGAGCATCATCGTCATTCATGCTGCTTCCTCCGCTTCACTCGTCGGACGCTCTGCACCACAGCTGCGAGTAAAAGAATTATCGCCATTCCGGTTGTGAACCAGGTTGTAATAGGCGAGATCACCGCGAGTCGCAGCGGTATTCGCTCCATCTTCCCCACATCACTTCCCTTAGGAGTGCGCAGCTGTAAACGTAGAGCAGTATCGCCCGAAGCAATCACTTCGATGGGAACTTTAATTTGAATCTGTGAACGTGCGTCAACGGTAATACGCGGTACCTGTGAAACGAGAACACGACTATTTGTGGTGGTGATTTTTAAGTCAACGCTCACTAATTGATCAAAGTCGTTGATGATTGTTACAGGCAGCTCATAATTTGATGCAGTAATTGTGTAGTTACCAGTTGAGACTCTGATACGACCTTCAAATCTCCTAACCTCACTCTCAAAACTGCGAGTAATAAGAACTGCGTTCTCCTTACTTAGCTCTGGATTCAGGGTTTTTGCAAGACCAAGTCGAAGGCTTTCGACATCAGCAGTAGTAACAAGCGAGTTAATAACTCGCATTGTCTTGCGTATCGGAGTGTAAGAATTCTTAGCAACAAGAGCCGGCGCTTTTGATGTAACAGCCGTATCGGGAGCAATAACGGGGCGACCAAGTATTTCTTCAAGTCGTAGCGTCGAGATTTGGTTATAGAGAGCTAATTCTCCAGGCGCAGCGCTCTTTAAGTAGGAAATTGATGGTGAACCATAAGTAAGAGTTACAACCCGATCATTACGGGAAATAAACCTAAGTAGATTTAACCAATCAGTAGCAGCTGGAAACTCTTCAACCTCAACGTCGTTGCCCTCAGCATCGAGGTACACATATCCATCGCTGAGTGCAGCAATCTCTTCAAGTAGCGCTGGGTCAATCAACCAACTTTTTGTTCGTGGATAACGAGCCGACAAAACTTTATCGAGCTCACCACCAGATTGAATTGATAGCGCTAGATCATTGTTTAAGAATCGACCATCAGCTAATTGCGAAGCAGGTTTACTTAAAGTGATAAGTGTTTCTGCGCGCGCTGGCGCAAATGGCGTTAAAACAAAGGCGGTAAAGAAGATAATCGCAACCCAAGCGCGCCTCATTTTATTAATTCTTTCGAGCGGGCAATTAGCTTCTTCTCATCGGGATAAGCCAGCTTCTCAACAATTTCCTCTAACGGAAACCATCGAACATCATCAACTTCACTTACCTGGGGCGCAATCTTTCCGCCGGTCTCTTTAAATAAGAAGTGATGCAC
>DAIOTH010000026.1:0-14114 GCA_036752125.1 Candidatus Nanopelagicaceae bacterium | reverse complement strand
GACACTCTCACCGATCCGTTCACTGAAACAACCACTCATTCAGAAGAAGATCTCGAACCGGGTGATCACGAAAGATTTGCACATTATGTTCGTAAAGAAAAAATTGTGGAATCTGCAGTATCAGGAAAACCAGTAACTGCGTTATGTGGCAAGAGATGGATTCCTTCTCGAGACCCCAATAAATTTCCAATCTGTCCAACCTGCAAAGAGATCCATGCGGGGCTGCGAAAAGGCCCTGATGATGGCGCCGATGACGACAATAAGTAAATATGGCATTAGGAACTGTCACCGAATCTGAGAGCGATCTCGATCTTCGCGCTGATCGACCATGGGTCTGTGTGGTCTGGGATGACCCAGTTAATCTCATGTCATATGTAACGCACGTTTTTATGGTGCTCTTTGGATATTCAAAAGAGAAAGCCACAGAGTTGATGTTGAAAGTTCATAACGAAGGACGTGCGACTGTTACCTCCGGAACTCGCGAAGAGATGGAACGCGATACTCAACGTCTTCATGAATATGGGCTCTGGGCTACCGTGCAGCGCGATAACGAGTTATAGAGAGCGCGGACCGAGTCAATGTCATCTTTTCGTCGAAGCAGCAATGGAGAAAATCCTGAAATAGCTATTACCTTAACCTCACAAGAAGCGCATGTGCTCATAAATCTCACCGAACAACTTCTTGAGTTGTTAGCTGATGGTGATGGCCAATCTCACCAAGTCGACCCACTTCTACATTTAGTAGGAATTTCCAGCGCGGACTCGCTTCCCGAAGATCCAGTTTTACGGCGCCTCTTGCCCAATGCCTATCAGGATGAAAAAGCAGCAGGGGAGTTTCGTCGCTATACCGAGCATGGCTTACGAGAAAAGAAGAAAGCACATGCACTTACGATTTATGAAGCGTTGCTGCCACAGGATGAAGAGTGGAGTGGCGATACTCCGTTAGAAAAAGGTTCTATCGATATCTCTTTCGGTGAGGGCGATGCAATGGCATGGCTCGGCGGACTTAATGATCTGCGACTGGCGCTTGCCGTGCGACTAGGTATCGGTACGGAGATGGGTATCGGCACAGAAACAGCCACATCGTCGCCTCAAGAACAACATCAGAAATATGAATTGATGGTTGATTCAGATCCCATGAAAGCGGTTTATGCGGTTTATTCGTGGATTGGTTGGCTGCAGCAATCTCTACTCGATGCTCTAACAGAAAATATTTAATCTCATAAAAAAATCAGGGCCCGGTCTCCCGAGCCCTGATTTCTAGAACTTAGTTAGGTTCTAAATTACCTTCTTAGTGATCGTCCTTCATGCCTTCAGCAATGGACTTCATGCGAGCGATCTTAAGAATTGTTAGACCCCATACGCACTTCGCGACAACGTCAGCGATGGTGTAACCAACTTGACGTCCAACGAATGCACCAGAGCTTGCTGCTCCATCTGCATCGATGATTGGAAGGAGGTAGGAGATTGGGTAAACGCCCCATGAAGCGATGAGGAGGAGACGGAGGCGACCAATGGTTGCTGCAACTCCCTCAGGCTGACGATCGAGCGACTTACCTAGTTCTACGAAGAGAACATAGAGGATGTAGAGGAATGGGATTGTTGAAAGAACGCCCCACATGATCTTCTCGCCCTGATCGCTTGAAGTTTCTCCAGGATAACCAAGCGCGATCATTGCTGCTGATGCAGGAACGAGGCGGGTAATCAAGGACTTTGAAGCTTCCTTAGCAAGAGCAAGAACTGCAATTACTTCAACAAGAAGTAGTGGAACTGTGAGAATCCAGTCAACATAACGATAAGCCTCGTTGAATGCTGTTGAGCTGGTGTTAACGTCGTGAGCAACATTGAATGTTCCTTCAGCTGTCGCATGCTTGAATGAATCAAAAATGCGTAGGTAGTGGTATCCAGCGATGAATGTAACCATCGATGAAAGAACAAGCGCGTTGCGATACTTAGGAAGTACGCGGTGCTGTGACACGAGTGTGTAAACAGTGGTTGCAAGCATCGAAATAAGTCCAAATGAAAGGATGTTAAATACGACGCTCCACTGAGTAGCGGTTAACTGAATCAAATTAGCCTCCGTGGGCAAATAGGTTTGCTTGACTCAAATAGGGCCAAGCGGTTGCCTCTATCCGTAGGCCCATATGAAGCCTCGGCAAGAAACAATTAGGAAAAGGGTGCTCCTTACTCGTGAGTTGTTCAAGCCATAATCACGGCATTTCTTAAGAAATGTTATAAATATTCGCCCTTTTCTGGGGCAAATCGGACATCCCGTAGACTTCGGGACATGTCCAACTCAGCGCCGATCGGAATATTCGATTCAGGCCTTGGTGGATTGACCGTTGCACGAGCGGTTATTGATCAGCTTCCCAATGAATCAATCATCTACTTTGGAGATACCGCACGAGGCCCCTATGGCCCGCGCCCGCTAGCCGAAGTTCGCTCCTTTGCCCTTGAGATTATGGATTCACTCGTTGCCGCCGGCGTCAAAGCGATTGTGATTGCTTGTAATACCGCGAGCGCAGCGATGCTCCGTGATGCTCGCGAGAGATATTCAATTCCAGTTATTGAGGTTATCCAACCTGCGGTTCGGCGTGCGGTTTCTGCCAGCAAGAGCGGCAAAGTCGGCGTGATCGGAACCCAGACCACAATCGATTCCCAGGCCTATAACGATGCCTTTGCAGCAGCTCCTCACCTTAATCTCACCACCGTTGCATGTCCTGACTTTGTGAACTTCGTTGAGCGCGGCGAAACGTCAGGATCTGCAGTCACTAGTTCAGCTGAGAAGTACTTTGCGCCCCTCAAGAGCGCGGGCATCGACACATTGGTTCTGGGTTGTACTCATTACCCACTGCTCACCGGAGTGATCTCCTATGTGATGGGAAATGACGTCACTCTGGTTTCAAGCGCCGAGGAGACGGCAAAAGATTTATACCGCGTACTCGTGGAGAAAAATCTGCTCCGCGAAGATGCGTCTTCTCCCAATTATCAATTCATTTCTAGTGGTGACCCAGATACCTTTGCGCACTTGGCGCGACGCTTCCTTGGACCGGAAGTTAATTTCGTGAAAGGGAACTTGTAAGTGAGTGATATCAAGAGAATTGATGGAAGAAATCCCGAACAGCTTCGACCTATCTCTTTTCAACGAGGGTGGCTTGATAAGGCCGAAGGCTCCGCGCTAGTTTCCTTCGGAAATACTCGCGTGCTCTGTGCGGCCTCTTTTACTCCTGGCGTTCCACGTTGGTTAGTAGGAAGTGGAAAGGGTTGGGTGACATCGGAGTATTCAATGTTGCCGCGCTCTACCCATACCCGCTCTGATCGTGAGAGCGTTAAAGGAAAACTTGGGGGACGCACTCAAGAAATCTCTCGATTAATTGGACGATCACTGCGATCAATTGTGGATATGAAAGCTTTAGGAGAGAACACCATCGTTCTCGATTGCGATGTTCTTCAAGCAGATGGCGGAACACGGACTGCGGCCATTACTGGGGCATATGTGGCGCTGAGCGATGCCATCGCATGGGCGAAAAAGCAAGGTCATATTGCTGGGGCTTCACCGCTGAGTGGCTCTGTTGCAGCCGTGAGCGTTGGAATTATTAATGGAACTCCAATGATCGATCTCTGCTATGAAGAAGATGTTTCTGCTGAAACGGATATGAATATTGTCTGCACTGGCGATGGAAAGTACATCGAGGTGCAAGGCACCGCAGAAGGCCAACCTTTTGATCGTGCGCTGCTAGATCAACTCCTTGATCTGGGTGCGCGTGGATGTGCGCAGCTTTCTCAATTGCAGCGCGATGCGCTCAATAGTTAGCCGACAAAACAGTTCGCATTACTTGGCCGATCAATATGTCTGAACTAGTTCTAGCAACGCGCAATGCAGGCAAAATTGCTGAAGTGCAGCGGTTGATCTCCGTTCATGCTCCGCACATCAAGCTGCGCTCGGTTGCAGAATTCAATCTCGACGATGTTGAAGAGACCGGAGTAACTTTCGAAGAGAACGCGCTACTCAAAGCTACAACTATTGCGCGCCACACAGGCCTTCCTGCACTTGCTGATGACAGCGGTATTGCGATTGATGCACTAGGCGGTGCGCCAGGTGTTTATTCGGCGCGATGGTCAGGCGTGCATGGCGATGACGCCGCAAATATTGCAAAAGTTTTATTGGAACTTAAGGATGTGCCTGAGAACGAACGAGGCGCCCAATTCGTATGCGTTATCGCTCTCGCGCGTCCAGATGGAAGATCGATGACGGTACGGGGAGAAGTTGCCGGCGTTGTGCGCCACGAACCTGTGGGGGAATATGGCTTCGGGTACGACCCCATCTTCCAACCAGAGGGCTTTTCCATTACAACAGCGCAGATGAATCCAGAAGAGAAAGACTCGATAAGCCATCGCGGCAAAGCGCTCCGCGAGATTGCCCCAAAAATAGGGCCTTTCATCGCCTCGTAAAAGGCAGAGGAATAACGCGAGCGCAGGTAGGCTTAACTCATAGTTTCACTCATTAGTAAGAGTTGAATTACCCGAAGGAGTACTTGTGGCAGCAAAGAAGAAAGCTTCTGCGAAACGTCCAGTGAAGAAAGCTGCGGCGAAGCGTCCTGCAAAGAAGGCCGTAAAGAAATCAGTAAAGAAATCGGCGAAGCGCCCACCAAAGAAGGCGCCAGCAAAACGTCCGGTCAAGAAAAGCGCAAAGCGCACTGCTGCCAAGAAATCTTCAGCGAAGGTAGATGCCTCCAAGATTGTTATCCCGCCAGTTCCAACTCGTGGCGCCACAACTGTTTCGAGCACGCCATCACCAGCTAAAACTTCGGCTGCACCTGCAGCGCCAGCAAAGAAGAGTTCGAATGGTGTTCTCTTCCTTGTCATTGCCGGTGTCGTGCTTCTAGCGATCTTTGCGCTAACAAACTCTTCAAGTGATGATGATGCAGCGCCAAAGCCAACAGCATCCGAATCGATGTCGGAAGAGCCCACTGCTGAACCTTCTGAGAGCGAGAGTGAATCAACCGGAACTCTTACTTACGAAGCGCCACAGAGCTTTGTAGCTATTAACAATCAAAATGGCGGAGTCACACTTCGTTGGAAAGCTCCCGCTGCAACCGAAGGCCTCACGGGCTATGCAATATCGGTCTCCTATAACGCAGTTGATTTCACTGAAGTTTCCACTGTTGCAGCCGATCAACTTTCCTTTGATATCGCTATGGCAAGTGATGAAGGTGGAACTCAGTTCCTACTTCAATCTGTCTATTCAGATGGAACAAAAGTTGATGCGAAGAAGTTCTCGCTGAAGGGTAAGTACCAGAACTAATACCCAGAATTAATACTAAGCAACTTCAAAGAGTCAAAAAAGACCGCCCTTTATTAACGGGGGCGGTTTTTTAATTCTGTAAGACCTCTCGAATAGCTGAGACATATGCATTAACTCCCGGTGGATTGAGGTGAACTCCATCAGTTGCGAAATACTCGGGATGATTTGTTGATATTTGATCCCAATCAATAATTGTGGCGTTGGGATACTGTGAGACGATTTTGCGAATCAGCTCGTTATTGAGATCTTTCCATGAACGGGGAACAGCGGTGTTCACAACAATAATTCTCGGCTGATTTTTTACAATCTCCATCAATGAGATGACATCACTTTCAATGAGGCGATTGTTATTACCAAGGTTTAAAACTACAGGCGAATTTCCCACGAACTGCTGGTCAGTCTTTGCGACCTCTATTAACTCACCAATTTGTCGACCCACGCGGGCGTTGATGAGTTCAATTCGCTCATATTGCGCCAATACATTTCGAATTCCCAGAATTACCGAATCACCCGTTACCCACAGCCCCGGCGTATCTGTACTGGTAATCACTTGATCAACTCCGCCTTCATTCGCTTCTTGCGCAGCTGCTTGCTCTTGAGCAGCAATTTGATCAGCTCGCTCGATCGCATTCATCGAAACCAGCGATGTCGCTGAAATGGTCAGAAGAATTGCGGCCATGGTCGATAGTTTTTGCCGGAGACGAACCGCTTTGGTTCGATATTTCATGCCTCGGAACCAGAGTTCGAAGTATCCGCGTCGGACGGGAATTTCTATGTAGCGAAGCGAAATATCAGCTAACGCAAAGACGATAAGTACGCGGAGTGCGTAGAGCGCCCAATCATCTCCAACAAGATCAATTGATGGTCGAGTAAGTTGGAAGACAATCCAATGCCAGAGATAAATACCGTAAGAGCGCTCGCCAATCCAAATCAGTGGTCGAGTGCTGAGAATCGGCGCAAAACGTGAGGCGGGATGCACCACAGAGATGAGCGTTGCGCATCCAAATAGTGCAGACAGTGGGAAAGCGATGCGATAGAGAGTGGGATCACTTTCATTGATAAATAAGAAAGTGCTCAGCAAACCTAAAAATCCAACAACACCAATGAGGTCGACAAAGTCCTGAGCACGTTTTGTAATTTCACGGGTGAGATTCTGTGGTTGCCAACTTACTGCTAGTGCGGAACCAAGAAAGAGTCCGATGGAGTGGGTATCTGTTCCAAAATAGACATGGCTAATCGCTGATTCTTGGGTGTCTATACGAACTGAATAAGCAAAGAGTGCAATACCAGATGCCAGCGCAATACCAAGTGCGGCGTAAGGAATATTCTTCTTTCCAAAGTACTTGAGAATAAATAGCAGTACTAATGGCCAGATCAAATAGAACTGAGCTTCAACAGCGAGTGACCAGGTATGTTGCAATAATGGAGGTCGACCTATTGACTCGAAATAATCTTGTTGGCGCGCAACAAGTGCCCAGTTCATGGAGCCAGTTAGAACATAAGGGATGTCAGAAATAAATCGACGGACAGTTTCTGGTGCGTAAACGCCAATGAAGAGCGTTGTGAAAACTATCATTGCAATGAGTGCGGGGAGTAAGCGACGAATACGACTGAGATAGAAAGCGCGCAGATCGAGAGTTCCAGAGCGAGCAATGGAGTCGAGAATTAATCCAGTGATGACATAGCCAGAAATCACAAAGAAGAGATCGACGCCGAGAAATCCGCCAGGAATCCAATCAATCCCAAGGTGATAGAGAAGAACGGCTAAAACTGCGACAGCCCGCAAGCCATCAACAGAGTGGATGTAGCGGCTACTTGAGCTCGACATCACCGGCGTTTCTTGGCAGAGCTCTTCTTTGCAGGATTTTTCTTTGTGCTCTTAGTTCCTGATTTGCCGGTGCCAGATTTACCGCTGCTGGCCTTTGTGCCACTTTCTGAATTCTGAGAATTAGCTTGAGCTATGCGCTGTGAGACTTTGGCATCTCCAGATGGCGTGCCGTCAGCTGAGATTGCAGAAATTACTTGCTTCTGAAGTTCGGCGAGGCGATTAAAAGCGCTCTCGAGACGTTGGCGTGATTGGGAAATCGCATTTTCGGCTGCATCAAGTGATTGAGTTTGAATGCGATATAGCCGCTCTGCTTCAGAAATAACGCCAGAAAGCCAATTTCGATATTCGGAAACTTCTGTAGTGGCAGTAAGAACGAGGCGTTCAGCCTCGCGCTTAGCATTAGAAGTGATGGTATTCCCTTCGCGCTTCTTGGAATTAAGAAGATCTTCCGCTTCACTCTCTGCTTTAGAAACAATGTCAGCAGCATCATTTTCAGCCGCTTCAATATATTTACGTCCGCGCGATTCTGCTTGTGCAAGAGTCGATTTAGCTTTTGCTTCAGCAGTTTCAAGCGCTGATGTTGCTTGCTTCTTACTTTCGTTCAATACTCGCTCGGCGTTGGAATTTGCCTTCGCTTCACGTTGTTGAGCGGTGCGAATAATTGACATCGCAGTCTCAGTTGCAAGGATTTCAAACTCTTCTTTAGAGAGTGATGTAATGTCTCGACGAGAACGAAGATCATTAAGTTGCGCTTCAAGTTCGCGAATACGATCGAGAGATGCTGAACCCGCAGCGAGATTGGGTTTATTGGCGCCTTCCTCTTCGCCCTTAAAACCAACCCATGATAAAAAATTCTTATCTGCCACTTTCTAGCTCCCTATTCCAATCCTTGAATTCGATACCCGAATCACGGGCGTGAATCTTCCCATGAGTGGGAGCAGGTTGAAAATGGGGTGAGCGAGCGTGATTATGGATAGAGCCCGCGTAGGCGATGGGCTTCTGCGACCCGACCAACCCCGATCATGTTGGCAGCTTCGCGCCAGGTGACCTTCTTGCTTGATGCGTTGTCAGCAACCTCATTGATTGCACGCATCAAAATTGAATTGAGATTTTCTTTAACTTCTTCCGCGCTCCAGAAATAGTTCTGTTTATCTTGAACCCATTCAAAATAAGAAACTATTACTCCACCCGAGTTCGCCAAGATGTCGGGCACAACGAGTAAACCTTTATCGTTCATAATCTCATCGCCTGCTGGTGTAGTCGGCGCATTTGCTCCTTCTACAACAATTTTTGCGCGAATTCCGCTGGCAGTAGATTCATTAATCGCATCAGCAAGTGCTGCTGGAACGAGGACGTCGACTGGAAGATGAAGTAATTCAGTATTGGTAATTTTCTCTGTTCCAGGCGCGCCAACGACGGTGCCATTTTCAACGGCATATTTATGGAGTTCTGTGATGCTGCTAAATCCAGTTACGCCGCCATTAACATCGCTGACTGCAACAACTTTCATTCCCATTGACTCAAGTGCCACTGCTGCCCAATAACCAACTTTTCCAAATCCCTGAATCGCAACAGTTGCGCCATGCGGATCTATATTCTTGATCTTGAGAGCTTCACGAACAGAAATTGCAACGCCATCACCTGTTGCAGATGTACGTCCTAAAGAACCACCAAGAACAATGGGCTTACCCGTAACAACGCCTGGTACAGAAAAGCCAGCGTTGACTGAATATGTATCCATCATCCAGGCCATATTTCGTTCATCTGTTCCAACATCAGGAGCTGGAATATCACGTTCTGGTCCAATAATCGGAAGAATTTCTGAGGTATATCGCCGCGTTAATCTTTCGTTTTCTGTCATGGTGAGCGTTTTTGGATTTACTGCGACGCCACCTTTTGCACCACCGTAAGGAAGATTGGTGAGAGCGCATTTCCACGTCATTAACATGGCGAGAGCGACAGTTTCATCAAGATCGATATCTTGGTGGAAACGCACCCCGCCCTTTGAAGGGCCGCGCGTTGTTGAATACTGAACGCGATATCCCTTGTACATCTCAACGCGCCCATCGTCACGCCGTAAGGGGACCGCAACTTCAAGAACGCGACGCGGAGTAGAAAGAGTGTTCCAATCGTTTTCAGAGAGTTTGAGTTGATCGATAGCGCGCCGTAATTGCGAGAGCGCAGTAGCCAGGGGAGATTCCATTGATGACGCCGTTGTCATGGCACAAATCTATCCCCGCTTCGCTCAAAAGGCGAAGACGTCAATCATGAAATTCTATGGCGCACTCCACACTTTTGACTCAAACTCGACTAATCTCATCACTGTCTCACCCACACGTGAGGCAACGCGAAAACTATCTATCACTTCAACGAAGAGGTGTGCATGTCTGACAACGATGATTGGTCTTTTGATACTCAACAAATTCATTCTGGCCAAGTTCCTGATCCAGTAACTGGCTCTCGATCCCTTCCGATTTATCAGACCACCGCATATCAATTTAGAGACACACAGCATGCCGCCAATCTATTTGGAATTGCAGAAGCGGGAAATGTTTACACTCGCATTAATAATCCGACCCAAGATGCTGTAGAGAAGCGCTTATCAATTTTGGAGCACGGTAAAGCTTCATTACTTGTTTCCTCAGGAATGGCTGCAACGACGCTTGCGATTATGAATGTGGCTGAAGCCGGTGACCACGTAGTTACCAGTCCTTATGTTTATGGCGGAACTTATAATCTATTTAAGTACACCTTGCCGAAATTTGGAATTGAATTCACTTTCGTTGATGATGCAAGCAATTTAGATTCATGGCGTAAAGCGGTACGTCCCAACACAAAAGCGTTTTTTGGTGAGGGGCTATCAAATCCACTTGGAGTCGCACTTGATATTGAAGGAATCGCAAAGGTAGCCCACGAGGTGGGCGTTCCTTGGATTGTCGACAACACAATCGCGACCCCGTATGTGACTCGTCCCATCGATTATGGCGCAGATATCGTCACTCACTCAGCAACGAAGTTTCTTTCGGGACATGGCAGCGCAATGGTTGGAGCGATTGTAGATTCAGGAAATTTTGATTTTGCACAATACCCGGATAAATTCCCTGGATTCAATCAGCCAGACCCTAGTTATAACGAGATTGTTTATGCGAAAAATCTGGGTGTGAACTCTGCTTTTGGGAATGTGGCCTACATATTCAAATGTAGGTTGCAGCTATTAAGAGATATGGGTCCATGCGTTTCACCCTTCAATGCTTGGCTCTTGGCACAAGGACTTGAAACTCTCAGCATGAGAATGGAACGCCATCTCAAAAATTCACAAGCAGTTGCCGAATGGTTGGCAAGTCACCAGCAAGTTGCCTCCGTGAGTTACTCAGGACTACCAAGCTCACCATGGCACTCAAATGCTCAAAAGTATGCGCCACGAGGTGCTGGCGCAGTGATGGCTTTTGATATCAAAGGTGGGCTAGAAGCCGGTAAGAAATTTGTCGAAGGTTTAACGCTATTTAGCCATGTTGCAAATATTGGCGATGTTCGATCATTAGTTATTCATCCTGCATCGACGACTCATTCTCAGCTTGGTGAAGATGGACTTCGAGGCGCAGGAATAACTCCCGGAATGGTGCGCTTGAGTATTGGTATCGAAGATATTAGCGACATCATCGCCGACTTGGAGCGAGGATTTAGAGCAGCGAAGGTTTAAGAACTATTTCGTATTGAACTGCGCTTACTTGTTCTCCTCCGCAATTGCAACTGCGATCTGCGGCTCCAATGAGTTGAAAGCCGACGCTTTCAACTGATCGTCGAGAAGCGAGATTATTCTCAGCAATAGTGGCTTCGATAGCGCCGATATCAGAACGAGATTTTGCCAACTCTAAAAATTTTAGCAAACCATTTTTCATTGCACCTTGATTGCGACCCCATGGAGCTATCCAATAACCGATGAGAGCAACTCTCGTTGCGGGGTTTATTGAATGTACTCCGATTACACCAAAAGGTTTCTCGGAAGTTTCACTCTCAATTACCCAAACTTCAACATCACCGGAAAGTGTTTTTGCAAAGCTAACCGCGTGGTCACGTGTGTAAGGTTTTGGAATCTCAGTCCATTTCTGAATTTCAAGATCTTGGCAGGCTTCAAATATCCAGTCAGCATCACTGGCATGGAGTGGACGAAGCGAGTAATTCATGGTCATCGAGTTTTGTTTAGAAATCATGGTGCGGGAGGTGGGACTTGAACCCACACGCCGAAGCACAGGTTCCTAAGACCTGCGTGTCTGCCATTTCACCACTCCCGCAAGATGTGAGCGAGAAGAATACCCAGAAACTCGCCACGGAAAAAATCTGTACTAGCTCGTCGTTGCTCCGCGCCGAGAAACTGCATCGATAGTCGCAGAAATCAAGAGAACTGCGCCTGTAACCATGAACTTGATTCCAGCAGGGTAGCCAAGGAGCGCCATTCCGTTATCAATAACTGCAACGACTAATCCTCCAAGAATTGCATCGCTAACTTTTCCTTTACCGCCAAAGAGGCTGGTTCCGCCGATAACAGCAGCACCAACTGCGTAAAGAAGTGTGGAACTTCCACCTGTAGTTGGCGAAATTGAATTCGCGCGCGAAACGAAGATCATTCCTGCGACAGCAGCAAATCCAGAACAGATCATGAATGCGGAGATTCGCACCATTCTCACATTAATACCGGCGCGACGTGCAGCTTCCGCATTGCCACCAACTGCATAAATGTGCAAGCCAAATGAAGTGCGAGTCAATACAAATGTTGCTCCAACTAGAAGTACCAAGATGACCGGAACTACGTAAGGAATACCGCGCAAGCTGACAAGTTGGGGATTATTACTGCGTTCCACCGTAAGCGCTGACGTTGCTGCTGCGCCAATAACGATGAGTCCGACCGTCTTGAGTAACCAGAATTTAAAGAGATTATCGACCAATCCAGCTCGACGGCGTTTATTGAACTTCCATAGTCCAGATAGAACATATGCTGATGCGGTCACGATGAAGAAGAGCCAACTTGCAGAGACAGAGAGATTCTTATTTTCAACGGCAAGGATTACGGGATCCTCAATGCGAATTGTTCCGCCTTCACCAACGAGCAAAAGCAAAAGTCCCTGGAAAGCGAGGAATGTTGCAAGGGTTACGACGAATGATGGAATCTTTAATTGCGCAACAAGATAACCAATGCCACCGCCCAAGATAATTCCAGCGATGATGCTGACTGGGAATGCGATGTACCAGGCGTAATCCATCTCCGTGACCATGATTACCAAGATTGCGCCACAGACACCTGCTGCATATCCAGCAGATAGATCAATTTCCCCAAGTAAAAGCACGAACACCAAGCCCATTGCAATAACAATTACGGCAGCGGCTTGAGTAAGAAGATTGGCAAAGTTACCTGGGGTTAAAAAGACCGAGCTCATTGAACCGAAGACGAGGCAGAGAACGAGTAAACCAAGAAGTGCGGGAAGTGCTCCGACTTGTCCGGCTTTGACGCGGCTCCACCAATCGCGGAGCGACTTTTCAATAGTTATTTGCTCGCTCATTTTTTCGCTCCTGCAACAGCATCAGAACTTCCCGTTGTAATGAGTCGAACGACATCATTCTGTGTGACTGAGTTCTTATCGACTTGTGCCGCCATGGTTCCGAGGTACATCGCCGCGATGTTATCTGCGACTTGGAATACATCATTTAAATTATGGCTAATCACGATCACGGCAAGACCATTATCAGCAAGTTGCCGTACTAACTTCAAAACTTGTTCGGTCTGAGCAACACCAAGAGCCGCTGTTGGTTCATCGAGAATAACTACTTTGCTATTCCATAAAACTGCGCGAGCGATGGCAACTGTTTGACGTTGCCCACCGCTCAGAGATGCCACTTTCTGGCGAATTGATTTAACGGTTCTAACGCTCAGTCCATCGAGAGTCTTTTTTGCCATCGACTCCATCGTTGATTCATTAAGAGTAATTCCACTTTTTTCTTCGCGACCTAAAAACATATTATGAACAATGTCGAGATTGTCGCAGAGTGCGAGATCTTGATACACAATTTCAATTCCAAGCGCGGTGGCATCGCGCGGTCCAGCAATCGTTACTTTATTTCCTTCGAAGATGAATTCACCAGTCTCTGGTGTGTAGATGCCAGCGATACATTTAATCAATGTGCTTTTACCTGCACCGTTATCGCCAACTAGCGCTGTTACTTTGCCTGGATACGCATCAAAGTTCACATCTTTAAGAACATGAACTGGTCCAAAGGATTTGTTGACTTGGCGGAGGGAGAGAATTGGTGAGGCCATTGAATTTCCTCGCTGTTGGGAGTTTTTAGCGATTCAGCCCGAGTAACTCAATACTCGGGCTGAATCTTTACTACTTTTTCTGCTTGCTTGAGAAATCTAAACTTCGAAAGAAGTCTTAGATTCCGTTAGCGGTGCAGAGGTCTTCGATGCCTTCGCAAACTGCTTCACGTGTCTGGAAGCCATCTGCAATTACATCTTTGACGTTTGCCTTAGTGATGGAAACTGGTACAAGGAGAACTGAAGGAACATCAACTGTTCCGTTGTTTACTGAACCAGTTGCAGTTGTTGCGTCTTCGCCCTTAAGAAGTGCGATCGCAAGTGCAGCAGCAGCTTCAGCTTCAGCCTTAATTGCCTTGTAAACAGTATTTGAAAGATCACCAGTCAAGATAGCGCGGAGACCATCAACGGTTGCATCCTGTCCGGATACGCAAACCTTTCCGTTGAGTCCGTTCTTCTTCAACACAGCAACAGCTGCGAGGCCAAGGCCTTCGTTAGCTGAAACAACGGCATCGAGCTTGCCCTTTGCCTTTGCGAGTTGCTGTTCGAAAATAACGCCACCCTTGGCGTTATCCCAATCGGGAACAGCCTGGTCATCAACGAGTGTGTAATCGCCAGCGTCGATTGATGGACGTAGAACTGAGTCATAACCAGCCTTGAACAAGGTTGCGTTGT
>DAIOTH010000025.1:0-15001 GCA_036752125.1 Candidatus Nanopelagicaceae bacterium | reverse complement strand
AGTAACTGTTGAGAAGTAAATCCACCCGTACTCATGTTTAAGCCGAAATAGTTCCCGTTGCCAACAAAGTCAGCAATAGCGCCCCTAGCGCAACCCGATAAACAACGAAAGGCATAAAACTTCTGGTTTGAACAAATTTCATGAGCCATGCAATAACTGCGTATCCAACAATAAAGGCGGTAGCTGTTGCGGCAATAGTTTCACCGATAGAGAAATTATTGGTCGGTTCAGAAAAAGAATTCATCAGTTCATAAGCGCCACTACCCAGTACCGCAGGAATTGCTAAGAGAAATGAGTACCGCAGCGCTTCTTCACGGCGGTACCCCAAGAAGCGACCCATTGCGATAGTTGCTCCCGAACGAGATACACCGGGGATGAGCGCCAAGGATTGCGCGATTCCGTAAAGAACTCCATCTCGAGTAGTGAGGTCATTTAAAGATTTCTCTTTTCTACCTATGTGATCCAAATAGCCAAGGAGTAAACCGAAAACAATGAGAGTTGCAGCGATCAACCACAAAGAACGGAAATTATCTCGAATGTAATCCTGGCCGATGTAGCCGAGAATGAAAATTGGTAGAGAACCTACAAGGATTAAACGAGCAAGCCTTCCCCCTTTGAGTAATTCCTTAATCTGAGAGGCAAAGTACAGAAGGACTGCGCATTCGGTTCCAATCTGCATAATTGCAGTAAAGGTAGCTCCTGGATCTTGAGCCGAAGGAAGGATTTCGCCGAGGATTCTGATGTGTGCACTCGAAGAAATTGGCAAAAACTCCGTAAGTCCTTGAACAATCCCTAAAAATATGGCTTCTAACATTAACTGTGACTCTCTCGATGCTCAGCGTTAGCAGCGCGCAAGATATCTCTGGCTGAATCTGCGTTCATAATAAATATGATCGCCCCAACGACTAGGTCCGGCGCCGCGCTTACCCAGAACAGAGTAATAATCCCTGCAAAGATGATGAGGATGTTCGCAACCGCATCATTACGCGCAGAGAAAAATGCTGCCTTTGCAAGTCCCCCATTTACGTTTTTAAACTTATTGAGAAGTAGAGCGCAATAAAGATTTACGAAAAACGCCCCTAAACCGACGATAGACATGCCTTCTCCAGTTGGAGCAATGGGATCAGAGATTTGCTGAATCGCATTATAGAGAAAGCTAATTCCAGGCAGGAGCAACAAAAGCGCAAAAATGTAACTTAGACGTTTGCGCCAGACTACGGCTAGAGAGAACGCCAAGAAAATTAGGATATTGACCGAAGCATCCTCAAGAAAATCTAGACTGTCTGAAAGTAAGGCAACAGAGTTGAATCGATGCGCAAAGTAAAACTCAATGACAAAGTAACTTAAATTAAGCGCTGCAACTCGAGCAACAACAGGCTTCAAAGCCTCAGTCATTGTTGAGCAACCCTCGTCTGCGTAAGAGTGGTTCGATTTGAGCATCTCGTCCGCGGAAGTTTCGAAACATCTGCATTGAATCCACTGATCCGCCGCGACTCATCAGAGAGTTTCTGAAATGGTCGCCGTTCTTCCGAGTTAAACCACCGTTCTCTTTAAACCATTCCACCGTATCCGCATCGAGAACTTCACTCCAGATATAGCCGTAATACCCCGCGGAATAACCACCAGCGAAAATATGCGAGAAATAGGTTGAGCGATAGCGAGTGGGTACAGGTGAATAGTGCAATCCATAGTCGCGTATTGCTCTTGCTTCAAACTCCTCCACGTTTGCAATATTTTGAGTTCCATCCACTGAATGCCAAGCCAGATCAAGAACTGCTGCTGCCAAGTAACTTGTGGTTGCGTGACCTTCGTTAAATGTCGCAGATTCATTTAACTTATCCACCCACTCTTGAGGTAATCGCTCTCCAGTTTGGTAATGGATAGCGTAGTTATCAAGAACTTCGGGCCAGAGAATCCACATCTCATTGACTTGAGAGGGAAATTCAACAAAGTCGCGCTGTACCGCAGTTCCAGAGACTCTTGGATAAGTGACATCAGAGAGAAGTCCATGGATCGCATGACCAAATTCGTGAAAGAGCGTAGTTGTTTCGTCGTATGAGAGAAGCGTTGGTTCGCCATGTGGTGGTTTTGAGACATTCATATTATTGACAACAACTGGCTTCTGATTCAGGAGCTTGCTCTGTTTAACAAGCGAGTTCATCCATGCTCCACCACGTTTTGAATCTCGAGTGTAAAAGTCTCCAATATAGAGACCTACAGCAGATCCATCTTCATTGAAAACTTCAAAGACTCTTGCTTCGGGGTGATAAGCGAGTAGGTCAGGACGTTCTTTAAAAGTAAGACCATAAAGTTTCTGTGCAGCGAAAAAGACTCCATTCTTCAATACCCGTTCCAACTCAAAGTAAGGTTTCATTGCAGCGGTATCGAGTGAATATTTCTCAGCCCTCACCTTCTCGGTATAGAAGCCCCAATCCCAACTTGCTAACTCATGAGAAGCTTCCCGATTGATAATGGATTGAATATCTTCCCCTTCTCGCTGAGCATTTTTTACCGCAGCTGGAGCAAGTTTCTTCAACATAGCGTGGACATTTTCCGGTTTACCAGCGGTCTGTTCTTGCAGTACGAATTCAGCATGGGTTGAGAGTCCGAATAATTGAGCTCGTTCAGTTCTGAGCTTGACCATCTGCAACAAAATATCTTGGGTGTCATTTTCATTCTTACGAGAACCCTTGAGGAGAGAATTACGCATTACTTTTTCGCGCAGCGCACGATTCTTTAGCGAACTGAGTAATGGATGTCCAGTGAAGTTGACCATCGTGATGAGCCATTTACCCGTTAATCCACGCGCCTCGGCTGCTGCTTTACATGCTGCAATCTGATTAGCGGTTAAGCCATCTAACTCAGAGACATCATCGACAATGACCGCGAGATCATTGGTATCGGCGAGCACTCTCTTACTAAATTGTGTTTGAAGAGAGGAGAGTTCTTCATTAATCCCCTTAACTCGATTTCGACTCGCTTCGCTGAGCTCAGCGCCAGCATGAGCGAAATCTCTGAAATAACGTTCCACTAGCCAACTTTGTTCCTCGTTCAAAACGCTTGATTGATCGCGTAGCGTCTTGATGCGAGCAAAGAGCTCGGGATTGAGGCGAATGGCATCAGAGTGTGCAGCTAGTTTTGGCGCAATCTCAGCTTCGATCGCATCGATACGGTCATTGGTATCACTCGAAGATTTGTTATAGAAAACATTGAGTACTCGCGTAAGCGTCGCTCCGCTTCGCTCCAAGGATTCGATCGTATTTTCAAAGGTAACGTCGACGTTGGCCAGAATCGCGTCAATCTCTCTCAGCTGTTCGCTCATCCCAGCATAGAAAGCGTCGAGATAGTGGTCTTCGGTTATTAGAGCGAATGGTGGAAGTTCATATTCCAAGGTTGATTTAGTAAGAAACGGATTAGCGCTCATTTGCATTTCTCCTCAATAAAAAGCCTTGAATTTTCAAAGATCAGATCAGCGTCATAATCCAACGTTGCTACGTGATAGCTATTGGTTAGTTCAATCCGTCTCTTATCCGCAGACCCCAATTCCTTCATGATTATTTCGGTATTGGAGACTGGTAGAACATGGTCATCGACGCTATGAAAAAGCAAGGTTGGAACCTTGATTGAAGGTAAAGACGCTCGCGCGAGTTTGAGATATGTATAGAGCTGCGCAACGCCTTTTAAAGGAAGCGCGTCATAGCCCCATTCGGTGACTCCTGGCTTTTTTATGTCATCCCCGACAGATGCTCGTGATTTTTGAATCCGTGAAATCAGGTGAACAAATTTAATCTGAATCCCAGGAATATGAATCATTGGATTGACCAGTATTAGCCCATCTACAAGTTCCTGATTTTCTGCGGTCACGTAGAGTGAATTTCCTCCACCCATAGAAAGTGCGCAGATAAAAACTTTGGAGCATTTTTGGCGTAACTTCTTTAATTCACTCTCGACTTTCTCTGGCCATTGTTGCCAGCGCACATGATTGAGGTCATGCCACGTTGTTCCATGTCCGGGAATTAATGGAACTGAAACTGTGTACCCGCGATCATGGAAATAGTGCGCCCAAGGCCTCATCGAAGCAGGCGTGCCAGTAAAACCGTGAACCAGCAAAATTCCGATATTTCTCTTTTCGCCTGAACCCTCAGCAACGAAATCCTCAATCCAGCCTTCTGGCGCGCCTTCAATGCTCACATCCGAACCCTAAGGAGATTGAGGGCAAATGTCATTCATCCCCTCTATCTTTATAGGCGTGACGGGATCTCCAAACAAAAGTGCCACTGGCTGGCAACCCACATTTGACGAGATAGGTCGTGCGCTCATTGACACCACTTTTGTTGTGGTCGATTTGGAAACAACAGGAGGCTCGCACTCCAGCTCTGCAATTACCGAGATTGGAGCGGTAAAGATTCGCGGTGGCGAGATCATTGGAGAATTTCAAACTCTCGTTAACCCAGAATCCCCTATTCCCGCGTTTATCACTGTACTTACGGGGATTACTGATGCGATGGTCATTGCAGCTCCAAAAATTGGAGAAGCGCTCTTCTCATTCCTTGAATTTGCAGGTTCTCCCGAAGATACGGTTCTCATTGCACATAACGCACCTTTCGATATTGGTTTTCTCAAGGCGGCTGCGCTGCAATGCGCAACTCCATGGCCCAAGTTTCAAGTAATCGACACTGCACGTATCGCTCGGTATGTCGTTACCCGCGATGAAGCGCCCAATTGCAAACTTGGAACACTTGCCGCGTTCTTTGGAGCCAGCACGAATCCAGATCATCGAGCGCTCTCTGATGCCCGCGCAACTGTAGATGTATTTCACGGCATTCTGGATCGGCTCGGTTCTTTCGGAGTCACCACACTTGAGGATCTGAAAACATTTTCAAACCGCATTACCGATTCGCAACGAAAGAAACGCTACTTATCAGAAGGATTACCCTCGAGTCCGGGCGTTTACATATTTAGAGATGAACAACGCCAACCGCTTTACATCGGAACCACAAGGAATCTTAAGAACCGAGTCCGTTCCTATTTCACAGCAGCCGAGACTCGCAAGCGCATGCACGACATGATCACTTTGGCTCATTATCTTGATTACATCGAAACGCCCACGATTATCGAAGCTGAAGTTCGCGAGCTCCGCCTCATCGCTGAAAAACAACCTCGATTTAATCGCCGCTCAAAATTCCAGGAAAAAGCCGTCTGGGTGAAAATCACTGAGGAGAGCTTTCCGCGTTTAGTTTCAGTCCGAGGCCAGCGAGGTTTATCTGATGATGTTGGATGGTGTGGGCCATTCAATGGACGAGAAGAAGCCACGCGCGCAATTGAAGCCATTTACGAAGTTACCCAAATTCGCCAATGCTCGCCGCGCATAACACTCAATTCCATGAAAAGCGCTAGTCCCTGTGCTCTCTTCGATATGAAGAAATGTGGAGCTCCATGTGTAGGCAAGGAGTCTGTAGACACTTACGCCTCGCATGTCATGACAACTCGAGTCTCTCTTCATCATGACGCAACCACAATTCTTAATTCCATCAATCAACGGATGAAAGAACTGGCGGAACAAGAGCGGTTTGAAGAGGCGGCGGAATTGCGTAATCGTCTGAGCTCATTTATCCGTGGAACTGCTCGTGGCCAGCGCATTAGATCTTTAACGCGAGTCCCGCACTTAATTGCGGCTCTTCCTCTATCTCCACAATTATGGGAGTTCGTTGTCATTCGCTTCGGACGTTTGGCCGGTACTGCGCAAGGAACTTCTATCAACTACAAAGATGTCATCGAAAGTCTTACCCTGACCGCCGATGTTGTAGTTGATAACGGTGAAATTCTCCCAGCATCTCATCACGAAGAAGTCGAAGTATTGCTCCGCTATCTCTCCCAGGACGGAGTTAGGTTGGTTGACCTTGATGGCGAATGGAGTTTGCCCACATTTGGTTCAGGTTCAGCGCGCCAAAACCTAGAGCGTGTTCGCGAAGCATCGGACTCGCTCCGCTACAAAGAAGATTTTGCTAATTCCTTTGTTAGATCTGCCCAACGTTCAACTAACTGAAGCGCAGCTCCACTATCGACAGCTTGTTTTGCTAGGACATATCCATTCGCAAATTGCTGATCAACGCCGAGATGAAAATCTCCTTTAAAAGCCGCTATCGCTGCTGCGGCGTTGATGAGAACTGATTCCCGATAAGCACCCAGTTTCCCCGAGAAAATGCCTCGAGTAATTGCTGCGTTTTCCTCCGGTGTCCCGCCTTCAAGAGCGCTTAACGGAAAACTTTCAAGTCCTAATTCATTGGGATTGAATTTTTCCTGACGAATCTCTCCATCTTTGATAATCAAAACAGTGGTGGTTGTGCTCAAAGAAACTTCATCGAGTCCATCATCGCCACGAAAAACAAAACCTTCGCAGCCTCGCTTCGCAAGAACTTCAGCCACAGTATTCAGTAATTCGGCTCGGGCCACGCCTATGGCAACGCACTGTGGTCGCGCTGGATTTGCTAGCGGACCCAAGATATTGAAAATAGTGGGAACACCCAGCTCCTTTCGCGCTGCTGCAGCGTTTTTCATTGCAGGGTGAAAGGTTGGTGCAAAAGCAAAACCAATTCCTATCTTTCTTACGCACTCAGCTACCTGATTGGCATTAAGTGTGATGTTGATACCCAAAGACTCGAGGAGATCTGCAGCTCCGCTCTTTGAAGTGGCGGCGCGATTGCCATGTTTGATTGTTCGCGCTCCCGCAGCAGTAGTGATGATTGCAGCGGTTGTGGAGATATTGATCGTATTCGCTCCGTCTCCACCAGTTCCGACAATATCAACGGCGCGATCTGCAACATTAATAAGTGAGGCTTTGCTGTACATAGCACTCACAAGCGCCATGACCTCATTCGATGTCTCGCCTTTTGCATTTAGGGCGAGGAGAAAATCCTTAATAGTTTCACTAGAAGTACGTCCTTCAAGAATTTCAATCATTGCCCATTCTGCTTCTAAAGAATTCAGTTCTCTCTTTTCAGAAAGGGTGGCAAGAATCTTCTCCCAGGTGGGAGCGCTCGCGTTCATGAAGTTCTACGCGATAACGCGGGATTTGCGAAGAATGTCAGCAACTGTTGCAGCAATGGTAAAAGGGTCAATCGGGTGACTAATGACGCCTTCTGCTCTAGACCAACCTGCCAGCCAGGCATCAGATGCTCGACCTACGATGACGATAACCGTTCCGCAATTAAAAACTTCATCCTTGAGTTGTTTGGCAATACCCAGTCCACCTTCAGGAACAGACTCTCCATCCAAGATAAACAGATCAAAATTTTGACCGGAATCGACGCGGCTGCGAAGTGCTGGCCCGGTGGCAAACTCAGTAATTGTGTGGGGTGCTAGATCTGGAGCAATCCGTGAACCAAGGGCTTTTCTTACTGTTTCTCGGACCGATGCATCATCGGAGTAGAGGGCTATCTCTAATTTCTCTTCAATTTCAGCTGCCATGATGTTCGTAATTCTAGGGGTTTAAGAGTGGTTACAGCGCGTGATGCGTTTCACCGCACCGACCTCTCTTTATGAGCGATGGAAGGTCGAAAACGAAGGCTTATCGGGAATAATCCCCCCTATGAGCAACGCGGTAGCCACCCCACCTCGACTTAACAGGCCCAATATCGTTGCAGTTGGCACGATTGTCTGGCTCTCGAGCGAGTTAATGTTCTTCGCTGCGCTCTTCGCAATGTATTTCACAACGCGTGCGGTGCAAGGTCCTGAAAAATGGGCTGAAGGCGTGGAATTCCTCAACATTCCATTCTCTGCACTGAACACCACAGTGCTCGTTTTATCTTCGGTTACGTGCCAGTTCGGAGTCTTTGCCGCAGAACGATTCCAAAATGCGCGAACTGGAACTCTTTTACAGATTTCCAAATGGGGCATGCGCGAATGGTTTGCTCTGACTTTTGCAATGGGTGCATTCTTTATTGGCGGCCAGGTTTTTGAATACGCTGAATTGGTCCATGAAGGTCTTTCTATCTCTTCAGCTCCGTATGGTTCGGTCTTCTATCTCGCAACTGGTTTCCACGGACTTCACGTAACGGGTGGCTTAATCGCTTTCTTGATTGTCATGATCCGCGTTTCTAAAGCGCGTCGCTTTGGACACTCCCAAGCCACTACAGCAATCGTCGTTTCCTACTACTGGCACTTCGTAGATATTGTCTGGATTGCTCTTTTCTCTGCAATTTACCTGGTGCAATAAATGAGATTCATTTCAAGATATCGTCGCCATCGATTCGCTGGCCCCTTGTTACTACTTGCTGGGCTGCTCGTCGCTGGTTTCGGCTACACAGTTGCGCAAGCAGCATCAGAGAATGTGGTCACCAATCCTTCAGATAAGGCAACTCTCATTGCTGAAGGAAAAGAAATCTTTGCGCGTGGTTGCTCCTCGTGCCATGGTCTGAATGCAGAAGGAGCAGGAATCGCTCCATCACTCATTGGAGTAGGAGCGGCATCTGTTGATTTCCAGGTTGCAACTGGACGTATGCCTATGGCAGATATGAGTGAGCAAGCAATGCGTAAAGAGCCGGTCTATACCGAAGAAGAAACTGCTGCTCTTGCTGCGTATGTTGCATCACTTGCTCCCGGCCCTGCCGCGGTAACAAATGAAGAACTTGCGTGGGAACGAAGTGGCGATACTGCAGAAGGCGGAGAGTTGTTCCGCAATAACTGCGCGATGTGCCATAACTTTGCCGGACAAGGTGGAGCGCTAACCCAAGGAAAATATGCGCCGAGTGTTATGGGCGTAGAACCAAAACATATTTACGAAGCGATGGTCACTGGCCCACAAGCAATGCCAGTTTTTTCCGACACCGTCATTACTCCGCAAGAAAAACTCTCCATCATTAAATGGATTAAACATGCCGAAAGTGAACCTGCACTTGGAGGCGCAGCACTTGGTCGAGTTGGTCCAGTAACTGAAGGTTTACTAGCTTGGACTCTCGGGCTAGGTCTACTTATTGGTATTGCAGTCTGGCTCACAACAAAGGCGCGATAGAAAATGACAAACGAAATTGCTCCGTTAACTGATCCTGGCTTACCAGAACATGTTCATCGTAAAGCTGATGTAGATCCTAAAGCAGCGAAGAAGGCTGAACGCCAAGTTGGGATTCTCTTTCTCCTTTCTGTCTTTGGAACACTTCTATTCATTTATGCCTATGTGGGGATAGATGAATCAATCTTCATCTTCCTTCCTGTCATGGGTAACACCAACGCGCACCAACTCTTCTTGGGCCTTGGTCTTGCAATGTCGCTCTTCTTCATTGGAATGGCAGCTGTACATTGGGCAAAAACTCTTATGCCAGATCACGAAGTTATCGATTATCGAAAAGAACAGCGCTCCAAAGATGAAGATCGTTCAGCATTTGTTTCAACAGTAAAGGAGCGAGCTGGCGAAGCAGGGCTCGGACGCCGCCCCTTTATTAAAAGGACTATGGGTCTAGCTCTTGGACTTGTCGGCCTCTCCCCGATTCTTCTACTTCGAGATCTTGGCCCACTTCCAGAAAACGAATTAAATGAAACCAATTGGAAGGCTGGAACTCGTCTTGTTACCGATCCAGGAGACAGACCTATCAAGCCATCCGATCTCGAAGTTGGTGGAGTAGCGCAAGTTCAACCAGAGTTTCCGGCCGGTAAAGAACGTCATCTCGATGACATAGCAAAGGATTCATTGCTATTAATCCGCATTCGACCTGAAGAGTTCAATCTGGATCCAGAGCGTCTCTCCTGGACTTACGAAGGAATTATTGCTTTCTCAAAAATCTGTTCTCATATGGGCTGCGCTGTAGCCCTATACGAACAGACCACTAAACACTTACTCTGCCCTTGCCACCAATCCACTTTTGATGTCACACGAGCTGCCAAAGTTATCTTTGGACCAGCGGCTCGACCACTGCCACAATTAGCTATCGGAGTTGATAGCGAAGGTTATCTCGTGGCAAAGGCGCCATTTAATGAAGCAGTCGGACCAAGTTTCTGGGAGCGTGATTCCAAGTGAGCGCACGTGAACGCGTAGCGGGACAAGTAGCTAACTATGTAGATGAGCGCACTGGCGCAGCTAAATGGTTAAAGAAAACGCTCACCAAAGTCTTCCCAGATCATTGGTCATTTATGTTGGGCGAAGTTGTTCTCTACTCATTCATCATTCTTCTTCTTTCTGGAACATTCCTCACTTTTTGGTTTGACCCATCAATGCGTGAAGTTGAATATGAAGGCTCTTACGAACCACTTTCTGGTTTGAAGATGTCTGCGGCGTACGCTTCAACTCTCCATATTTCATTTGATGTTCGTGGCGGGCTTTTGATGCGCCAAATTCATCACTGGGCAGCCTTGATATTCATGGCAGCGATGGTTGCGCACTTAATGCGCGTCTTCTTCACTGGCGCATTCCGCAAACCTCGCGAATTCAACTGGATTATTGGCGTTGGATTACTCACCCTTGGAATCGTAGAAGGATTCCTTGGTTACTCACTTCCTGATGATCTTCTTTCTGGAACTGGTATCCGTATTGCAGAAGCAATCATTCAAGCTTTACCTGTTGTTGGTTCGTATCTTGCCTATTTTGTCTTCGGCGGAGCATTCCCGGGTGAAGTATTTATTCAACGTATTTATACGGTACATATTCTTCTCATCCCTGGCATTTTCCTTGCACTCATCACGGCTCACTTAATGTTGGTCTGGTACCAGAAGCACACTCAATATCCAGGCCCAGGTCGTACCGAAAAGAATGTTGTCGGATACCCATTAATGCCGGTTTACATGGCCAAAGCTGGTGGATTCTTCTTCATCGTCTTCGGAGTTACCGCCTTCCTTGGAGCCGTCGCATCTATTAACCCGATCTGGTTATACGGTCCATACACGCCAGGACAGATTTCTGCCGGATCACAACCAGACTGGTACATGGGTTGGCTTGATGGATTAGTTCGCATGGCGCCACCGCTTGAAACACATGCCTTCGGATTTACTATTTCGTGGAATATTTTGATTCCCGGATTAATTATCCCTGGCATCATCTTTACTGGAATGGCGCTCTACCCATTTATTGAGAGCTGGATGACTGGAGATAAGAGGGAACATCATTTACTTGATCGTCCTCGTAACGCCCCCAATCGCACAGCACTTGGTGCAATGTCCATCACCTTCATGTTGGTTTCGCTTATTAACGGTGGAAACGACCTTATCGCCACACACTTCGCGCTATCTATCAATCAGATTATGTGGTTTACACGTATAGGAATCATTGTTCTGCCTCCACTCGCGTTCGTAATAACCAAGAGAATTTGTCTATCGCTACAACGCGCTGATCGCGAAAAAGTTCTCCATGGTCGCGAAACTGGACGCCTTGTTATGTTGCCTCATGGTGAATTCATTGAAGTTCATGAGCCGCTCTCTCCAGAAAAGGCTTACTTGTTAACTCAGCACGAACAACTCCCAGCGCTTGAACCTGTTGAGGCCGATGCAAACGGTGTTCGTAACCCTAAGGGCGCGAAGGCAAAATTGCAGGCACGTCTATCTCGTGCCAATCAAGAACAGATTGCTAAACCAACATCTAAAGAGATGTTGGAAATTGAAGATCACCACTAATTAGCTTCGCAATATTCCTTTAGCCGCACCAACGTTTTCGCGACTGCTTTCTGTGCGTAAGGGTATGCCTTACGCGCCTTGAGCCAGAGATTGAGTGGCGTTTTACTTCCATCGAAACTCTCAATCACAACTGTTTGATTTGGAGTAACTTCCTTGAGTTCATAGCGCCAGATCCAGCGGCCTAAATGGCGCCAAGCTATGAGTTTATTTTCGTCGAACTCAACCACCGTATTGGTAATTCGATACTTAACGCCAATCTCCATATTCATTCCGAACTTCGAACCCAGACTCAATCGATCATCACTTTTGAGGACTGAACGGACGGTGTTTGAGCCATCGATAACGGGGTGCATCCGCGGGTTAGCAATCACATCAAAGATTTTTGCCGCAGGGGCGTTGATGATGATGGATGCAGATTTAATTCGAGGATTACCGGTATCGAAAATTTCGGCTCGAATAGTCATGGGGTTAATCTAGCGAAAAAAACCAGAAGAAATTTAGTGGTGAGAATCGGAGCTATAAGGTGAGTTTGATGGGCGTTCATATTCAAGAACAAAACCCATCACCGAAATGATGAGTGCGCCAACAGAAATCAAGGTTAGCCACCACCCAATGACCAGGCTCAGGCCTACCGCCGTAGCGGCAAGACCGACTGGAAGTGGCCACCAGGAGTACGGGCTATAGAAACCAAGTTCCCCTGCGCCATCAGAGATCAGTGCATCAGGATTATCTTCGGGAAGAACTCCCCCGGTTCTGCGATTGATAAACCAGAAGTAATAGCCAATGATCAGAGCAAGGCCTGCGCTTAGGAAGATTGCTGTTACGCCGAGCGGTTCACCACCAAGCCACCAATAAATTGCCCCAACAATTGCGTAGAAAGCGAAGAGAAATAGAAAGAGTCTGTAACCCGATTTCATCTTTTAGTGACCTTCGATCTTTGAGTGATCTGGATGATGGAGGTCAAAGGCAGGACGTTCAGATCTAATTTCTGGCATCCGAAGGAAGTTGTGACGAGGCGGTGGACATGAAGTCGCCCATTCGAGCGAGGAACCATAACCCCAAGGATCATCGGAGGTAACTTTCGGAGCTTTGCGAGTAATCCAGATGTTGATCGCAAATGGAATCATCGACAGCGCCAATAGCGTTGAGCCGACAGTTGAAATCATATTCATGGTGGTAAATCCGTCAGATGCCAAGTAATCGGCGTAACGTCGCGGGAAGCCTTTGATTCCGAGCCAGTGCTGAATTAAGAATGTGGTGTGGAAGCCCACAAAGAGAATCCAGAAGTGAATCTTTCCAAGAGTTTCGTTGAGCATTCGCCCGGTCATCTTGGGCCACCAGAAATAGAAGCCCGCAAACATCGCAAATACCACCGTGCCAAAGAGAACGTAATGGAAATGCGCGACCACGAAATAAGAGGCAGATACTGCAAAATCTAATGGTGGGCTAGCCAAAATAACGCCGGTCAATCCACCGAGCAAGAAGGTAATGAGGAATCCAAGAACCCAGAGCATTGGCGTATCGAAGGTGATGGAACCGCGCCACATCGTTCCAATCCAGTTAAAGAATTTAACTCCGGTAGGAACTGCAATTAAGAAAGTCATAAATGAGAAGAAGGGCAACAAAACTTGGCCAGATGTGTACATGTGGTGAGCCCATACCGCGACTGAAAGAGCAGCAATAGCGATCGTGGCAGCGATCAAGCCTTTGTAACCAAATATTGGCTTGCGACTAAAGACCGGAAGAATTTCAGTGGCGATTCCGAAGAACGGCAAGGCAAGGATGTAAACCTCAGGATGGCCAAAGAACCAGAAGAGATGTTGCCACAGCATTGCGCCACCATTAGCTGGATCAAAGATATGCGAGCCAAAGAGTCGATCTGATTCCAAACCAAGAAGCGCGGCTGCAAGTGGTGGGAATGCAATCAGTACGAGAATAGAAGTGAGGAGCACATTCCAAGAAAAAATCGACATACGGAACATCGTCATTCCAGGAGCGCGCATCGTGAAGATTGTGGTTACGAAGTTAACGCCGCCAAGAATTGTTCCCAAACCGCTTACCGCAAGTCCCAAGATCCAGAGATCTGCACCTATGCCGGGAGAATAAATATTGTTTGAAAGCGGCGCATAAGCGGTCCAACCAAATGAGGCTGCGCCACCTGGGGTCAAGAAACCTGCAAAGGCAACAATTCCACCGAAAAGATATAGCCAATACGACAACATGTTCATTCGAGGGAAAGCAACATCTGCGGCGCCAATTTGGAGCGGCATGATGACGTTGGCAAAACCAACGAAGAGCGGCGTAGCAAACATCAATAACATGATCGTTCCGTGCATTGTGAAAACTTGGTTGTACTGCTCAGAGCTTAAAAACTGCATTCCTGGACGGGTTAATTCGGCGCGGATGAGAAGAGCAAGAATTCCGCCGATCAAAAACCAAGCAAATGAGGTCGCTAAGTAGAGATAGCCAATGGTTTTGTGGTCAGTAGAGGTAAGTAGTCTTACCGCGAGACGACCCTTCGATGTTGGAGCGGGGCGCTTAGGAGTTGCTTCATCAGTGATGGGGCGGGTTGCAAAAGTTGTCATCCGTTAGCTCCAGCCTTGAGCGATTGAATATAAGAGTCGTATTCCGAAGGCGTAACTACTTTCACGGTAAATCTCATCTGTGAATGTTGGCGACCACAAAGGATGTTGCAGAAGCCGCGATATTCTCCGAGTTCATTTGCTGTGAACTCAAGTTTGTTGGTGACGCCAGGAATATTCTGCATTTGGATCATAAATTCTGGAACCCAGAAAGAGTGAATCACATCGGAAGCTGTAAAACTAAAGCGCACCTTCTCACCAAGCGGCATATAGAGAACTGGTGGTTGTGCGGGAGTTCCTGTCACGGTCGTTCCAGGACCAGCTTCCTCATAGATAAATTGCCACGACCATTGGATTCCATTAACAGTGACATCATGAACTTCTGTACTTACAGGAGAGACTTTTACGATTTCGCTCTCCGCTTTGGCGGTGTAACCGAAGAGAACCGCAACGATGATAAAAGGGATGACTGTGTAAGCAATCTCGGCGGGGATGTTGTATTGGAACTGACGCGGAAAAGTTCCATCATCTTTCTTGCGATGAAAGATCGCGGGCCAGAGTATGAGAACTAGAGTCAGTGCGCCCACAATGGCTGCTGCCAACCACGCGCCTTGCCATAAACCAAATGAGGACTCATTAACGCTTGTGACATTTCCCTTGAAGCCAAGCCCAGTGAATTCTTCATTCGAGCAACCAGTCAAGAAGCTCGAGGCGGCCAAGAGAGCCAAAACCGAAACGCGGCGCAGCATGCGCTAAGGATAGTCCGACCTCGCATCGCAGCCCATTAGCGGGTACCGTTCCAAGGGTGTCCCCTATCACAGAGA
>DAIOTH010000024.1:0-15123 GCA_036752125.1 Candidatus Nanopelagicaceae bacterium | reverse complement strand
CGCAGTTAAAGAGATTTTTGGAGTATCTATCGCCATAATTACCGAGTGATTCGCACTCGTTCTCTTGTCGTCGCAATCACACTTGCTCTTTTTGCCTCTCTCATTTCTCCAGCTACAGCAGCAACACCCTCATCTTCTTTTTATCTCGTTCAAACTCCAGCTTTTCCTGAATATAAAGTAACGTTTCATGGAGTAATCAAGCCAAAAGTTAAGAACGCAGTAGTGCGAATCGATGTGAAGTTAAATAATGCATGGGTCGATACAAAATTACGAACTCGCTCAACTTCAAGTGGTGCATGGAAAGTTCAGGTGCGTGCCACTGCTCTTGATAGCAAGGCGACTTATCGAGCTCGGGTAACAATTGGAAGCAAGGTTGTAACCACAAAATCTCGAAGTCTGAGTATTGATGCTGCTCCCCAGCTCAGCGCTCCTGATCAACTCATTGCTTTAACTGGTCCCGGCGGTCGTATTCATGGAACTGATGTCAGTCGCTGGCAACATCCAGGAGATAAACCCATCGATTTTGTAAAGATGTACAACGCTGGAATTCGCTTCGTCATGATTAAAGCTTCTGATACCCGCGATGATGCAGACGCACTAGCTTTGAAATATCTCTTGATGGATCGTAATTCAGCTCAAGCCGCTGGTATTTATACAGGTTATTACCATTACACAATTTTGCCGAACACTTCTGATCGAGATGCCGTCATCAGAGACGCACAAGCTCAAGCACAAAAAGCAATCTGGCGACTCTCAAGTCTTGGCGGCTACACCGAGAAAGATCTTCCTTACGCACTTGATCTAGAAAATAACTGTATTGCGGCATCTAATGGACGTTGCACAAAATATGCTCAACGTTCCTTGGTGACGTTGTGGGCGGAAACGTGGCTCGACACAATGTATGAGAAGACCGGAAGAAAACCATTCTTCTACTCCTATCCAACCTTCCTCGAACAAGCCATGGTGAGAAGTGAAAAACTCCGCCAATATCCGCTCTGGAAAGCGCAATACGGAATTAACCCCGCAGACCCAACCGCCGAACCTGGGCGAAAAATTTTCGGCTGCTTTGTACATTCGTGGTCAACTTCAGACTGCTCATCACTATGGCAGATCTGGCAATACTCATCTTGCGGATATGGCGATAAATACGGAGTTGGTTCCTCGCGTGTGGATCTCAATGTCTATCGTGGTGATCCAGCATCATTTTTACAATTAACACGTGGCATTTGGACACCTCAAGTCGGCGACTACTTACCGGTCCAAGAAGCTACAACGATGTTAATCACAAGTGTCTCTGCGTCGAGCACCGATAAGCCAGTGCGAATCAAGGTTGAGGTGAAAAGACCATCTGGCGCTCCAGTAGTCACTGGAACTGTTGCTTTTAGATTAAATCCTGGAGCAGATGGACAGGCTCCTAAGAAAATTGAACAAACTCCGGTCAGAGATGCATCCGGAGTGTGGACATTAACTCTTCGCAAACTTCCAGCTGGAACAACAACAGGTTATGTCGCCTTTGTTGATCAGACGAACACACATGCGGAAAATCGCCAAGATTTAACTTTTGATTTACGTCAAGGGCCTGAAGTAACTCCAACGCCTACTCCCAAACCAACTAAAGTTCCAGTTCCTGTCGATTCTTGCAAAAACCAGATTAGAAATTAACTCACTCTTTCTTTTAATTCCTTGGCTTGAAGTAGTACTTCTTTCTGTCGCTCAACGAGTTCGCGATATTGACTCATTGAAGCTTTCTTATCTTTTGAGTCCCACCCAAGAATCTCGGAGATAAGGTCGGCAACTTCTTCCAGAGCGCTCAATCCCTGATCCTTAGCCTCGAACGAAATACGAGTGCGACGAGAGAGAACATCATCAATACTTAAAGCGCCCTCGTTAGTTACGGCATAGAGAATTTCTGCTTTCAAATACGGCAACTCTGGAATTAATTTCTCTAGCAATTCTCTATTTTTTGAGGCAGGGGCGAGCACTTCGTCAATCAAAGAGCCATATCGATTAAGTAGATGTTCTACGCTCTCCTCAGAAATTCCATACAACTTTGCTAAACGCGGGATTTGATTCATAAGTACTGAATATCCTTCAGCGCCAATAATTGCCAGAGTTTCAGTTACAGAATCTGGAACTATTTTTCGCAGATGATTAATAGCTTCATTTACTGCATCTTCTGACATCACGCGATAGGTCGTGTACTTGCCGCCTGCAATTGAAACGAATCCGGGAGTAGGACTATCAACAACATGCTCCCGAGAAAGTTTTGTGGTGGGTGAATCAGGATCAGTTGAAACCAGGGGTCGTAGCCCGGCAAATACGCCAATTACTTGTTCGCGTCGCAACTTAGGTTCGAGTACGCGATTTGCTTGATTAATAATGTAGGTAACGTCATCGCGCGAGGCTAAAGTTTCTTCGCGACTCTCGTCGTAATCCGTATCGGTGGTTCCAACAATCCACTTATCGCCCCACGGAATGATGAAGAGAACAGAGATATCGGTTTTTATGATGACGCCTGTCTCGGATTTGATGGCATCTCCTGGAACAACGATGTGAGCACCTTTGGACATGCGAACTGCATATCCCGGCTTGATTCCAAATTTCTTGTAGAGCGGATCTGTCCAAACACCGGCAGCCATAATGGTGGTCTTGGCTTTTACCGAGAGAGTTTCACCAGTTTCTAAATCGGTGATCTTTGCGCCAACAACCTTCTTTCCATTCATCACCAATTCTTCACAGCGAGTACGCGTAGTTATTACTGCGCCATATTTTGCAGCAGTTCTGGCGATGGTCATGGTGTGGCGTGCATCGTCAATTTGGGCATCAAAGTATTGGTATCCCCCAGTGATGACATCAAGGCGAAGCGATGGAGCAATCTCGCTTATTTTTTTCTGAGAAAGATGTTTATGCCAAGGAAGCGCCCTCTTAAATCCGCGCAATGCATCATAAAGAGTCATTCCGGCGCCCACATAGGTGCGCTCTATTAACTTTTCTTGTAAGGGATAAAGGAATGAAACAGGCTTCACCAAATGCGGAGATAGCGTGCTCACCATTAATTCGCGTTCATTTAAAGCTTCGCGAACTAATTTAAAGTCATATTGCTCCAAATAGCGCAAACCGCCATGAATAAGTTTTGAAGACTTTGAAGATGTACCGGAGGCAAAATCTGAACTCTCAACGAGCGCCACGCTTAGACCGCGCGATGCCGCATCGAGCGCAATTCCAACGCCGTTGATTCCGCCACCAATGACGAGCACATCAAACTCTTCCCGCGATAGGGCAGAAATCGCAGCATCTCGTTGCTGTCGATTGAGGCTCGAATTCGAAGATGGCACAGCCTTAGGATACGCGTTATGGCTTACATCGGCTCCCTTGATCAAGGAACTTCTAGTACCCGCTTTATCGTTTTTGATGACAGCGGAAAGATTATTGGGCAACATCAATTAGAACATACTCAAATTCTCCCCCAAGCCGGCTGGGTAGAACATGACGCTTCCGAAATTTGGAAGCGCACTGAAGAAGTCATCGCTGGCGCCTTAAAAGCTGCACGTATCAGCGGTTCAGATTTGGCAGCTCTGGGCATCACTAACCAACGAGAAACGACTGTTGTATGGGACAAAACAACGGGAGCCCCTCTATCTCACGCAATTGTCTGGCAAGACACAAGAACTTCTGACTTTCTCAATTCACTAACGGATGAGACCAAGAAGAAAATAACTCATAAAACTGGCTTAGCGATTGCTCCCTACTTTGCAGGTAGCAAGATGCGCTGGCTCATAAAGAATGTTCCTGCGGTACAAGTTGCCATCAACGATGGCCGAGCGCTGATGGGAACGATTGATTCATGGTTGCTCTGGAATTTATCAGGCGGTCCACGCGGTGGCGTTCACTTTACTGATGTCACAAACGCCAGCCGAACTCTTTTAATGAACCTTGAAACCCTGGATTGGGATGATGAACTACTCCAGATTTTTGAGATCCCTCGCTCAGTTCTTCCAACAATCAAATCGTCATCAGAAACCTATGCCAGCACTGATCCCTCCGGAGCGATTGGCAGCGCTATCCCAATCTCTGGAATTCTTGGAGATCAACAAGCTGCCATGGTTGGACAGGCGTGTTTTGAACGCGGCGAATCAAAAACAACCTATGGCACAGGAAACTTCGCGCTACTTAATACCGGCACCGAAATCGTACGCTCCAAGAATGGACTTCTCACTACAGTCTGCTTCAAATTCGGAAATGAACCTGCGCGGTACGCACTTGAAGGCTCCGTTGCAGTAACTGGTTCAGCTATCCAATGGTTACGCGATCAACTACAAATAATTTCGAGCGCACCTGATATTGAAGACCTGGCAAAGAGCGTCTCCGATAATGGTGGCGTTTACTTTGTGCCTGCCTTTTCTGGACTTTTTGCACCGTACTGGCGCACTGATGCGCGCGGTGTTGTTGTGGGCTTAACCCGCGCTGCCACTAAAGCACATCTAGCACGAGCTGCGCTGGAGGCAATCTGTTACCAAACTCGCGATGTACTTGATGCGATGTCAGCCGATAGCGGAGTCAAACTTCCTGAAATGCGAGTTGATGGTGGAATTACTGCGAATGCTTTATGCATGCAGATGCAATCAGACATCATGGGAGTTGATGTTGTGCGTCCCATGATTATTGAAACTACTGCTCTCGGCGCTGCATATGCCGCAGGACTTGCAGTTGGATTCTTTAAAGATGTCTCCGAACTTCGCAGCAAATGGCAAGAAGGTCGTCGTTGGAGCGCCAACAAAGCAAGCGGACTAGCAACCGAAGGTTATGTTCAGTGGAAGAAAGCCATCGAGCGAACCCTGAACTGGGTTGAATAATTATTTAGCTAGTTCAATTATTTGGCTAAGGTAATTTCCAGAAGTAGCGCATTTTCTGGACGAAGTATTGGTGCGGGTAATCCGACATTTTCTAACTCAGAACCAGTCAGAACCGCGCCTGTCTCTAGCCACGGCGGCGGGGTAATGGCCATAAATTCAGTTTCGCCCGCAGCTTCAATCACTTTAATCTGATACTTAGCTGCAGACTTGAGGCCACGAATTCTTAGATTCGGTGCGTGCGATGTGACGATGGGACGAAGTTGTACGTAACTAAAGAGCGCATTGCTTTTATCTTTCCCAATCACTCCATGGAGATAGTGAGCATCGTTTGGATAATCCATCCGAATCACATCCCCACTGTGAAGTAGCTCGCGCTTAGACTTGTAGAGACTTATCCAATTCTTTAGTACTTTCAATTCTTCTGGCGAAAGCGCAGTTAAATCTCGCTCTAGTCCGGCGTGACCAAAGAGCGCAGTTGCAGCGCGGAAAGCCAGAGATAGATGGCGACCAGTCTGATGTCCTGGATCCGAACCAATGTGAGTTCCAAGTAATTCAGGTGGAATGAATTGCGCCGTCCAGCGTTGCATGGTCTGACGCTCTAACGCATCATTGTTATCGCTAGTCCAGAAACGATCGACTAAATCGATAATTCCCAAATCAATTCGCGCGCCACCAGATGCACACGATTCAATTTCAAGACCAGGATGACGTTTCTTGAGTTCTGCAAAGAGTCGATAGAGCGCTTTAGTTTGTTTTCCTACAGCCGCCCTACCGCTCGATCCGGCATCAATAAGAGTTCTGTTGTGATCCCACTTAATATAAGAAATTTTGTGGTCGGTAAGAATTTGGCTGGTCTGATTTAAGACATGGTTGTAGGCATCTTGGTTATCAAGATTAAGTACAAATTCATGGCGCCATGTGGGAGGAATGCGACCTTCAACGTTGAGAATCCAATCAGGATGAGCACGATAGAGATCTGAATCTGGATTAACCATTTCACCTTCAAACCAAAGACCAAACTCCATTTTCTTCGAGACGACATAATCAACAATTGCCGAGAGTCCATTTGGCCACTTCTCTTTGCTGATGGTCCAGTCTCCAAGCCCGCTGCGATCGTTACGTCGTGAGCCAAACCAGCCGTCATCAAGCACAACTCGTTCCACTCCAATATCAGATGCGATATCTACGAGTTGGCGCACCTTTGCTTCATCATGGTTGAAATAAATCGCTTCCCACATATTCAAAGTCATGGGACGTGGTTTCTTGGGATGAACGGCGCGAGCCCGAAGATGTCGATGGAGATTTTGGGCAAGTCCATCAAGTCCAGAATTTGAGTACCAAGCAAATAACTCAGGAGCGTTATAACTCTCCCCTTTTTTCAAAATCACTTCGCCTGGAAGTAGCACTTCAGCTGCACCGATACTTTGAACGCCCTCATAGTTCTTCTCAACGCAATATTGTGAATCACCGCTCCACGCCAGAGAAACCGCCCAAGCTTCACCCGTTTCAAAATTAGTAAATTCGTTGAGTGCAATCTCACCGATTGTGTAGTTATGTCCACTTCGACCTTCATGCGAATCACGAATCCAACGACCAATCGCGATATCGCGTCTCTGTGGATTGCGCTCGTTTGACCACCGTCCAGCAAAATCGAGAGTCTGTGTTGCGCGATCACTCAAAGGTAACCAATAGAACAGTTCATTCAGACAATAGTCTTCACCGTTGTTTGTGAGAATTATTGCGGTCTTAAGAACGCCAAACTCATCTAGTTTGCCCGAGAATTTCAAAGTTAGTTGCGCCGCGGAATCTTCCAGCGTGGCAACAAAACTTTCTTTTGTGCTGGAAAGTTCAGAAAGTGCAAAGTGTGTTGACCAATTCTTACCATTGCGATGTCCGGAAATTGTGGGGTAACCCAGCCAACCACGGGAATGTTCGCGCAATAAACCAGGATTTTGGATTTGGTCATAATCGCTATGCGCTACTGAGCGATCAAATGGAATGGATGTAAAGCCACCTTCAATTGATTTACCCCAATAACGAATGACGAGGGCGCCATTAACAACCTCGAGATAGAAATCTACGCCACCGTTAGAGAGAAGAGCGCTCTGTGGTGCTCCGTTTGATGGGGACATACAGGTAGAGTAATAGCGTTATGGCCGCAAAGAAACTCGCCGCTGGCGTCACGCGAACCGATCGAACACTGATGGATGGACGCACCATTCGTTATTACGACACCGAAGGCCAGATTCGCACCGCCGAGGATCAACGAGATGTTGAAGAGCAACCAGCAATTGGCGAGATGAGACTTGATCCGCTCAATAATGAATGGGTTGTTATCGCCGCCCATAGACAAGGTCGCATATTTCTTCCGCCCAAAGAGTTAAATCCACTAGCGCCATCACGTCCTGGGTTTTTAACTGAGATTCCAGAGAGTGATTATGAGGTAGTTGTTTTTGATAATCGCTCACCATCACTTCGACCGCCATCGGGAGCCTTCTCCGCTCCAGCACATCCTGATTTTGAGTCTCTACCAATTCCTGCTGCCGGAAAATGTGAAGTTGTCTGCTTTACCTCGAATTACGATGCCTCTTTCAAAGATCTCTCTCACAAGCAGATTCGCACCGTACTTGAAGCATGGCGCGATCGAACCGCAGAACTTTCAGAACTCCCCTATATCGAACATATTGCGCCCTTTGAGAATCGCGGCGAAGAGGTCGGAGTAACTCTCAATCATCCTCACGGTCAGATATATGCCTATTCATATCTGCCGCCCAAGACAGCTCGCATGCTCGATGTTGCTCAAGCACATCACAAGAAAACTGGACGAGTTTTACTCGATGACATTGTTGCTCGAGAAATGAAAGATGAAGTACGTATTGTCGCGGAAAATTCAGAATGGGTTGCTTATGTTCCGTATGCTTCTCGTTATCCATTTGAAATTCATGTTGCGCCACGACGTAGCGTTCCAGACTTTGTCGCTCTCGATGAAGCCGCCTCTGAAAGTTTTGCGCCGATTGCAAAAGAAGTCCTCCAAAGACTTGATGGCGTATTTGGTGTGACCATGCCTTACATAGCATCCTGGCACCAAGCACCTGTTCGCCAAGGTAGAGATGTATTGAGGCTGCATTGGCAGATCCAAAGCGTGCGCCGCGCCCCTGGAAAGCTTAAATATTTAGCGGGTTCTGAATCTGCTTTTGGCGCATTTATGATGGATCTCAAGCCTGAACAATCCGCTCAACAACTTCGAGAAGTCGCGCTCTAAAAAGCGAATTCGCCACAATGATTCAGGAAGAGTTCGAGAAAGTTTTTGGCGCTGCACCTGAGGTTGTTGCTCAAGCTCCAGGGCGCGTTAACCTCATCGGCGAACATATTGATTACAGCGAAGGATTTGTGCTCCCTTTTGCAATTGACGCGGTTACTCAGTGCGCTGTAAAACGACGCAGCGATACCAAGATTCGAGTGGCATCTGCCCAAAGAAGTGGAGCGCTATCAGAAATTAATCTCGACGACTTAGCCGCAATGAAAGGTGAGGGTTGGGCGCGCTACGTCTTTGGAGTAATTTGGTCGCTAGAAATAAAGCAGGGCTTAGATATCTACATCGATGGGAAAGTTCCGCCCGGAGCTGGTCTCTCCTCGTCCGCAGCGCTGGAATGCAGCGTGGCAATCGCCCTCAATCACATCTTTGATCTCCAAAAGAGCTTGAGTGAATTAGCACTTCTAACTCAGCGCGCAGAAAATAAATATGTAGGAGTGCCATGCGGCATCATGGATCAATCAGTTTCCTTAATGGCAAAAGCAGGATACGCGCTCTTGCTCGATTGCAGAGATCTCACTACTCGACATATTCCTGTTGATTTTGCCGGTTCAGATCTACGTTTACTTATTATCGATACCCAGGCGCATCACGCCCTCACCGACGGCGGCTATGCGGAACGGCGCGCATCATGTGAGGAAGTGGCGAAAATTCTTGGCGTTTCCTCAATGCGCGAGTTAAGTTTTGAATTACTTCAATCGAAAGAAGCCGAACTAACCTCTACTCAATTTAAACGCGCTCGACATGCAGTTACTGAGATTGCTCGCGTTTTGGAAGCGGTCGAGAAATTAGAATCGAAAGACTTTGCAGCTTTTGGGAAACTTCTCAATCAATCCCACTACTCACTTCGAGATGACTACACCGTTTCTTGTCCCGAACTCGATACCGCAGTTGAAGCGGCTTTGAAGAACGGCGCGCTCGGCGCGCGCATGGTTGGCGGAGGTTTCGGTGGTAGCGCTATAGCCCTTATCGCTGAAAACGATGCTGGAAAAGTTTCGCTCGCTATCGAACGAGCATTTGCCGAAAAGGGTTTTAAGGCTCCGAGATTCTTTTCATCGCTTCCGAGCGATGGAGCGAAAGTTATTTCTTAAGACTTAAACAACGGGAGTTACAGAAATTACTTCTACTCCACCGATTGCGCTCAATACATTAACCAGATCTTGCGGATCATTTCCTGGAAATGCGACGGTGATGTCATCAATACCGCGACCACCCTCAGACGAAAGAACGACAAGACCACGAATGTCGCCACCAGCAAAACCAATTGCAGATGCAACCGCGCCAAGAGAACCTGGACGATCAGGGAGCGCTACGCGAATTCGAACCATTGCCATGGGTGGGAGTCTAAATGAAAAGCTCCCTGACTTGGACTCGAACCAAGAACCTGCCGGTTAACAGCCGGCTGCTCTGCCGATTGAGCTATCAGGGATCGGCTAGCCGCAAACTCTAGGTCAAGCCCTCGCCTAAAGCCAATTCGCGCAAGGCTCGTCGCTTTGTTTCCATCCCCACAAGTTCTCCAAAAATCTGGTTGTACTCCACTTCATTTTCGACGGGATTGAGTCGCTGCAAGGTCGATTTCACTTCTGCAATCGAGCGACTTAAGGCCACTTCATTGAGGCGCGCCGTAATGCTCGAAACGTAACGATCAGAGATCTCGCCATCGGTTCGAATTGGTTCGACCGTTAATTCCGTAATAAATGATTTCAACTCGTCTGAATCCACTGCTTCGAGATTGACTGATTGGAACTCAATCTGGGTGTCGATGAACTCTCGTAACTTAATGTAAGCAGGATGTGAAAATGCATTCTTCTCAAGCTCTTTCCAATTACGCATGAGCGCAGGCATTTGGAGACGAGCTTTCAAAACTTCTCTCTCCAACATCAAGCGCGGCTCATTTGGATCAGGGCGCCAATTACTTGATTGTGGGGTTTCTGCCGTAGCTCGTGGAGCAGCAGAAGCGTTTTTCTTAACTGCTGCTGTGACAACTTCAACTTCCATACCTAACCAACCTGCAAGACTTCGAGCGTATTCTGGGCGAAGAGAAGTATCGCGAATCTTTCCAATCAGCGGCGCTGCTGCATTGAGCGCTGAAACTCTGCCGTCGGCATTTGTTAAATCAAATTGCTTAATTGCGCTCTTGATTGCGAATTCAAAGAGGGGCACTCGGCGAGCTATGAGATCACGAACCGCAGCATCACCTTGGTGTTGTCGCAATTCGCAAGGATCCATGCCGCTTGGTTCCACTGCAACGAATGTTTGTGTGACAAATTTCTGATCATCGCTAAATGCTCTCAGGGCTGCTTTTTGTCCAGCAGCATCTCCATCGAAGGTAAAGATCACTTCGCCGCGGAAAGCATCATCATCCATTAAAAGTCGACGCAATATTCGAATGTGTTCATCACCAAATGCGGTGCCGCAGGTAGCAACCGCCGTGGTGATTCCAGCTAAATGTGCTGCCATGACATCGGTATAACCCTCGACAATTACCGCCTGGCGCTTCTTCGCAATCTCTTTCTTTGCTCGATCTAGACCATAGAGAACTTGGCTCTTCTTATAAATAGGTGTCTCTGGGGTGTTGAGGTATTTCGGACCTTGATCCTCTTCATCGCTTGCTAATTTTCTGGCTCCAAATCCCACAACATCACCAGATATATCTCGAATCGGCCACATCAAGCGATTGCGAAATCGATCGATTGGACCTTTCTGTCCTTCTTTCGATAATCCTGCCAACATCAACTCTTCGATTGTAAAACCTTGTCCGCGAAGATACTTTGTTAAAGAATCCCATTGATCTGGTGCATAGCCGACTTCGAATGAATCACACGCTGATTTATCAAAGCCACGTTTCATCAAGAGTTCTCGCCCATGAGCAGCTTCAGGAAGTTGCAGTTGTTCCTGATAGAACGTTACAGCTGATGCATGAGCCGCGATTAATCTCGATCGTTGCCCGGCAGGAGCTTTAACTCCTCCACTTCCCTGCTCATATGTAAGTTGGTAGCCAATTCGTTCAGCAAGTCGTTCAATAGTTTCAGTAAACGTCAAGTGATCCATCTTCATTACAAAAGCGATGACATCGCCACCCGTTTGACAACCAAAACAATGAAAATATCCGCGGCTTGGAGTTACGTGAAAGGAAGGAGTTTTTTCATCATGGAATGGACAGAGACCTTTTTTCTGTCCACCGCCAGCACCTTTAAGTTGGACATATTCGCCAACAACTTCATCAATCGGTGAATGATCGCGAACATAGGTGACATCTACATCGCGAATTCGACCTGACATAGTTGGAATCCTAGTTCCCCAGCAATTGCTCGTGTAGCGCATATGCGCCTACATCGGTGAGCGACGAAACTTGATCGATAACTACGCGCATCTTCTCTTCTTCGGTGCTGGCTCGATTCCACTCTTGCAGAAAGAAGCTCTCCAAAGTTTCAGGGGCGCTCTCTCGGACCGCCTCAACAAGATCACTAATCACCTGTTGCTGTTTGGCATATCGCTCTTGTGATTTCTCTGCGCGAATAATGTAGTAACCCGCCATCGACTTGAGAAGTGCAACTTCAACTCGTTGAGCGCGCGGGACCAAGAGATTTGCTGCATAACGAGTGAGATCACCGTCGCCAAAATGCTCACGGGTTTCCTGTTCTGCAGCAAGAGCAAAACGGCCGATCAGCTGGCTCGTTAAATCCTTCAAGCGAGCTAAATGGCGATGACTTCTATCAAAGTCTTTTGGCCAACATGACAGATTCATCAAGGAATCAATTGCTTCTTCGGCCTCGAATTCGGTCATATCACTTAGGTAATCAGAAACAGCTGTGGCATGAAGTTGAGGTAAATCGCGGCGCAGGTGAGCAATATCAATCTGCCCAGTTACTAAAGCATCTTCTAGATCATGAACTGAATATGCAACATCATCAGACCAGTCCATAATTTGTGCTTCCATGCAAGTTTTTTCGGCAGGAGAGCCTTCGCGAACCCAGTTAAAAATCTCTTGATCATCGCCATACACGCCAAATTTCTTTGAATTCGTTAGTGAGCTCCATGGATACTTTGTAGCAGCATCCAAAGTTGCACGTGTGAGATTGAGTCCAACCGACAGACCGTCACTATCGACTGTCTTTGCTTCAATTCGAGTTAGTAATCTAAAACTTTGTGCGTTGCCCTCAAAACCTCCAATGCCTTGGGAAATCTTTGCGAGAGCTTCTTCACCATTATGTCCGAAAGGTGGATGTCCAAGATCATGAGCTAAACATGCGCTCTCCATGAGATCAGGATCTGCACCAAGCGCCGCACCTAACTCTCTTCCTACTTGCGCACACTCTAAAGAATGTGAAAGACGCGTGCGCGGAAAATCACTTGCCCAGGGAACTGCTACTTGAGTTTTTGCAGCTAAGCGACGGAGTGCAAAAGAATGAATGATGCGAGCGCGATCTCGCGCAAATTCTGTGCGTCCTTTTCTTTTTGCGGGTTCGTCAAGAAAACGTTCACGATCAGCGCTGGAGTAAGCGTGACTTTCATGCGCTGCTTTGAGAACCATAGTGTTCTTAGGCTACGTGGTCGCTGATATGAATGCCACGCCGACCAAGCGTTACATAAGCTAAATATGCCCCAGCTTCACGTACTAAATATCGAAAGCCTGCCTTCTCTAAACTCGCGATACCAACTCGGGTTGGAGAACATGTCGCAACAAATCCTTGATCATTTGCCATGGTCATAGAACGTAGGCAGTGATAAGGGTCAGTGACAATGATGATGTCTTTAATATCGCTCTTGCTTGCTGCCTTGCTAAACGCCTCAATACTACGGAATGTATCTCGTCCCTTAGGAACTGCTGTTATGGCTTTACGTGGAACTCCTTTAGAAATTAACCACGTACGTCCTGCTCCTGCTTCCGTGAATCTATCTCCTGGTGCTCCAGCTCCCAATGTAAAGATCTTTGGCGCAAAATTATTTTCGTAAATTCGAGCTGTTTCTTTTAGTCGCGCTGTTAATACCTCGCCGGGCCTTCCATCGAGTTGCGCAGCTCCCATGACCACAATTGCATCTGCTTTGCGAATCGTTTCATTATTTGCGGCATACCAAGTTTTTGCAAGCGCCCATGTTGGAACGACAAGTACAACCAGAAGTAGAAAAGTGATAAATCTCCAGAGAAACTTAATTAAAAACATTAGCCGCCAGATCCAGAATCGCTACCGTCAACACTTACTAGTTCTTCAGGATCATCGAGCCAACCTTGTGGAAGCGTGACCGCTCTTCCATGGCTAGTCCGTCCGCGCGGTGCATCACCAATTGCTTCGGGATAAGGCTGATCAACGAGTTGATCAAGTAGTTCACGTAACTCTTGCAGCGATGAGACCATGCCAAACTTAGAACGTAGTCCACCTTCAACTCTAAAACCTTTGAGATACCAAGCCATATGTTTTCTTAGATCTCTACAAGCACGATGTTCGTCTTGGAAATAATTCACGAGAAGTTGAGCATGACGCCACATCACTTCACGAACTTCAAATAGTCGAGGAAGTGGACGCTCCCCTTCACCGTTAAATGCGCGCACTAAATCTGCAAATAACCAGGGACGACCCAAACATCCACGGCCAACAACAACTCCGGCGCACCCAGTTTGAGTCATCATTGCAACGCCATCGTTACCCGACCAAATATCACCATTTCCAAGTACTGGAACCCCGGTTGGAGCTAGGTGTTCGACAAGATTTTTGATTTTCGACCAATCTGACTTACCTTCATAAAACTGTGCCGCGGTTCGAGCATGCAGCGCTACCCATGCCACTCCAAGATCAGCCGCAATTTTCCCTGCATCGAGATACGTTTCATGTTCGCTGTCGATTCCAACACGCATCTTTACCGTAACTGGAATCTGATATTTCTTTGCGGTATTGACTGCAGCTTCAACGAGTGAAGCAAAGAGTCTACGTTTGTACGGAAGCGCTGATCCTCCGCCTTTACGAGTCACCTTGGGAACCGGACAGCCGAAATTTAAATCAATATGGTCTGCCAAATCTTCTTTACCCAACATTTCGACTGCGCGCGCCAAATCAATCGGATCAGTTGCATAGAGTTGAACTGAGCGCGGTGTTTCACCTTCGCCGGGAACAATCATGCGCATCGTCTCTTCGTTACGTTCTGTGAGAGCGCGAGCAGTCACCATCTCAGATACAAAGAGACCTGCACCTTGTTCACGACATAGAAGTCGAAAAGCAGAGTTAGTTATTCCCGCCATCGGGGCGAGCACAACGGGAACTGTGAGATCTAAACCGCCATCACGAATCGGAAGATGTAGCGGTTTGCGATTTAGCAGCCCAGTAGTCGTGGCGCTAACCATGACTCCACCTGATCAATACCAATACGTTCTTGTTTCATCGTATCGCGTTCGCGAATTGTGACTGCGTTGTCGTTAAGCGAATCAAAGTCCACTGTGATGCAATATGGAGTTCCGATTTCATCTTGGCGTCGATATCTACGTCCAATTGCGCCTGCATCATCAAAGTCCACATTCCAGTTTTTGCGAAGTTGTGTTGCAAGATCGCGTGCTTTTGGTGAGAGGTCAGCGTTGCGAGAGAGAGGCAGAACTGCAACCTTTACAGGAGCTAAGCGATAATCAAGACGGAGCACAGTGCGCTTCTCCATTTCGCCCTTGGAATTAGGCGCTTCATCTTCAGTGTAGGCATCCATCAAGAAGGTCAGTGCGCAGCGATCCACGCCGGCCGCAGGCTCAATTACATATGGGAACCAGCGTTCATTGCTCTCTTGATCAAACCACGAGAGGTCCTTGCCTGATTTCTCTGAATGCGCCTTTAAATCGAAGTTGGTGCGGTTAGCGATTCCTTCAAGCTCTCCCCACTCAGTACCCGTGAATTCAAACTTATATTCAATATCTACCGTGCGCTTTGAGTAGTGTGAAAGTTTCTCTTTCGGATGTTCAAAGAGGCGCAGGCGTTCTGG
>DAIOTH010000023.1:3218-15202 GCA_036752125.1 Candidatus Nanopelagicaceae bacterium | reverse complement strand
GCCTCATCAAAAATTCGCCGCAAGTTAGTGCGGTATTTCTCTACCAGAAGTGGAATTCCTTCATCTCGGCGGCGCTTGTGGCCTACTGGGTATTCAATAGCAATTTCATCCAGCGCTGAACCATCGGAAAAAATTATCGTTACAGCATTTGCAATCGAACGCTTCTCGGGATCGTGATAATCCTTGGTGTATTGCAAATCCTCAACACAATTAATTTTTTCGCGGAGCGCATCAATCCGAGGATCTGCCGCAATCTCATCCTCATAATCACGAGCGGTAAGTCGGCCAAAGATGAGTGGGATTGCAACCATGTATTGAATCGTATGATCGCGATCTGCTGGATTACGGAGTGGTCCTTTCTTATCAATAATGCGAATACACGCCTCATGAGTACGAATTGAAATTTTCGCGATGTCATCCGAGGTTTTACCCAATTCGCGCATCTTCTTAAATAGGAGAAGCGAGGCTTCAACAGCTGTCTGGGCATGGAACTCTGCAGGAAATGAGATCTTAAAGAGCACGTTCTCCATGACATATGAGCCATATGGGCGTTGGAATGTGAAGTGCTTGCCTTTAAATGAGACATCGTAGAAACCCCACGTTGGAGCGGTCAGCGCTGATGGATAACCCATCTCGCCAGCTTTTGCCATCAACGCAAGACGCACAGCGCGCGACGTAGCATCGCCGGCTGCCCACGATTTGCGAGAGCCTGCATTGGGAAAGTGGCGATAAGTTCGGAGAGATTGCCCATCAATCCAAGCGAGAGACACTGCGTTGAGAATTTGGTCGCGTGATAAGCCCATCATCTCTGCAACGACTGCTGTCGATGCAACTTTAACCAAAATAACGTGATCGAGACCAACTTTGTTAAATGAATTCTCAAGTGCGATGCAACCCTGAATTTCATGAGCCTTGATCATGGCGGTAAATACATCTCGCATGATTAGCGGCTTAGTTCCATTACCGAAACCCGAACCTGCGAGATTGTTCCGCGAAATCCAATCAGCGGTAGCGAGAATTCCACCGAGGTTGTCGGAAGGGTGTCCCCATTCGGCTGCGAGCCAGGTATCGTTGAAATCTAACCAGCGAATTGCGGTTCCAATATTGAAAGCGCCTTGTACTGGATCTAATTCGAAATCTAACCCTGGAACACGCACACCATTCGGAACTCTTTGTCCAGGCGCAATCGGTCCAAGCAATTTTGTGCAGGCAGGGTATTCCAGTGATTCCAATCCGCAACCAATTGTGTCAAGGAAGCAGTTCCACGCCGTCGTATATGCCAACTCAGAGGTGACTTTGTAATTCATTACATAATCAACAATGTCAATTATCTCTTGATCAAATGGTAGATCTGACTTTGTGAAATTAGCTGACATCATCTATTTCTTATCACTTTCTCTCAGTAATTGGAATGAAAGTTCGATTTTCAACTCCAGTGTATTGTGCTGTGGGTCGAATGATCTTGTTATCTATCCGCTGCTCGATGATGTGCCCAGCCCAGCCTGTAATGCGGGAAAAGATGAAGATGGGCGTAAAGAAATTAGTCGGAATGCCCATCTCTTTATAAGCCACCGCGCTATACCAATCTAGATTCGCAAACATCTTCTTTTCGCGCCACATCACGTTTTCGATTCGTTCGGCAATCTCGTAATGAATGAGAGATCCATTCTCTTCCGCCAGAGATCGAGCAATTTCTTTGATGATGGGGTTTCTGGGATCTGCAACTGTGTAAACCGGATGGCCGAAACCAATCACGACTTCCTTACGCGCTAGCCGCTCACTGATATCGAGTTCTGCCTGATCGGCATTGTTGTAACGTTCTTGAATCTCAAGAGCTACTTCATTTGCGCCGCCGTGTTTCGGACCTCGGAGCGCTCCGATTGCGCCAGTAATTGCTGAATACATATCTGAACCTGTTCCAGCGATAACACGAGCGGCAAAAGTCGATGCGTTAAATTCATGTTCGGCGTAGAGAATTAGGGAAGTTTGCATCGCTTTTATCCAACTTGCGCGAGGTGCTTGCTGATGCAAAAGCGTTAAGAAATGCTCAGCAACGGAATTACTTTCAGTCGAAAGGGAGATTCGCTTTCCAGATTGAGCGAAGTGATACCAATACAGCAGCGCACCTGGTGCGCAGGCAATCAATCTATTTGCAACCTCGCGTGCGCTCTCAAGCGAATGGTGTGAATCTTCTTCTCGAAAACTACTGAGTGCAGAAACTGCCGTCCGTACTACATCCATCGGGTGCGAGTTCTTGGGGAGATGTTCAAGAATGGTTTTCACTTCATCTGGAAGATCGCGAAGTTCTACTAACGTTTTCTTGTATCGTGCAATTTCACTTGCGTTTGGAAGTTCACCGTAGAGAATGAGGTAAGCGACCTCTTCAAATTCGCAATTATCAGCCAAATCCTTGATGTCATAGCCACGGTAGTGAAGATCATTTCCGCTCTGTCCAACCGTTGAAAGCGCAGTACTTCCCGCGATGACGCCCGATAAGGCCACAGACTTCTTTGTCTTAACCTCACTCATTTGCTGGCTTACTCTTGCGAGAATTTATCGAGGGACTTTTCATACTCGTAATAGTTAATACGTTCGTAGAGCTCTTCACGGGTCTGCATCGTTTCAATGACTGATTTTTGAGTTCCTTCGCGACGGATAACTTCGTAAACGTTCTCAGCTGCTTTATTCATAGCTCTGAAAGCTGATAATGGATAGAGCGCCATATCAACCCCAGCGCTCTTAAGTTCGGTGACGCTAAATAACGGAGTTAGACCAAACTCAGTGATATTTGCTAATACCGGAACTGATAGAGCGTCAGTAAATTTTTTATAACTCTCGAGATCGCGAATCGCCTCTGGAAAAATCGCATCAGCTCCAGCGTCTACATAAGCGCGGGCGCGTTCAATAGCGGAATCCATGCCTTCGCCAGCTATGGCATCAGTACGAGCAATAATGACAAATGGGTTATCACCGCGGGCATCTGAAGCCGCCCGAACTCGATCGACCATCTCTGATGTCGACACTAATTCTTTATTGGGTCGATGACCGCAGCGCTTAGCTCCGACCTGGTCTTCGATATGAGCTGCTGCAGCGCCTGCAGAAATAAGAGAGGTGATAGTTCGCGCAATATTGAATGCAGATGGTCCAAAGCCAGTGTCAATATCGACAAGTAATGGAAGTTTGCACACATTAACAATGCGACGTACATCGACGAGAACATCCTCGAGGGTTGATATTCCTAAATCCGGAAGTCCTAAAGATCCGGCAGCTACTCCTCCACCGGAGAGATAAATTGCTCTATAACCTGCGCGCTCGGCCAATAACGCATGATTGGCATTAATTGTTCCGACAATTTGTAAAGGAGATTCTGTGGCAAGTGCCTCACGAAAGAGTTCTCCAGCTAACTTTTTCACTTTGCTAACCTATCACCGAGTGCTTGACTCGCAATAATTCCAGAGCTGCAACCGTCGCATCAAAACCTTTATCTTCTTTACTTCCTTCAACTCCACTACGAGCAATCGCTTGCTGAGCATTTTCTACTGTGAGTACGCCAAATCCAACAGGTTTGTTCCGAGAGAGGGATACCTGCATCACGCCGTCTGTGACTCCCTGGCATACATAATCAAAGTGTGGCGTCTCTCCACGCACGACAACGCCAAGAACTACTGCGGCGTCAGCTCCACTATCAAGGGCGAATTGAGCCGCAAGTGGCAATTCAAAAGATCCTGGAACATAAATTACTGGTTCAACATTTACTTTTGCCTCGCGAAGCGCGCGATGTGCGCCGGCAACCAAGGCGCTGCATATCTCTTGATGCCAACTAGCAGAGATAATCACAACTCTATATTTACTCATATCACTGAGTGCAATGTTTGGAACTGCTCCCGACATTATTTGTGTCCTAGCCTTTCGCGCTTGGTTTCAATGTACTTCGCATTAAATTTATTTATCTCACCATGCAGATCTTCTGCCGAGGCAGTAATTCCAGCCTCAAGAAGTGTCTGTAGCTTTATTGGGTTATTGGTAAGTAAGGTCACGTTGTTAATCTCTAATTCACGCAAAATCTCAACAGCATCAGCAAAATCCCGTTCATCGATATCGTGGCCTAAAGCAAGATTTGCCTCCACTGTATCGAGCCCTTGATCTTGGAGTTCATAAGCTCGAATTTTTTCTGAAAGACCAATACCTCTTCCCTCTTGATCACGGAGATAAATCACTAAACCAGAGCCTTCTAATTCGATTAATTCCATCGCGCGCGCAAGCTGTGAACCGCAATCACATCGGAGCGACCCAAGAACATCTCCAGTAAGGCATTCGGAATGGATTCGCAATAGAACTTTCTGATGTTTTTCTAGTGAACCAAAACGCAAAAGTGCGTGATCCACTCCACCGCGACCATTCAAAGTTGCAATCTGCCATGTTTGATTACTGCTGCTTAACGCACTATGGCGTGGCAAATTCGCCCAATGCAAGGCTCTTTCGCGAGTCAACTTCAATTCGCTAGCTTGCGAGCGCTCGCTCTGAAGAATTTCAACCAGAGAAGCGATTGTTACGATGGGGATTTCATGCGCTGCTGAAAATTCTTGGAGCGCTTCACCACGCATCATCGAACCATCTTCGTTTACAAGTTCGCTAATGACGCCGACTTCTACATCACCGGCCATGCGGCACATCTCAACTACCGCTTCGGTATGACCCTGACGTCCAAGTAGTCCTTTCTCGTGAGCAATAAGCGGGAAGATATGGCCAGGGCGTACAAAATCCTCAGCACTTGCTTTGAGATCTGCCAATGTTCGAATCGTATTGGCACGTTCTTCAGCGCTAATTCCGGTAGTAATTCCAGCCTTCGCATCGACAGTCACAGTGAATGCAGTTCGTTTAGTATCTTGATTATTTTTCACCATAAGCGGCAAGTGAAGTGCTCGTGAGCGAGCTTCTGTCATCGCGACACAAACAACGCCCGATGTATATCGGATCATGAAGGCAAGTTTCTCGGTTGTTGCAGCGCTGGCTAACAAGAAGAGGTCGCCTTCATTCTCTCGTTTCTCATCATCAGTAACGATGACAAAGCCGCCGCTCTTAAATACTTCGAGGGCGCGCTGCAGATTTGGATTACTCATTGCTGTTGCCGCTCTCTTCACTAGATTTATCGCGGCTCGAAATATCTCGATGCGCAATCAAGCGCTCTACATACTTAGCCAGTACATCAACTTCAATATTGACGCTGCTGCCAGGTGTTTTTAGTCCGAGGTTGGTTTTCTCTAGGGTTTCGGGAATGAGCCAGAGCGTTACGCAGCCAGTTCTATCATCAATGGATCCGACTGTCAGTGAGACTCCATCAACACATATAGATCCTTGGTTAACCACATATTTTCTGAGATTGGATGGAATTTCAATAACAAACTTCTGCCACTTTTCGCCAACCTCATTGGCGACTACTCTTCCAACCCCATCGACATGTCCTTGAACAATATGTCCTCCCAAGCGGGCATCTGCTCTTGTTGCCAACTCTGCATTTACTTTTTCTCCAGTGTTGAGACTACCTAGAGAGCTCAGCTTCAGGGTTTGGACCATTACATCAACGCTGACAAGTGCACCATCAATAGAGGTAGCGGTCAAACAAACGCCGTTGATAGAGATCGAGTCACCCACTTTGAGATCTTTAGCCAACTTCGTTTCAAATTGGAGAACTGATGACTCCGCACGTTTTTCAATTGCGCGAATCGTCGCTACATCCTGTACTAATCCAGTAAACACTTAAAACTCACCCGCCTGAAATCGACTAACAGCTAATGGATTTACGAGAGAAGGATTTGAAAGTAGTTGAATCCGTAGATCACTTCCAACACGGTTGATATCGCCATAGGCAAAGGTGATTCGCTCCTTCAAAGTCGTTATGCCGAGGTTTGAGAGAAAACTTTTGCCTAAACCGAGTACGGAAGGAGCTTGATACAGCACAATTTCATCAATCAAACCTGCTCGTATTAGGGCGCTATTAAATTCCGCACCCGCTTCGATCATAAGTTGATTCCATCCAGAGCTTCGCGCCATATCTAGCAGTGCAGACAAATCACGGCTTTGAATAAAGCGCGTTTCAGCGCTCTTATTATTAACTTTGTAGTCGACAGGAATAGAACGCTCGCCCATAACTATACGAACTGGATTCTTCACTCGGCCTGATGGGTTTATGCCGCTATCAAATCGCGGAGTTAGATCTGGATTATCTGCTAAAACTGTTGCAGTAGTTGTGACAATGGCATCTGATTCATTACGTAATTCTGCAACATCTCGACGTGATTCTTCACATGTAATCCATTGAGAAGTGCCATCAGAGGCGGCTATTTTTCCATCGAGAGTGGCAGCAATCTTCGTAATGATCCATGGGCTACCTGTTTTGATTTTCTTTAACCACGCCCGATTTGTGAATGCAACTGCTTCTGTTTCAATTCCCTCAACAACTTCAACCCCTGCATACCTTAATTTCGCTGCGCCACCTTGGGCGATGGAATTTGGATCGCTGACGGCATAAACCACACTTTTCAGCCCAGCGTTGATGATGGCATCAGAACATGGCCCCGTCTTGCCTTGATGATTACAAGGTTCGAGAGTTACAACCAAAGTAGATTGTGAGAGATCTTTAAAACCTGCAGCATGTGCGTTCTTTATTGCTACAACTTCAGCGTGATCACCACCTACGTGGAAACCTGAAGAAATTTCATTGCCGTTACTATCGAGAATGACTGCGCCCACGATGGGATTTGGCGCAGTTAGTCCCAAGCCCTGAGCAGCAAGTGAGTTAGCGCGCAGCATCGCGCGTTGCAATAGCAACGTTCGAGATGAATCTGCGGTAATCATGGCGCCTTCCGGTTCGAGTAACTCCGGGGCGCATAAGAAGTAAACGCTGAACTATGTGGCTACGTCGATAGACGACAAATGCAGGTACAAACCAGCATGAAGCCAGATAGAACTAGCGAGCGTGTTCCCTCTCATCCGGACTTTAACCGTCGGTCTTGGAATTTCACCAAGTCCACCGTTAGCTGGATGCAAACGGGTCGCAGACTGTGACTGCCGGTTCGGAATTACACCGACCCCGGAAACAACAGCGAGAGTTTATCTAATTACCATCCCAAAGCGCCATCTCGCGCTTAAAGGGATCAAGGCCCATCGGGCCCAAATTAAGCGCAAAGCGGTGGAATTTCTTAAGTTCAAACTTCGAACCCAATCTCTTCTTTGCGTCTTCTCTGCAATCCATCCAGAATCGCTCTCCAACTTTGTAGGAGATTGCCTGCCCCGGCCAACCGAGATATCGATCAACTTCACTACGTGCTGATATTTCATCAAGGAGCGCACGATCGTGAAGAAGTCTAAACGCAGATTCGGCGCTCCAAACATTTCCATCAAAATCCTTATAACCGCAGTGCATTCCAATATCAACGACGATTCGAGCGGCACGCAAACCTTGCGCTGATAGATAACCCATCTCATAACCAGGGTCTTCAAATGCGCCAAGTTCATCCATCAAACGTTCTGCGTAGAGAGCCCAGCCTTCACCATAACCAGATACCCAAACCCGATTTCGTTGGAAACGGTTGAGGCGGTCAGTATTGATTTTCGTGGTCGCAACTTGAAGGTGATGTCCCGGTACTGCTTCGTGATACCAAGTTGAAACGATATGCCACCAACCAAAAACTTTACGACCCATTGTTGGATACCAGGTTGTTCCTGGGCGAGATAGGTCTTCACTTGGGCCCATGTAATAAGCAGCTGATGCACTTCCTTCAGGAGCCAAGCGCGCTTCACAGTTGCGAATTCGGGGATCAATATCGAATTCTTTTCCATCAAGTCGTTGAACAGCTGCTTCAATAAACTCACGCAATTTCTTGAGGAGCGCTTCCTCTCCCTCAACGGTGTAGCGAGGATCTTTTTCTAAGCGATCTGCAACTTCACGGAGAGTTGTCGCATCTGGATACAACTTTTTAGCAGCGATCCACATACGTTCATTAATCATCTCGAGCTGCTTGATTCCCCACTCGTATGTATCCCGCAGATCTAAATCAGCGCCCGTGAAATGACGAGCCCACATTTTGTATCGCTCTTCACCCACGCCATCGGTTGCTATGGATTTTGGAGCATAAACTTCGCGCATCCATTGAGAAAGTGAGGCGCAAGCTGACTCAGCTTTCTTTGCAGCGTCCATCAGCGCTTGGTTATCAGCCGCGGGATTAAATTTCTTTGCAACTGCCGTGAAAGCACCTTTTGAGAAAGTTTCGAGTTGGCCTGCAGTGGCAAGAACCTGGCGACGTGAATTAACTTTCCCCTTGTCGGCAACGTGGCTTAATGTAGATTTCCAACCTTCAAAAGCTGACTCGATTGCATTTAAACGGCTAATGACATTGTTGATTGTGTCTGGCTGATCTTTTTTCATCATCTCAAAGACTTGGCGAATGCTGGTGACAGGCGATGAGATGAGGTTAAATAGAATTCTGGCTTCATAAGTATCGCTCAAATTCAATTCTGAAGTTAGGCGCTCTACTGCAACATCGCGAGCAATTCGATCAAATTCGTTGACTGGAGTTTCTGACTTCAAAGCTGCCAGAGTTTTTCGAGTGAGTTCGGTCCGCTTATCGTTACCGATCATTGAAAGGTCATCTAATTGGTTATCAAGTCCTGGAACTCCAAGCATTGTGGCACTTATCGGTGAGAGTTTGATTCCCTCCTCCATAAAAGAATCCAAAATCGTGGAGATTGGAGTTGACGCCATATTATTTTCCAGCCTTTCCATCTTCTATTTCGATGAGTTCGAAATTTCCTTTGCCAATTTGGCCTTGAGTTCTATATAGCTCTAACTTGGAGCGAGTATCTGCGATATCAAGGTTACGCATCGTGAGTTGTCCGATTCGATCTGTGGGGCCAAAAGCCGCTGAATCTGTACGCTCCATAGAAAGTTTCTCAGGATGGTAACTAAAGGTTTCGCCCCGTGTATCAATAATTGAATAGTCATCACCACGTCGTAGCCGAAGAGTTACTTCACCGGTAACAGCGGAAGCAACCCAGCGAGTCAATGATTCACGGAGCATTAGTGATTGTGGATCTAGCCAACGTCCTTCATAAAGAAGTCTTCCAAGTCGACGACCTTCAGCATGGTAATTCGCGATGGTATCTTCGTTGTGAATTGCGCTGAGTAGTCGTTCATAAGCGATAAAGAGGAGCGCCATTCCGGGAGCTTCATAAATACCGCGACTCTTGGCTTCAATAATGCGATTCTCAATCTGATCGGACATGCCAAGGCCATGGCGTCCCCCAATCGCATTAGCCTCTTTCATTAATGCAACTGAATCGGAAAAGTCTTGACCGTTTATTGCTACAGGGCGACCTTGCTTGAAAGTTATCTTCACATCTTCGCTCGCAATTGTTACTGAACTATCCCAGAATTTCACTCCCATAATCGGATCAACTAATTCGATTGAAGAACTTAACTCTTCTAACTTCTTTGCTTCATGGGTTGCTCCAAGAATATTCGCATCAGTGGAGTATGCCTTCTCTGCGCTATCGCGATATGGAAGTTTTCGCGCAGCTAACCATTCGGACATCTCTTTTCTTCCACCAAGTTCGCGGACAAAATCTTGATCAAGCCATGGCTTATAAATACGAAGTTGAGGATTTGCAAGAAGTCCGTAGCGATAGAAACGTTCGATGTCGTTACCTTTGTATGTTGAACCATCGCCCCAGATTGAAACTCCATCTGAAAGCATCGCACGAACCAGAAGAGTTCCTGTTACTGCACGACCCAGAGGAGTGGTATTGAAATATGCTCGACCGCCTGTGCGGATATGAAACGCTCCACAGGCAATTGCGGCAAACCCTTCTTCAACAAGCGATTCTTTGCAATCAACGAGCCGTGCTATTTCAGCACCGTAATCTTTAGCGCGACCCGGAATTCCTTCAATATTTCCTTCATCGTATTGGCCAAGATCTGCGGTGTATGTACACGGTAGCGCTCCTTTTTCGCGCATCCATGCCACCGCAACTGAGGTATCGAGTCCACCAGAAAACGCAATTCCTACTTTTTCTCCTGCAGGAAGTGAGGCGAGAACTTTGCCGCCAGATTGTGAATTCGTTGACATGGGGTAAGCCTAACTGAGAGCCGATTTACGTTGCTGCGTGAGTGCTGAATTTAGGCGTGAAATAAGGGCAGGCTCGATGCCCCATTCTTCGATTAACTCATCTAACTCTTCAAAGTCTTGCCGATGGGGTTTTACCCCTGTGAAAATCGCACGAATCATCAAATTTCGCGGCGTGTGATCACCTGCAACAAATTCAATTACATCAGTTCGATAGCCAAGAATTCGGAGAATTTGAGCTCGAATTGCATCTGTAACAATATCGCCGATTCTTTCTTTGAGAATTCCATGCTTTGTTGCAATATTCCAAGGCTTTGGGCTCTTCTTCATCTGCTTCTGAATATCGTGTTGGCAACATGGCGCTACCAAAATAACTTGCGATTTGCTCTCTACAGCCCATGCAATCGCATCATCAGTCGCTGTGTCACAAGCATGAAGAGCAACTGTGATATCAACCTGACGTGATGGATATGCTTTGATTTCTGATGCAACAAAGGAGATTCCATCTGAAAGCTTAGCTCTCCGAGCAATATCTTCATTTCGAATTCGACTATCGCTTCGAGAGTCCACTCCTACAGTTTTAACTTTTTTCCCTTTGTTAAGAAGATATTGATGGGCGGCAAAAGTTAGATAGGCATTCCCACATCCAAGATCAACGAGATTTAATGTGCCATCTATACCAGAGGCATTTGAAGTTTTGATTTCTGATAGAGCACTATCGATAATCTTAAGGAATTCATTAACTTGAATGAACTTGTCACTGCGACTAGCTTTCATTTTTCCGTTGTGATCGGATATTCCTAACTCAATAAATATTGGCTCATCTTCCTCTAAGAATCGAGATTTCTTTCGATCATGGCTCATATCAACAGGATCCGATTTCTGTGAGAAATTTCTGATGTTGACCTGAGCTTCCCCAGATTTTGTGACTCTCAGATTAAATTCGCTCTCGGTTGATTCAATAAGTAGATTGCCAAAACCTTGAAGAACAAAGTGGTTGAGCGAAAAATCCTTTGGCAAATAGTTTTTTGTGGTGTCACGTTGGCCGTCATGCATCGTTGCCTGGAAATGAACTTGGCCTTTGATTTCTACCGGACGGATGTCGATACGCTCAAATTCGGGCTGACTATTGCGCGCTCGCCCAGAAATCACAATTCGTCGGACAACTCGTGGGTCACGCAAGAATTCTGCGGCGCGAGATAGGGCATCCGCCAAGGGTTCAATCATCTCTGCCTCCCACTCGCCACCATAGGGAGGCGCCCGCTCCAATTCTCAAGAGTACGAACTTCTCCCCCTCGGTTAGTCTACGGCGGTGAGAAAAACCCACCCCATATTCTGGATCTTCGTTCCAGTATTACTTGCTATCTCTGTTGGTGGAGTTTGGGGCACAGCAAATTACGGACCTCTCGGTAAACCTTCTCCTGCAATAGCCGAATGCTCGAGCCTCCGAGATTTTGTTAATAACGAAGAAAGTATTGGAAAAGTTGAGTGGCAGCAATATCGCGATTTAGTGGATGAATTTCTTGCACTGCCTGCCGCATCCAATGAGCGAATTCCTCTCATTGAGAGAATGGCAAGTACCGTGATCGGCGTCCTCGGACACGATCTTGCAATCTATAAGGAGATGGATAAGTTCCCTAGCTGTGTGGTGCAAGAGAAAAGAACTGAATTGCCTGGTCTCATTGAAGAAACTGAATCTGCAATTAACTTTCTCAACGGCAGTACTCCAATCAATGGAAATTACTTCAACCCCGAACTAGGTACATGGAATACTGCTTATTACGAAGAGTATCTAAGTGCACTTGATTTTCTCAAAGCTCAGTCAAAAACTACTGCTTAGTTCTAAGCGCCTCTTACCCTTAA
>DAIOTH010000023.1:0-3118 GCA_036752125.1 Candidatus Nanopelagicaceae bacterium | reverse complement strand
AAGGGCGCGGCAACGAGCAGAACAGTTAAAAGAAATGCCAAGGCAGCAGACTGAATCAGGATTTTTAGAGCAGTTCTGCGATCGGCCTTTCTATCTTCCGGACTTTGGACTCTCGACAAATCACCAAGTTTGCCGAGATTAAACGTGCCCATAAATCCATACGCAAGGCAGAACTTCTTCCTCGATTGGATAAAACCAACCGAAAAAACCATCAGCGGAACAAACAGTCCCCAACGCGCAGAAGATGGGGCATCGGTTCCAATGAGCCCTGCAAGTGTTGAGCCAGTGAGAAATAGCCCAAGTAACGCTACAAATTGGCGACGTCGAATTTCAGATTTACCTAAGTTACAACTTCCTGGAACGTAAGAATAAGTCATTAGAAAGCTTCTTCTCGCTCTTCGTCTTCAGCCCATACCGACTCAACTTCATCTTGTTTATCAACCCACGAGAGAAATGTGAGCACTCCACGAAACGCTACTACTAAAAGAGTAACCAGCGCAGTAATGCGGCGAATGGCTTTGAACATAAGTAAATAGTAGACGACTTACTTCAAACTTTCCAACGCGGCCATTGCCGCATTATGTCCCGCAATTCCACTAACTCCGCCGCCGCGAACGGCTCCAGCTCCAGCAATGAAAATTCGTGGCGACGTTGTTTCCACTCCCCACTTTCTTGGATCTTCATCAACTTTCCATGGGAATTGCAGATCACCATGAAAGATATTGCCTCGAGGTAAACCAAGAGCGTGTTCAAGTTCCTGTGGAGTCTTAACTTCTATACAAGGATTTCCGTGGATATCGCGAGCTAAATACTCTTCAATGGGCTTCACAAGGTAATCGTTTAATCCCGCCAAAGTGCGCTTTGTGACCTCAGCCTTTACCGCATCATGGTTCTCATCAAAGAGCGAAGCAGGTGTGTGAAGCGCGAAGAGGGTTAAAGTGTGAAAACCCTTTTCAATAAGCTCCTGAGACAAAATTGAAGGATCGGTCAAAGTGTGGCAATACATCTCTGAAGGAATTTCAGTGGGAATTTTCCCTTTCGATGCTTCTTCGAAGGCGCGCTCCAATTGAAAATAACTTTCGTTAATGTGAAAGGTACCGGCGAATGCTTTCTTCGGATCAATTCCACTCTTCAATTGTGGAAGCTCCCTTAACACCATATTGATTTTGAGCTGGGAACCATCTCGAAGCTGCGGAGCTTTGATTCCAGAGATCTTCTCAAGCACCTGAGGCGAACAGTTGGCTAGAAGAACATCTGAATGGAACTCAAGCGCTTCGCCCGTTTCAGAATTCTTCACAGATGTAATGACTGTTGAATCCTCTTCTGCCACCCTGATTACTTCTGCATTTGTTCTAATCTCAACGCCCAACTCCAGACAACGCCTCTGGAGTTCTTCTACGAGTGCTCCCATTCCACCTTTAGGAACTCTCCACTCCCCTGTTCCATTACCGATGAGATGGTAGAGAAAACAGATATTTGCCGCGTGGTCGTTGGCGCTAGTAAATGTTCCAATCAAGCCATCGGTGAGCACTACACCTTTAACCAGATCATCAAAGAAATTATCATGCAAGGTTTGGGCAAGAGTGTTTTCTACAAGTTCTACCCATGTGAGTGGATCTATCTTCTCTCTTAGTTCAGATTCTGTTGGCAATGGTTTGAGCATTGTAGGAGCAACAATTTCAGCAAACTCCAATACAGAGTTATAAAAATTAATCCAAGCGATGCCTTCTTCAGGGCCTTCAGTCAGTTGTTGCATGGATTGAAGGCTCTCCTCATCAAAAACTCGATTGATAAGCAAGCCCTTATCGCCTTCGTCGTCAAAATAAGGTGTGTATGAGGAAACAGTTCTACTGAGGGTTTCAAAGTTCAGCGATAAATCACTAACTATTTGATCAGGTAAGAGCGCAACTAGATATGAATACCTAGAAAGTCGCGCCGCAACACCGTCAAAAGTTTCTACGCTGGACGTTGCTCCACCTATAGTGTGATTCTTCTCAAGGACTAGAACTTTCTTTCCGGCTAGCGCCAGATAACAAGCAGCAACCAACCCATTATGCCCGCTACCGACTACTACCGCATCGAATTTATTTGCCATTTGCTGCGGCTCAATTCATTACAAACTATTAATGAGTCGATCAAAAGCTTCGGTAATAATCTCAGGACTCGTACCGAAATTGAATCGTACAAATTGTGAATGTTGAGGACCATACATGTGCCCGCCATTAAATGCTACTTTTCCACGTTCCAAAATAACTTTGCTGGGATCCTCACCCAAATTGAGCGCACTGAGATCGAGCCAGGCAAGGTAGCCGAAATCCGGAATTCGATATTTGATCGCAGGGATCTTGCTGTCAATTAAATTCTTTATAAGCTGCCTATTCTCATCGAGTGAATTCAAAACAGAATCCAGCCATTGAGTTCCGTCTTTAAACGCAGCAGTTGCAGCAACAGCGCCAAATAGTGAGGCTCTGAAGGCAACTGAGATCGGCATAGAATTTATTTTTTCCTTGATTTCCGAAGAGTTGGTCACAATTACCGCACACTTAAGCCCTGCAAGGTTAAATCCTTTACTAGCACTCGTTACCGTAATGCCAACCTCTCGGGCTTCATCGCTCACGGCTAGAAAAGGAGTGAAGTCCTTAGTTTGATAAACCAGAGGTCCATGAATCTCATCGCTAATGACATAAACACCGTAACGTTTAGCTAGCGTTGCAAGTTGTTGAAGTGATTCGCGGCTAAATATGACGCCGACTGGATTATGTGGATGACAAAGAATATGAACTTTTACTCCACCTTTGTATTGGCTCTCAATTGCTTCGAGATCCAGAGTTAGACCTGCGCCATTTACTTCAGGACTACTCACTAGAGGTACATCAACGAGAGTTGCGCCGACTTCTGCAACCCAGCGCCACATATTGTCGTACACCGGCGAGTTGAGCATGACCTTATCGCCACGATTCATCAAGGTGCGCAGAACTTCAACTGTCCCTACACCTACATCAGTCGCAGTTCGCATCTGCGAGACATCAACGTTCCAATTCCAACGAGATTGTGAGAAATTAGCGAAGGCTTCAAACATTTCGGGAAACGGACCAAGATAACCTGTATCGGAGCGATC
>DAIOTH010000022.1:0-15242 GCA_036752125.1 Candidatus Nanopelagicaceae bacterium | reverse complement strand
ATTATCTGCAAGGGGAAGGCAGATAAAGAATTGTGCGCCCGGGGTCTTCGCTTTTATTTTTTAGATGAGACCCGAGAGATCGTCAGGAATTGTGCGACCTTTCAGGAAAGCCTCAGCATCCAATAAATCTGGGCCGGTTGGAAGAAGTACTGATTCATCCCAAATCTGATCGCGAACTTCGATGTCTTTGAGTTCTGCAACTCTCTCCCAAAATGTGATGGCTTCACGTGTGCGACGTGGGGAGACTTCAAGTCCAACAAGTGTTGCGAAGAGTTGTTGAGTAGGTGAATTTGTAGCGCGGCGACGTTGCTGAGTCTCACGAAGTTTGATCATTGATGGAAGTCGATCTCCGGCAGCTTTCGTGACCACCGCATCAATCCAACCTTCAATCAACGCCAAGACTGTTTCAAGTCTTTCAAGTGCTGCTCGTTGTTGTGGCGTTTCTTCAGGTGTAAACATTCCTCCAGATAACGCAAGAGTCATGGACTCCGGATTAGAAGGATCGATTTCTCCTGAACTCATAGCATCCTCTGCTTGTTGAGTAATTGCAGTGATATCTACTCGAATTCCTTTTCCGTACGAGGAAATTGCATTTCGAACGTATTCACGGAGCCAGGGAGTTGCAGAGAATAAACGGGCTGCAGCTATCTCGCGCAGCGCTAAATAAATCCGAATCTCAGTTTCAGGAATCTCTAAATCTTTACCCCAGAGCGCAACATTTTGAGGGATTAGTTGTGGGCGGATAGGAGAAGTTAATGGGAGCGCAACGTCATTTGCTCCGGTAACGCTGGTGGAGAGATTTCCGATCGTTTGGCCGAGTTGAGTACTAATTAACGAGCTCATAAAGGTGCCCATAATGGCAGCGATGCTCGATTTAGAAATGTTCATATTTCCAAAACCAGGTATAGAGAAACTTGGTGAGTTCTCACCGAACTCTTCACTTCCTAATTCACTACCGGCTTCATTGGTGAGAGTTTCATTGAGCATCTCTGACATCGCTTGAGACATTCCATCCACCAAGGGCTTGGTGAGTTCTTCCCACCCAGAAAGCGTGGAATCAATCCAATCGCGACGGCTTAAAGCGCAGGTATCTGGAATAACGAGCGCGGGGAATGTTGTGGCTTCATTTATCCAAAGATCAGCGATACTAAACGCTTCTTGAATAGCTACCAGTTCACTCACACTCACCGGAAGTTCGCCGTGGGCGCTTAAATACTTACGAGAAATATCTCGGATCATCTGTTGCGAGAGCGCGCTGGGTGAAGCTTGTCCGGAGAGCGATGCTAAAAGGCCTTGAAGATTTAATCCCATTCCTGAGAATTGTTGGAAAATCTCACCAAAATTATTGAAACCAAATGGACCAGAAGAATTGTTGTCATCGCTATTGTCTGAGCCATTGTTTGGCGTAAAGCCAAATTTCGACATACAACCCTCCAAAAAAGTGATCTGTGATGAGAGAACAATTCTCTCCTGGGTTTAATTCCCGACCGCGCTTCTCGCCTAATCTAGTTCAAGGCCACGCTTTTATCTCTTCTAGCCTAGGCTTCGCTCATGATTCTTGCGGCGGATTCCACGCCTTTATCAGCGCTCTTCTGGTGGATCATTCCTCTAACAGCGTTGGCAGGCGCCTTACTTTATGTTGTATGGGTGACCCGTTTCCAAGATAAATATGAGAATCAAACTGAACGTTCAGTAGGAAAATTTAAGAAGTTCCAGGATTCCTTCAAGAAACCTGAGTAATGCGAAACATCTCTCCACTTCGATATCGCTGGCCATTTCCAGCTAAGTTTTTCTTCTATTTATTAACTGTAGCGACGCTGCTCGCACCAATTCCTTTTGTCTTTTTCAAGCCGGGCGTTCCCGATAACGTAGCGGGCAAGTTAATTGAAATAAAAGATGTGAAGAGTTATCCCGTAAATGGGAAGTTATTTATTACTTCGATATTGGTCACTAATCCCGACTCTCCAGTCTTTGGCGCTGAGACGATCGTAAATTGGGCTACCGGTCCTAATGTTGTATTGCCTCGCGAATCTGTCTACCCAACTCTCGAGCCAGCAAAAGTTATAAACCGCGACAGCCGCAATGAGATGGAGTCCTCGAAGGCCACCGCGACTGCAGCTGCGCTCCGTTTTCTAGGTTATGAATTTACAGAGTTTTACTACATCAGCAGTATTCGTGGTTATTCCGATGCGATAAAAAAACTTGAAGTAGGTGACATCATCACCGAAATTGATGGAAAGAAAATTAATAAGATAGAGGAGATTAGAACTTCCTATGCCGAAAAAGAGATTGGCGATAGCCTACAAATAACGGTCGAACGTAGAGATAAAGATGACCGAGTCAGCACCCTTACCCAGACCGTGACCTTGGTAAAGAATCAGGACACGGCGGCAGAAACAGGTGAGGTGAAACCAGCGATTGGAATCTTGGTTGGAACATCAGCCAAGTTCCCGATTGATATTGATTTCAATATCTCTGGAGTAGGTGGTCCCAGCGCTGGAATGATTTTTGCGATTGGGATCATCGAGAAGCTCACAGAAGAAGATCTGGTCCGAGGACGGAAAATTGCGGGAACTGGAACGATCAATGCTTCTGGCAAGGTCGGAGGAATCGGTGGGATCGAAGAGAAGATGATTGGTGCATCTCGAGTGGGTGCAACCCACTTTCTGGCGCCTATGGAGAACTGTCCGGACATAAAACACGTGCCACAAGGTTTAAAAGTAATCCCGGTCTCAACTTTGGCTGAGGCGATTGAAGTATTGCGCGCCCCAGATAACTTTAAGTATCCAAGTTGCCCAAAGCGCTAATTTCCAAATACCTAACTTGTTGAGTTTTGGCTAATCTCGCCCCATGACATTTGGTGATAATCCCGATAATCCATTCCGTAATTTCCGCTTTCCACCTCGAGATCCCAATAACGCCGCTCCACGACGTATTGGCGCACTACCCATCACCATCATCGTTCTCACAATTCTTGCAGTGGTCTTGGTTTCACTCAGCGGTTTTTATGCTGACTTCCTCTGGTTCCGCTCCGTGGATTACAGCAGTGTGTGGACCACACTTCTCACCACTCGCGTAGCTCTCTTCTTTATTTTTGGATTATTAACGTCACTCATTATCACTTCCAATATCTTCATCGCATATAAGAAGCGTCCAATTTACGTCCCACTCACTGTTGAAGCAGATAACCTTGAAAGGTATCGCGCACAACTTGAGCCGATTCGAAAAGTGGGCTTGATTGGTGTTTTCTTAGCGCTCTTTTATTTTGCAGGAATGGCTGGCACCAGACTCTGGGAAGGCTGGTTGCTCTATACAAACGCCACCGAGTTTGGCGTAAAAGATCCACAGTTCGGTAAGGATGTCTCGTTCTTCATGTTCACGTTGCCGTTCTGGCAATCGCTCGTAGGGTGGGCAATTTCAACTCTAATTTTGGCAACCATTGCAGCGCTTCTTGTTCACTATGTTTACGGCGGCATTCGCCCACAAGTTCGTGAAGATCGCACTACGGTTGCAGCGCGAGTACAACTCTCCGTGCTTCTGGGTTTTATCGTTGCAATTAAAGCAGTGGCATATTGGCTCGATCGCTATGCGTTAGCTACGTCAGATGAAGGACTCATTACGGGTCTTACCTATACCGATGTCAATGCAGTACTTCCCGCAAAAGCAATCTTGGCTGGCATCGCAGCGCTCTGTGCACTGCTCTTCTTCGCCAACATCATTCGTCGTTCATGGGTTTTGCCTGCCGCAGGAGTAGCGCTGCTCGGAATTTCTTCATTCCTCATCGCTGGCGTCTATCCGAGTTTGATCCAACAATTCCAAGTTAAGCCGAGCGAATCTTCCAAAGAAGCGCCTTACATCGAGAGAAATATCGAAGGCACTCGCGCTGCTTATGGACTAGAGAATGTAGTAGTCAAGGATTATCAAGCAACAATCGATACTTCCGCCGGCCAGCTCGCCAATGATGCTGCAACAATTTCAAATATTCGTCTTATGGACCCAAATGTCCTCTCTGCAACTTTCCGCCAACTCCAACAGATCAAGCCCTATTACACCTTTACTGACTCACTTGATATTGATCGCTACACCATTGATGGCAAGACTCGAGATATGGTCGTTGCGGTTCGTGAAATCAATATTGAAGGCAACCCAAACCGTAACTGGATTAATGATCACCTGGTTTACACCCATGGTTTTGGTTTTGTTGGTTCATATGGCAATGCGCAAGATGTAGATGGCAAGCCAATCTTCTCCGTTGGTGATATTCCACCAAAGGGCAAACTTGGCGATTTCCAGCCACGTATTTACTTTGGTGAAAATAATCCTGCTTATTCCATCATTGGTGGAACAACAGATGGCAAAGAAGTTGAATTTGATTACCCAGATGATGCTTCACCTAATGGCCAGAAGAGCTATACCTACACAGGTAAAGGTGGAGTTCCAATGGGCTCCATCTTCTCTCGATTGCTCTTTGCAATTAAGTATCAAGAGCAGAGAATCTTGCTCTCTAATTTAATTAACTCTGAGTCCAAGATTATCTTTGATCGCGTTCCACGTGAGCGCGTTGCAAAGGTTGCTCCATGGTTGAAACTCGATGGCGATCCATATCCAGCAATTATTGATAACAAGATTGTCTGGATTATTGATGGATACACCACCAGCGCTGGTTATCCATATTCGCGAACAGTGGACGTGTCAGGTGCAACAACTGATGCGCTAAACATCAACACTAATCCACTTACTGCGGTACCAAATTCAACGATTAATTACATCCGTAACTCAGTGAAGGCAACAGTGGATGCCTATGACGGAACAGTGACTCTCTATGCGTGGGATGAAAAGGATCCAGTACTTGCTACATGGATGAAGGCATTCCCGGGAGTTATCAAGAAGAAATCTGAGATGTCAGATTCCTTGGTATCTCATGTTCGCTATCCTGAAGATCTCTTCCGCGTACAGCGCGATGTTCTCTCGCTCTATCACGTGAAGAACGCCAACGCTTTCTATGGCGGACAAGATTTCTGGCGCGTACCACGTGACCCATCAACGCTGGGCGCTAACGCTGGTGCACAACCTCCTTATTACTACACGCTCCAACTTCCAGGTGAGAAGAAAGCATCCTTCTCGCTCACAACTCCATTCGTTCCACGTGGTGGTCGCGAAAACCTCTCGGCATTCGCAGTTGTGAATTCAGATCCAGGTGAGGACTATGGAAAGTTCACAGTTCTCCAATTACAGCGCTCCACAAACGTCGCGGGACCTTCTCAAGTTGCATCGAACTTCGAAGCAAATCCAACGGTTGCGCTATCACTTTCACTGCTACGTCAAGGTGGATCTGATGTTGTACTTGGAAACTTGTTGACGCTTCCAGTTGGTGGCGGATTGCTGTATGTGCAACCAGTTTATGTTCGTGCCACAGCAAATGCTGCGGCTTATCCGTTGCTACAGAAAGTTCTCGTTTCCTTTGGTGAGAAGATTGGATTTGATGACACACTTCAAGGTGCGTTGGATCAAGTCTTCGGCGGAGACTCTGGAACTTCAACTTCGACTCCGTCTAGTGGTGGAACTTCAACACCTTCGACGGGAACAAATAGAGATCTTGCAAATGCATTAGCGAGTGCACAACAAGCGTTACGCGATGCACAAGCTGCTCTCGCTAAAGGTGATTTTGCTGCTTATGGAAAAGCGCAAGATCGTTTGAAGTCTGCAATCGAAGCAGCGGTTTCAGCGCAAAATCGTTAATCGTTTTGGCGTAATTGAGCGCAGCCTCTACGATTAGGGCAACCGACGCGGGGTGGAGCAGCTCGGTAGCTCGCTGGGCTCATAACCCAGAGGTCGTAGGTTCAAATCCTGCCCCCGCTACTTTAAGAGAAAGACGCTTAGAAAACTAAGCGTCTTTTTTCTTTTTTGGGTCAGACATACGTCCTGCATGGCCCTTTGCAGACGGGTCACGCTTGGACTTAATCAAGCTTGCAACTGTAGAGATCAGAAGAATCGCTCCGATCACTGCAAGTGAGAAGTTTGTGGAGATCTTTGGAATGTTGGCCCATTCCTCATGAGCCCAGACCAGAATCAACTTAAATCCAATGAAGATCAAGATAAAGGCAAGGCCCATTGAAAGATAAATGAGCTTGTTCACAAGATTCTTAATCAAGAAATAAAGTGCGCGTAGTCCAAGAAGTGCAAAAGCGTTTGCTGCAAATACTAGAAATGGCTCTTGAGTCACGCCAAAAGTTGCAGGAATAGAGTCAAGGGCAAAGAGCAAGTCAGTAGCGCCAATTGCAACCATGACAAGTAAGAGCGGAGTGGCTATTCGCTTTCCATTTTCTTTAATAAAAACTTTTCCACCATGGAATTCGTTTGTGAAGCGGAACTTGCGTTGTACAAAACGGACTATCGCATTTTCGGATGGATCAGGATCCTCATCCCAATGCTGGAAAAGTTTGATTCCTGTCCAAAGCAATATCCCACCAAAAATAACGAAGGTAAATGAAAAAGCCTTGAGGGCTGCTGCACCAAGAGCGATAAAAATCGCACGCATCACCAGGGCAAGCACAATTCCAACCATCAAAACTCGCTGATGATAAATAGATGGAACCGCAAAATTGGTGAGAATGATGAGGAAGACAAAGAGGTTATCTACCGAAAGCGATTTCTCAACGATATATGCAGCGAAATATTCTTTACCAAATTGGGCACCAAAGTCACTCCACACCCAAGCTCCGAAAATTATCGCAACAGCGATATAGAAAATCGACCAGAACGATGCTTCCTTAAATGAGACATCATGCGCTTTTCGCGTCGACGTAAGTAGGTCAAAGAGTAGAAGGCCCACAATAAGGCCAACAGTTATGAGCCAGGTTGAGGTTGTTAAATTCACGCCGCGAGCGTACTGGCGCGGTTCAAACGAAGCGAATTAAGGACAACAAAGAGACTTGAGGCTGCCATCGCACCTCCGGCGTACATTGGATTTAATAAACCCAAAGCTGCAATCGGCATACCAATAACGTTATAAATGAAAGCCCAAAGAAGATTTGTTCGGACAATTCTCAGAGTATTTTTAGAGAGATTTAATGCTGAAATTGCACTCTTTAATTCCGGTCTCATTAAGGTGATATCAGCGCTAGCAATCGCTGTATCGGTACCTGTGCCTAAAGCCATACTGAGATCCGCCTCTGAAATGGCAGCAGCGTCATTGATGCCATCGCCAATCATCAGAACCTTTTCTCCTGCTGAACGGAGCTCTTTAATCTTTGCAATCTTTCTCTCAGGAGTAGCAAGTGCGATTACATTCTTGGTAGGAATTCCAACTTCAATTGCGATTTGATGCGCGGCAGCTTCGCTATCTCCGGTAATCAACCATGTATCAATATCGCGTTGATTAAACTCTGAAATTGTGTCTTTCGCATCAGTTCTTAAGGTATCTCCGACTTCAAAGACAGCCGTTGCAATTCCATCAATGGCGACAACCGCGACTGAATTACCGCGGAGTCGAGCCCCTGAGACTGCAGCCTCAAGTTCTGGGTGAAGCGATACTGTCGCTCTGCGAATTGATTCTGGTGTTCCAATAAGAACTGGCATATCTCTTTCGCCAAATCTAATTCTTGCCGCGACACCTTGGCCTGCTGTTTCAACAAAGTCGCGTAACTCTTTGCGTCCCATGCCTTGGGATGCAAGGTTTGCAACAATTGCAGAGGCAATGGGATGGCTACTTTCTTTCTCAAGAGAGTGAACTGCCATTAACAATTCATGGGGCGTGACACCAGGGGAGTTCTTGCCCAGATCAGGAATCGTGATGTTCTGAACTTTCATTGCACCCGTTGTGAGCGTTCCCGTTTTATCAAGCACAACTGTAGAAATCTTGGTAGCAACTTCAAGCGCAGATGTCTTACGAAGCACTATTCCCGCCGATGCTCCCTTCCCAGTCGCAACTAAAAGCGCAACCGGAGTAGCAAGCCCCAGCGCACATGGGCATGCAATAACAAGAAGTGCCACGGCAGCCCGCATCGAATCCTGGAGTGAGTTATCGAGCAAGTACCAGGTAACAAATGTTGCAATCGCAAGCGCAATGACAATTGGCACAAAGACGTTACTGATGCGGTCAGCGAATTTTTGAATTGGCGCCTTCTCGCCTTGAGCGGTCAGCACCATTTTGGTAATTCGAGCAAGCTCGGTGTCATTTCCAATTCGACGCGCTTCGATAACCAGACGTCCAGATTTATTAATGGAACCCGCAATTACTTCACTGCCTAACGTGACATCAATGGGAAGGGATTCACCAGTCAATAGCGAGTTATCAACGGAACTCGTGCCTTCAACAACAACTCCATCGGTAGGAATGCGATCTCCTGGCTTCACAACACAGCGATCACCGATTTGTAAGTTTTGAATAGGAGCATGTAATTCCTCATTACCGCGCAAGATGGTGACTTCTTTTGGGTTAAGTGACAGCAAATGTGCCAAAGTAGAACCAGCGCGTTTCTTTGCCCGCGCTTCCAAATACCTACCTAAAACAATGAAGGAAACAACCGAAGCTGCGACCTCCGCATAAATATCTCCAGCCCCCGTTGAGTTGGCATATATCGACCAGCCAAACGCCGTGAGAGAGCCGAGTGAAATTAAATTATCCATAGTTGGGTGTGCCAAGTTGCGAAGTGCAGCACGATGGATTGGCCAAGCGATAATAAGTACAACAGGAGCGCTCAGCGCTATCACCAACCAGCCAGTTGCAGAATACAGAGGCGCAGGTATATTCAATATTTGAAGTTGATCAAGAATAATTTGATCAACTCGCTTGTGAACGTCATGCCACATCGATAGCAGAACGACCGGGATTGTGAGCAGCAAAGAGAGAACTACCCGAATCCCAAGTTTGCGAGTATGAGAAAAACTCTCCATCTCATTGGTACGCAGTTTTGCGCTATAGCCAGCTTTCGACACCGCTTCTATAAGAGTTTGGGTGCGCGTGCCTTCTGGAACGAGAATATGAGCGGTTTCCGTTGCAAGATTTACTGTGGCTTGGGCGCCAGGAACTTTATTGAGTGAGCGTTCCACTGTCGCAACGCAGGAAGAACATGTCATGCCATTTATAGCAAGATCTACTTGTTCTAGCTTTTCTTGAACGCTTTCAGTACTCATGAGTTGATTGCCTTAATAAATACATCATGGAGATAGCCATTTGTGGAGACGCCACTTTTGCCAAAAGGACCATCATTATTTTCCAGATCACTAAAGCGTCCACCAGCCTCTTTAACCACAATGGCAACAGCTGCCATATCCCAGAGCGCCAATTTTGGCTCTGCAGCGATATCAACTGCGCCTTCTGCGACCAACATATGTGACCAGAAATCTCCAATGCCACGCACTCTCCAGGCTCGTTCCATGAAAGCAAGATACAAATCCCTACGTTCACCCCACCCAACTAAATCGGAGAATGAAAGTGATGCATCGTTTAAATTCTTAACGTTTGAAACAGAGATTTGCACCGCGGCTCCGCCATTCACTTCGGTAAAGGCGCCGAATCCAAGAGCAGCGTACCAACGGCGAAAGAGTGCTGGGGAACTAACCATTCCGGCAATTACTTGATCTTCTCCATCGTTATTTCTAGATACCAGTCCGATTAACGATGCCCAGATAGGAACACCACGCAGAAAGTTCTTAGTCCCATCTATTGGATCGATGACCCAATAACGTTCGCCCGGTTTAATTTCATTAGGGCTTCCAAATTCTTCGCCAACTATCTTGTCCTGAGGTCTCTCAGATGCAAGTATCTCGCGAATCTTTTTCTCTACGGCACGATCTGCGTCGGTGACAGGAGTTGAATCTGGTTTCGTTTCAATCTGTAGATCCTGGGAATGAAATCGATCAAAAGAAATTTCATCGCTGGCATCGGCGAGTAACTTTAAGAGTTCAACATCGCTCAATAGATCGCCGGGATACTTCATGGTGAGCCTAGATTAACGGCTGAGAGCTTGATGCGAGCAGTCGTCGCAGACTTTCTACCCGTAGTTTTCTTTCGGGGTGCTCCAATACATAGTCATTTAGAGCACACATCTCTTCGTCATGGGAACAATTCTTTGGGCAACGCGCAATAGCTTTTCCTAACTCTTCAAAAGAGCTAATTACGCGGGATTTATCAATATGTTCCAACCCAAATGATCGGACGCCTGGAGTGTCAATGATTGTCCCACCTGAGGGAAGTTCAAAAGCTATTGCGCTTGAAGAAGTGTGGCGCCCTCGACCAGTTGCATCATTAACATCACCAGTTGCGCGATGAGTCTCACCCAAAAGAGCATTTACAAGAGTTGACTTACCAACTCCTGAATGTCCTATCAATACCGAACTCTTATTCTGAAGCGCAGCTTGTATATCTCTTAAATCTCCACCTCGTTGAATAGCAAAAGATTTCACATCAAGGGCGTCATAAGCTCTTAGAAAATCTTCTGGATTGTTCAGATCAGACTTAGTCATGACGACTATTGGAACTATTCCTTGATCGTATGCAACCGCCAAACAACGATCTATAAATCCATGTCGCGGCTCGGGATTTGCAGATGCGGCAACAATTATCATCTGATCTATATTTGCAGCGATAGTTTTTTCAAATGCCCCAGCATCATCAATAGTTCGAGAGAGAGAATTACGACGCGGCTGAACTCCGACAATACGAGCCAAGGAACCTTCAGCTCCGCTGGTATCGCCAACAAGATTTACTTGATCTCCCACCACAACTGAGTTCTTGCCAAGCTCTCTGGCTTTCATGGAATTAACCAAGACACCCTTATCAGTCCGACACAAAGTTCGGCCGCGATCGACCGTAACAACAATGGCACTTACTGAATCTTTATGTGAAGGTCGATCTTTACTGCGTGGACGTGTGGAGCGCGGTGGGCGAATCCGAATATCGCTCTCATCAGGGCGGCGTCTAGCCATTGAGTACTTCACTCCAAAGTCCCGGGAAATCAGGGAGGGTTTTTCGAGTGGTTTCAATGTTTTCTACCGATATGCCATCAACAACAAGGCCAATAACCGCGCCAGCAGTAGCTAATCGATGATCCTCGTAAGTATGAAATGTTCCAGCATGAAGTGGGGCAGGCGTGATGTGGAGCGCGCTCTCTTCTTCCGTCACATTTCCACCAAGGTTATTAATCTCGGTGCGGAGCGCAATTAATCGATCAGTTTCGTGTAGTCGTAGATGTCCGATGCCGCGGAGTGATGAAGGTGAATCTGCCAAAGCTGCGACAGCTGCGATAGATGGAGTTAATTCACCTACATCATGAAGATCAATATCGATGCCATGAAGAACTCCAGTACCTGAGACTTTCAAACCCTGATCAGTAAAACTAACTTGTCCGCCCATGCGAGTAAAAATTTCACGGAGTGAATCACCCGGTTGAGTTGTAACTTTTGGCCAATCACGAATTATTACTTCACCACCACAAACAAGTGCGACCGACATAAATGGCGCAGCGTTAGAGAGATCTGGTTCGATGACCATATCTTGACCTCGCAATAATCCAGGTTTAACGCTCCACTGGGCGGGCGTTGAGTCATCTACATCTGCACCAAATTGGCGCAACATCGCAACAGTCATATCGATATGTGGTTGAGATGGAAGTGTTTCTCCAATATGTCTCACAGTGATTCCATTTTTCATAGCAGGTCCCACGAGCAGAAGTGCCGAAACAAATTGACTCGATGAACTTGCATCAATTTCTATGACGCCGCCGTTCAGCGATCCCGAACCGTTGATAGTTAGTGGAAGAGCAAATCTATTCTTATGGTCTATCGAAACTCCCAGCGCTTCGAGCGCTTTAATTACTGGACCAAGTGGGCGTTCGTGAGAACGAGGATCGCCATCAAAATTAACTAGACCGCGGGCTAAGGCAGCTAATGGCGGGAGGAACCTCATTACTGTTCCGGCATTACCTACATCAATTGAAGCAGGGCCAAAGAGTGGGCCCGGTGTAATACTCCATATTTCATCGCCTGTGTTATCAACGCTTTCGGTAATACCAACTCCGAGTGCTCGAAGTCCTTGAGCCATAAGTTCGGTATCGCGGGAACGAAGTGGACGACGCAAAGTTGAAGGAGTGCTCGCAAGTGCGCTCAAGATGAGCGCACGGTTCGTTACTGATTTTGAACCAGGAATTGTGATGGTGGCAGCAACAGGATTATTACCTCTAAACGGAGCGCGCCACATATAGGTGATTCTAGTTGATAGCAATGAGAAGAAGTTTGAGTAATAGATTAGGAGCATGTGCGGTCGATTTGCGCTCTCAGCCATGCTCACAGACATTGCAGAGGAGTTTTCTACCGCTGGGCTTCCAGATCGCACTCTTCCGGTGGATTGGAATATCAAGCCAACTCAAGATATTTACATCATCAAAAATGATGAGATCAAGATTGCATCATGGGGACTTGTTGCACCGTGGAGCAAGAATTCGGTTGAAGCGGTTCGTAGCCAATCGCAGGCCATTAATGCCCGCTCTGAATCAGTTCACGAAAAACCAACATTTAGAAAAGCTTTTAGATCCAATCGTTGTTTAGTGCCAGCTTCGGGATATTACGAATGGGCCACCGAACTTGGTCGATACAAGACTAAGCAACCCGTGTTCATATCTCGCGATGACAATAAACTCTTGGCATTCGCTGGAATTTATGATCGTTGGATCTCACCTGATGGTGAAATTAAAGATAGCGTTGCAATTATTACTCGCGATGCAGTTGGCGATCTTGCAAAAGTACATAACCGTATGCCGCTCTTCCTGCCACGTGAGCGGTGGAGCACTTGGATGGATTCATCACTAACTGATGTAGAACAAGTACGCGGACTAATGAAGATCGAAAAACCCGATGACCATCTGCAATATTGGCCCGTTGCGCCCCTTGTTAACTCAATCCGCAATAACGGAGCGGAACTTGTCACACCGATCGAATTAGGGGAGCCCGAGACTCTGTTCTAATCGTGGCAGCGCTAGATAAATCTCTCAGAGTTTGTGGGGAATATCCGAGACAAAATGCGAGTTGAACGACTGTGGCGATAACCTTGGCATCAATGCCGACCGAAATCTCGACCCCAGACTCCAGCAGCGCTGGAGAATTGGTGCGCGTCGATCGGGAAAAAGAGAGCGCTGCGGAACGTAAAAAGAGATTTGAGCGCGATGCGCTGCAATACATGAACCAGCTTTATGCCGCGGCCATGCGATACACAAAAAATCCGGAAGATGCTCAAGATTTAGTACAAGACACATACGCAAAGGCTTACACCTCTTTTCATCAATTTGAACCAGGTACGAATCTCAAAGCATGGCTCTATCGAGTTCTCACAACAACCTTCATCAATACCTATAGAAAAGATCAACGCCGCCCCCAAACATCAGACTCTGAATTAGAAGATTGGCAGATTGCTGAGGCTTCTTCACACACCAGCGATCAAGGTAAATCAACGGAAGATGTAGTTCTAGAAAACTTACCTGATAGCGATATCAAAAACGCTCTAGCGGAAATTCCTGAAGAGTTTCGTATGGCGGTTTTTCTCGCCGATGTTGAAGGTTTCTCCTATAAAGAAATTGCAGAAATTGTTGGCGTTCCTGCTGGAACTGTCATGTCACGTTTGCACCGCGGTCGTAAACAACTTCGCGAGAAATTGACCGATTACGCTCGCGAGCGTGGATATGTGAAAGGGGGCGCGGAATGAGTAACGCATCATGTGAGAATTGCCGCGAATCCCTCGTACTCTTCATTGACAATGAGATTGACGACTCAGCAACCTTCAATCAAATCGCGTTCCATCTTCAGGAATGTGAAGGATGCCGCGAACAACTTGAGACAGAGCGCCGCGCTCTTAACCTCATCAGAACCCTTCTTACTCGTTCATGCTGCGAAACAGCGCCCTCAACTTTGCAAGAGCGGATTGCTCACCAACTCCATGAACTGCAGCTACAAGAGTTAGCCGGCTACACCCAAACTGAAATCATCACTCAATATCGCCGAACTGAAATCACAATTGATGGTGAAACCCAGATTGAGATCGAAACTTCCCACGAAATTCGGAGAGACTTTCCCTTCTAGTTAGCTCATATCCTGCTAGGTTAATTTCCCATGCAGGGGGAACAAGTTGTCGGCGCGGTCGGAATTTCCCAGATGGTGGTCCGTCCGGGCGATACAGCGCTCGCTCACGGAAGTGGCGATATGCCCATTCTCTCCACCAGTTTTCTAGTTACTCTGATGGAAAGCGCGTGCAACTCCGCACTTGCTGAATTTCTTGATAATGGTGAATCAACATATCTTGCTGATATTGAATTAGAAGTTCATGAATCAGTTGGAATTGGCTCAGAAGTACAAGGCGCTGCGACATGTGTCGCATTTGAAGAAGGAACTTTAACTTTTGTCTGCGAAATACATGACGGCCCGCGCTTAGTTGCGGCATCAATGATGCGTCGAAACTTAGTGGAACGAGTTTCGTTCCTAGCGCGGACCGCCGCGTTTACTCTGATTTCTCAGAGAGAAACTGAGTGATTACTTCTTTGTAGCCCAGAAGATTTCAGCAATCTCATCAATCTTTGCAATGAGCTTATCTGCAACAGCAACATCAACAGTTCCCTTTGTGCCAGCTGCTCCGGCAAGTTTTGTGGCTTCGTTGAATAGGCCATGAAGTTGTGGATGTGCTTCAAAATGATTTGGCTTGAAGTAGTCGGTCCATAGAACCCAGAGATGTTCTTTGACCATGTTGGAACGCGCTTCCTTGATGGAAACAGCGCGAGCCTTAAAATCTGGATCAGATGATGCGGCGTATTTCTCCATACATGCTTTGACTGATTGCGCTTCGATCTTGGCTTGCGCTGGATCGTAAACGCCACAAGGTAGATCGCAATGTGCATGAACTGTAAGCATAAGATTCCTCACTTCGTAAGACTTGCGTGTTAGTGGAAGACTACCCGCCATGGCGAAATTTGGCTTTATGGGCCTACGTCGAGTCAAGGTCGCTGGCGAGTCCATGTCTCCTACCTATAACGACGGCGATGTACTCCTTGTTAAGTGGTTCACAGGAGTCGAGAGAGAGTTGCCGCTCACCAGCGTAGTCGTCATTGAACGCGAAGAAATGCCAGGAATTTTTTTCATTAAACGAATCCAGAAATCACATAGTGGCGCTTACTGGGTCGAAGGCGACAATCGCGATCCAGAAGTAGAACTACGTATGAGTGACTCTCGGACTTGGGGCTACATTCCTGCGCACGAAGTTA
>DAIOTH010000021.1:0-16093 GCA_036752125.1 Candidatus Nanopelagicaceae bacterium | reverse complement strand
AGATGAGGATGAGTTGGTCCCTGATGACATGTCGTGAGATTAGTCGGACTCAGCGCAAAAAACTTGTATTGACCTTACAGACTTCTTATTGAGTCTCACTTTACTTTCGAATTGCTTGGCTCATTTAATGAAGGACATTCTCTAAGACGCTCAAAACCTAGGGCTGGATAACTGAGATATCAGCAATGGGCTTCGTGGCGCTTTCAAGATTTGTACTTAACGCAATCGGTAAGTGTGTGATTCCGTCCTGGGTAATCCATGACATGCCACCAACAGAGCCTGACCTATTCACGATCGTTATCAAGCGTGTATTTGCAGGAACTTTCCAATTGACAATTTCTTCTCCGATGAGCGTCTTACTTCCACTCTTTCCTCGATTATCTCGCCACGAAATATCAATCTGTATGCGCTCGCTCGCAAATGAAAAGGTTGGTTCTAATCCATACAAATTCAAGGAGACAGTTCCAAAGGGCTGGGCTGGAGAACTCCACATAAAGTCCGAGAGTGAACCTTTCTTAGCTTCAGTAAAGACTGAAGCAATAATCGGTTCAGATCCCGTGATTTTGAGAGCAAAAGTCTTCTTTCCTAAATCAACTCCGCTTAGGTTTATATCTCGAACTTCTTCTGGCTTAAGTGTGAAGTTTCCAAATCCGACTGGAATAAAGACTCCTTCTGGCGAGATCACTTCAACACTTGCGCTCGCATCTACTTTTCCAGGTGTCATAATTCTAATGCGATGTTCAACTTTACTATTATCTCCAAAATTGATTGGAAGACCAGGAATTATTAACTCTCGCGAAGCTGCACCGACTGGCGCTACAAAATCGCCTCCCACATTGTTTAATCCTCTAACCCGCTCATCTAATAAATAGCTTGTAACTCGCCCGCTACGTGTTTCAACCTTTATGACGATTTGATTTGCACCAGGATCAAGTGAATCTACTCGAATCACCTTCTCTGAAGATGGCTTCACTGTTATTGGTACAGGTTGAGTTCCACCATTTTCTGAATAACTTGTGATGTCAACGACTGCATCACTTAAACCACTATTAACTAAAATTATCTTCGATTGGCTTGTTACATTTGCTGTCCCGCCTACAAACCAGGCAACTGGATCACTCACTGTGCATGTTGTCGCAGCAGTCCATTTATTTGCCCGCGTTTGAAGTTCCACAGTATTTGCTGAACTTCCTTCAACAAGGAGCGCACCTTGACTCATCAGATAGGAACCTTGATTGTTCTTGCGCATATCCGCTTGTGGTTTGTTGATTTCTCGGATCGTGACTCGTTTGTTTGGAATAAGAGCGGTGGCTTTTGCATCCCCTATTGGTCCAGGGCATGCAGTAGCAGGATAGGACTGAGTAACTTCGGTGATAGAAGTAGTTTGTGGGAGCAGATGAGCAATGTGCAAAATCAGAATAAATATGAGAAGTGCAATAGCGGCTCGTGTTTCTTTCGCACTTTCAGTTAATTTCTTGGAGAGAGCGTCTGTCATGCCAACTCCTCCTCTCGCATCTGGCTACGTCTGCGACGAGCTGGAAGAGCGAGAACGATCAGCGTTACAAATACGATAATTTGAAGTGAAATCCAGCCTCGACGTGATGTCGCATCATGGTAAATAACAAAGTCGCCTGCTTCTGAAGCAATAAATCTTGGAACACCATTCTCGGTTTCTTTTGCCTCAACATATGACCCATTGAGCAACATTTTCCACCGTTGATCAAATTTTTCCGTGATGACAATAGTTCCTGCGCTAGTAAGTGTGCCTTCGGCACCAATTTCACCACTTGGCAGAACTGAATAACTACCATCTTGCGATAAGAATGAAATGTGTCCGAGGGCGCCAGGAATCTTCCAGGTGATTCCCTCATTCGTCGAAGCCGCGCGAGTAAAGCCTCCTGCTCCATCAATTGTGCGAACCAATTCCTCATTGAGCGGACGCGCCATGAAGAGATAACGAATCCCAAACTCTGCAAAAACGCTGCTGCTCGTGACACCTGATCCTGAAACCAGATCTATGACCGCTTTATTTATGACAGGAGTTAATCCCGTCATTACATCAGGCTCTCCTAACTTAAGATCGCCTTCTCTAGCAACAAAGTAATTGATCTTTCCTCCATAAGATCGAAATACCAGAGTCTTGAAACGATCTTCGGTTTGAGCGCTCGCACTTAAGAAGGCTGGAAGAGCAGATTCAGATTTGGCTCTCACAGGAGATGAATCTGCTGTCGAGACCCACCATCCAGCAGAAAAGAGAACTGAGAACACGGAGAGAATGCTTGTTATCCCCAGCAGAATATGCCGGTAGTTAATATGAGATTGAGACATTGTTGGTACGTACTTATCAACGAGAAGGACGGCAGCCACTAGCGCCGTCAAAGTTGGAATAACCATCAAACTTCCGACCCAGAGTTGCTGAGGAACAAAGCTGCCATGGCCTGCAACTTCTCGAGAGCCGAGTAACGCAGCAAATCCAATAAAGAAAAGTGCTACTTCTCCAAGTCGAGCTGTAGTACTTACAAATATTGCAATAAGAGATATGAGCAATATTGGCGATAAAACCCAGATTGGCGGGGACCCTACGCCACCTGGATTCCCAAGTATTATCGATAAAACTTCGCCACCCGCAAGGTTGATTCCTGGATCAAGAAGTATGCGTGAAGGGTGAAGAATAAATTCAATTGACCAAGGCGCGCAGACAGCTATTGGTGTAGCAATCAGTGCGATGCGACGAGCATTTCGACGATCAAAATTCTCTTTATTCATAGGATTTGTTCTGGAATTGAAAGCTACAACGTCAAAGATCACAAGAATGAATTGCCACAAGACTATTGACATAAATGCGAGTGGAGAGAAGGCGCATACAATTGAAAGTAAGAGCGCTAACCACCACGTCTTTCGCCAATTAAGACTTTCGAGTTGCTCCAATCCAAAGAGTGAACGAACCAACCACGGCCCCAGCACAATCAAAATTACGGTTCCAAGTCGTCCAGAATTGATGGCGGCAAGAGTGACTGGAGAAAAAGCGTAAATGAGCGAAGCTCCGAGAGCTAAGAAGTGTAGCTCCGTGAACTTTCGCGCTAATAAATATGCTCCCCACATTGCCAGAGGTAGAGCAGAGATAAATAGTGCAGTTAAGAAGAGCGATGCATTTGCTCCAGTAAATAATGAGGTGAGACCAACAAATGCCACCCAAGGTGGCATATTTGCACTTGAACCCAACCCCACTGTGTGCCAAGAGTCGGCATACATACTCAGTAATTCCATGGCTCGTTTGGGAGCTTCAGGTAACGCGCCACCAACGAGCTGACCAAAGCGATTTCGCGATGCAACGAGAGTAATCAGTGTTACTAGAAGGGAAATCGTAAGAATTGGTCGCTTCAATAACCAAGTAATTGGCGATGGCGCTTTGACTAGGTCAATGTCAGCATTTTCGAGCTGTTCATCGTTGAGGTCGAGAGCAGAGGGAGTAACGCTTTCTGAATCCTTCTTAATTGAGCTCGATTTCCACGAGCGTGAAATCGCCGACCTGGTTCGCTCAAAAGCGAGTTGCAATTGAGAGCCTCGTGGTGGGACGAAACGGGCTACAACTCGAGAAGAAACTAAGCGATTTTTTCTTCGATTTCGCCGCGCTCGAATTAGATCTTGTGGCTGCAGAATTAAGAGCGCTACCGCCGCAATTTCATCAAGGGCATATCCAGGTAGCTTCGCCAATAGATAGCCAATTGCACGAAAGAGTGATGCGCCTAGAAGTTGAAGTGCAATAAATGGAGCCAACCACCATGACGAATTTGCCAGTAAAACATATGCAGCGTGACGTCGATCCAAAAGTAATGGACGATGAAGTAGTGCACCTTTTACATCAACGCTACGTCGTTCGTTAGATGCCGCTTCGGCATGAAATGCGATGGCCCGTGGAGCAACGATGACCGAGTGACCGGCAGTGTGCACTCGCCAACCAAAATCAACATCATCTCTGAAAAGTGATAACTCTGGATCAAACCCATCTAACTCTTCAAAGACATCTCGACGGATGAGAGCTCCTGCAGTGCTGACTGAGAGTACTTCACCAACATTGTCATGTTGACCTTGATCTTGCTCTCGATATTCAAGGCCCGTCCATCGCGCACCATTGCCAGCAATGCTCACTCCTACTTCAAGAAGATGGTTGCGATCATGCCAACCACGCAACTTCGGTCCAACCATCGCAACGCTGGGTCGCTCTTCAACGGCAGCAAGTAATTCTTGCAGCGCATGAGCTGCAGGCGCACAATCATCATGAATTAACCAGATCCATTCAGTTGCGTCATTGGGAGCAGACTTGAGTTTTGAACTTCCCAACGCCTCTTTCACTGCTGCACCAAAACCAGTTTCACGATCTGCAGTGAGCGTTGTAATTCCAGAACTCTTCAGAAGTTTTACTGAACTATCTTGTGAGCCCGTATCGATTGCTATCACTTGATCTATTGTGCGTTTCTGCTTTGCAAGTGATGCAACAACTTCGGGCAACCAAAGTGCTCCATCATGAGAAACGATGATGGCAGTGACAAAGTTTTGAGAAGAAGTCGGCATTTCACCGCCTCGAATCTTCGAGAAGAACGAAATTAGAAACTAAATGAAATTTGTCTGGTGCAAATTTATGCGGGACGACGCTTAAGTCTGCGACGTTCACGTTCGGAAAGTCCGCCCCAAATTCCAAAGCGTTCGTCATGGGCGAGAGCGTATTCAAGACACTCTTGTCTGACCTCACAGGAGAGACAGACGCGCTTAGCTTCACGAGTCGAACCGCCTTTTTCGGGGAAGAATGCTTCGGGATCAGTCTGGGCGCAGAGCGCACGCTCTTGCCAGGATAGCTCCACAATTTCGCCGTTACCCAACTGGATACTAGGGCCGGGAATGAAAGCCTGCTCATTTCGACGAGCATCAGTCATTAGCAATACTCCTACGACAGTGGCCCGCATCGGGTGGCTGGCCTAATGGGTGAATTACACGCTTGTTATTCCTCTGAGTCAAGTCGCTTCTGAGAAAAAATCCACCAAAATCGAAGAAATATCCATTAAAAACTTGAGATATCTCTCATCGAGAGAATATTTGGCCCACAATCTTCTTTCCGGCTGGAATTGTCAGCTCTGGGGCAATATAGCTATCAATTATTTCCGCTCCCTCGCCCACATGAACATTCTCGCCGATTATCGAACCCATGATCCGAGACCGCGCTTCAATCCGTGCGCCATCCCAGATCGAAGTACCTTCGCCAATCGATGCGCTGGGATCAATTGCAGAACTGGGCGCTGCCACAAAACCATCGCCCGATAGTTCTGTGGCGCTGGAAATTGCCGGGTGAAGTATCAAATCGCGAGATGCCTTAATAAAAGATTGAGGCGTTCCCATATCAATCCAATACTTTCCATCGTGATAACCAAATACTTCAAAATCTTCATCTAGTAGCGCTGGGAAAATTTCTCGTTCGACACTCACCACCGTGTTACGTGGAATCATCGCGAGGGCGCTCTCTTTAAAAATATAGCAACCGGCATTAATAGTGTCTGCGATTGGATTCTCCATTTTCTCAAGAAACTCAAGTACTCGCCCTTGAGAGTCAAGGGGTACGCATCCATAGGCGCGCGGATCTTCAACTCTCGTGAGATAGAGCGTTACATCTGCGTTCCGCTCTTGATGCAAGGAGATCTGAGCTTTGAGGTCGTGGCCGCTTAGTACATCTCCATTAAAAATAACTACTGATTCATTGGGCGCCAGATCAAGATGTGCAGCTGCATTTGCGATTGCACCTCCGGTTCCAAGTGGAACTTCTTCGATCGCGTATGTAATGGAGAGACCAAAACGAGAACCGTCGCCAAAATATGGTTGAAAAACTTCTGCTAAGTAAGAAGTAGCTAAAACTAAGTGTGTAATACCGGCTTCTCGCGCCTTTACGATTTGATGTTCAGTGACCGGTTTTCCCGCGACTTTCAACATGGGTTTAGGCGTTGAGTCCGTGAGCGGCGCAAGACGGGTGCCTTTTCCGCCAACGAGAAGAATTGCCTTGGTAATGGGCATCACTGAGTCAGGCTCAATCGCCATGAATTAACTAGCCAACCTTCTGACAGCTTCACCAATTTTTTCATCAGTTGCAGTTAACGCAATCCGGACGTGCCGCGAACCTTTATCACCATAGAAACGACCAGGGGTAACCAAGATTCCGCGCTCTGCAAACCATTGCACTGTTGACCAATCTTCTTCACCGCGAGTGCACCAGATATAAAGGCCCGCTTCAGAATATTCAATGGTAAATCCTTGAGCTTCGAGTTCTCGACGCAGGACTTTTCTACGGTTTTTGTAACGCTCTGCTTGCTCTTTAACATGCAATTCATCAGAGAGAGCGGTAGCAACTGCTTTCTGGATTGGCAGCGGGACCATCATCCCCATGTGTTTGCGAATTTCAAGTAATCGGGAAATCAATAATGAATCCCCAGCAATAAAAGAACCGCGATAGCCAGCCAAATTGGATCGTTTAGAAAGAGAGTGAACTGCCAAGACATTTGTATTGCGACCTGCTGTAAGCGCTAGCACTGAACTTCCCTGCTTTGAATCTGGGAATGATAAGTAGCACTCATCGCTGGCAAGAACTGCTCCAGTTTTCTGCGACCAATCCAAAGCAGCCTGTAATTCACTTTCACTATGAACCCTGCCTGTGGGGTTTGAAGGTGAGTTAATCCACGCTAGATCAATCTTTTCCTTCGGCCATAGCGCCGCATTTAGATCAACTTCGATGACCTCGGCCCCAGCCAGAATCCCCCCGACTTTGTAAGTGGGATAGGCGATTTCAGGGATAAGAATTCTCTTCGCATTGAGCAAGAAAGGAAGGAGCGCAACCATCTCTTTTGAGCCGATGGTAGGAAGCACATCAAATTCACCAGTCGCACCAAGAATTTCTACGCAGTACTTTTTCAGTGCAGCCCGAAGATCTGGTGAGCCAGTTGTAACGGGATAGCTTGGTGAGTTTGTGCTCTCCCGAAGTGAGTTCTGAATGAACTCTGGCGTCGGGTCTACTGGGGTGCCTTGCGATAGATCAATAATTCCTTGCGGGTGAAGTCTGGCTCTATCTCCATACGGAGCGAGAGCATCCCAAGGAAAATCGGGGAGCTTGATAAAGACTCCTTACTTACTCGCCTGTCGGCTTCTTCTGGATTTGAAGAAGTTTTGGATGATCTTTCGCGACCGGTCCTACTTTGCTTGCACCACCCGGCGAACCAAGTTCATCAAAGAATTCGGCATTTACTTCTTTGTATTCATTCCATTGTGAAGGGACGTCATCTTCATAATAAATAGCTTCAACTGGGCAGACAGGTTCACACGCGCCACAATCAACGCACTCATCAGGCTGGATGTACATCATGCGATCGCCTTCGTAAATGCAGTCAACCGGACATTCCTCAATGCAGGATTTATCTTTGACATCTACACAGGGAAGGGCGATTACATATGTCACGTCCAACTCTCCTTTGCCTCACGTGAAGCGCTCATGTTCTAGATTTTCACCTAGTTATCAACTGAGCCGCTTACTGACTTTTAGGTTCGCTATCCTACAGAATAAGCAGGTATGAAGCGCGAGACGGGCAAAAAAGAAAGCCTTCATATCTATGACACGCTAAAACGGCGACTCGAGCCCGTTACCTCGAGCGACGGAAAGAGTTTTCGAATCTATTGCTGTGGTCCGACTGTGTACCGCGATGCCCATGTTGGCAATCTTCGAACTTTTCTACTGAGTGATCTTGTTCGACGCACCCTGGAATTCTCAGGATCTAAGGTACGCCTCATTCAAAATATCACTGACGTTGGCCATATGAGTGAGGATTTTGAAGAAGATAAGCTCTTAGCGCAATCTAAAGTTGAGAAACGAGATCCTTTTTCCATTGCACGGGATTATGAAACTAAGTTTCACGATGACTTGCAATTAATGAATGTAATACCTGCAGAGGCATATCCTCGTGCCAGTGAATGTATTGACATGATGGTCGAACATATCTCTCAACTTATCGAAAAAGACTTTGCTTACGTTGGTGAAGATGAATCGGTATATTTTTCTGCGGAAAAGTTTGAAAGTTATGGCGAGCTCAGCGGAAATCGTCTCGATGCGCTGAAACCAGGCCATCGTTATGAATATAGTGAAGATGGCGCCAAAAAATTTCATGCCGATTGGGCACTTTGGAAAGCAGCTGGAAATCGCACAGAGATGATTTGGCAGACGCCGTGGGGTTCAGGTTTCCCGGGTTGGCATATCGAATGTTCAGCGATGTCACTACATTATTTGGAAGGGCATGTTGATTTACACATTGGAGGGATTGATCTTCGTTTTCCCCATCATGAAAATGAAAGAGCGCAATCCAATCCACTAGTTGGTGGTGAAGCTGTAGATCTCTGGCTTCATGGAGAACATCTCCTATTTGAAGGCCGGAAGATGTCCAAGAGCACAGGTAATGTCGTTTTGCTCCGCGATGTCATAGCGAAAGGCATCGATCCTTTGGCAGTCAGATTCTGCTTTTTGGAGAATCGTTATCGCAGCCAGATGGATCTCTCTTGGCAATCGATTGGTGCTGCTTTCTCTACCTTGCAACGTTGGCGTGAGAAATATCTAGGGTGGTCAGATGTAGGAGCGCAATCATCCGAACAATCACGTCAGATAATTTCTGAAATTTTCCACGATTTCTGTGATGACCTGGATACCCCGCGCGCCATGATTAAGTTACGTAGTATCGAAAAGGACGCTTCGCTCAGTGATGGAGAAAAAGCAGAGATTTTCAACTCTGTGGATTCACTATTTGGACTCAATCTCATCAAGAGTAATCCTGTGCAGCAGTTAACTGAAGAAGCAGCTCAACTGCTCTCTCAACGCGAACTTGCTCGTAGTCAAAGAGACTTTGCAACCAGCGACGAGCTGCGCGACAAATTATTGGAACTTGGAATTGAGGTCCGCGATAGCGCAGAAGGTCAGAATTGGAGCTGGAAAGTCAAACTCTAGTTGAACTAATGCTTACGAAAAACAGAGATTGCCAATAAACCTAATCCACCAAAGACAAATACATTTCCGAAGAGATTTGCTTCGATGAGGATTTCTCCCCCGTTTCCCAAAGACGACGCCCTCACAATTATAAATATCCATCCAATACCAAAAAGAGCGCTGGCTAATTTCGAGAGATACATATTCCGAATTAAGCGTGTTCCCATCGAAACCGCCGCCAAGGAAACGATTACTCCTAAAGGTCGATAACCATTATGTAAAAAGGTTCCTGAAATCCCAACTAGTGCGCCAAAAACTAATGAGAGAAGGTATTTCATAATTTCACGCCAGCAAAAAGATCAATCTCTCGACCATCAGCATTACGCTCTCCCGCCGGTTCTCCGTAGACCAATCGATAGAACTCCAATCCCCAAACTTTGAAACCTAAATTGTCCGAAAGCGCAAAGAAAGGACCATCGACTGCAATCTGTGTGGGATGTGCGCGCATCGCAGCCATTTTCTTTTCAACATACTCTTCGCCGTTAATGACTGTTGTGACAAGTTCATCAGGTTGGGCAAATGGAAAGTCTTCAGCTTTCTCCACTCCAAAGAATTGATTGCCAGTTCCTTTCATCGCCTCAATACCCTGTTCGATAATTGAGCGAGGAATCGTGTTCCAATAAATCTTTTGAATATTCCATCCGCGCTCTCGGGCTAATTCAGCTGCTCGCATCGCTACTCGATGAGCTTGAATGTGATCGGGGTGGCCATATCCGCCAATTTCATCGTAGGTCACCATGACGTGAGGTTTAATCTCCAGAATAACCGTAACGAGTGACTCTGCTGCCTCATCAATATCTGCATTCCAAAAATTGTCAGTTCGATTATTCGGCTCTGAACCCATCATTCCGCTATCACGCCATTGCTTTGTAGGAGCGCCTAAGAATCTAAAGTCTGTGACACCGAGGGCGACCATCGCATCACGTAATTCGATTTCTCGATGTGGGCCAAGTTTGTCTTCACGCGAACTTGCAAGATGTTCTAGTTCTGGAACAAGAACCTCACCCTCTTCACCACGCGTGCACGTAACAAGAGTTACGCCGAAGCCTTGTGCTACATACTTCGCCATTGTCACACCGTTATTAATAGTCTCATCATCGGGGTGGGCGTGAACAAGAAGTAATCGAGGTTGAGTCATAGTTAATTGCAGAGAGTACTAGTAGATTTCAAAACTTGTTGCTGAGAAAACCAGAATTTTTCCTCTGCACGTAACGAAACATTAGTGAATTTTGCCCATTTCTCGTACCATGCTACCGATGAGCAGCAATGACAAGTTGGATAATCGGTCTCGGTTACCGCGGGATGAGCGTCGGGCGATATTGCTATCGGCGGCTCTTGAGGTCTTTACCGTTTCTGGTTATCACGCCGCATCGATGGACGAAATTGCTGATCGTGCTGGAGTAAGTAAACCCGTTCTCTATCAGCACTTTCCCTCAAAACTAGATCTATATCTCGCTGTTCTTGATCTTCATATTGATTCTTTAGTTTTTGATTTACAAAAAGCAATAGCGTCAACAAAGGAAAATAAAAATCGCGTTAAAGCAACTGTCGATGCTTATTTTGGCTTTATTGATGATGAAGCAGGAGCATTTAGATTACTTTTTGAAAGCGATATGAGTATCGAACCGCAAGTTCGTGAACGTCTCAATCGGATGACCTATGACTGCGCGGCTGCAGTCAGCGCAGTAATCTCACTCGACACTGGTTTTCCCAAAGAAGAGTCGATGATGCTTGCCATTGGACTTATTGGCTGCGCCCAGATCACAGCGAGACATTGGCTTGAAAAGGATGGGAAGATAGATCGAGCTAAAGCGGCCGCACTGGTGACTAATCTTCTTTGGCGTGGAATTTCTGGATTCCCCCTCCAGAATTGAACTTAAATCGCGCGCAACTACCAAAATCTTTAGGATACGAATATGACAACTAAGAAATCTAACACTGGCAAATCAGAAGGCGCTCGCTCTGAAGTACGCATCTCCGTTGCTGATCAAGTCAGAGAGTTGACGATTGAAACTAGCGCAGATCGCGAAGAAGTTCTGGCGATGATTAAGAAGGCGCTAACTTCTTCAGAACCATTAGTCCTCACCGATACCCGTGGTCGCCAATATGTGGTTCCTGCATCAAAAATCGGTTCTGTAGAGATTGGTGATATTTCGGAACGTCGCGTGGGATTTGCCGGCGCTTAAAAATTTGGCGAATTTCTTACTAACCTACATCTAGAAGTTAAAAAATCTCTAGCGCTTCTAAGAGTGAATAGGTAATTTCGCGATAGTCAGCTGCAACCCCGCTTTGATTATGCAGTGTTAATACTGAATTTCCTCGCTGTTGCGAATCGGAGACTAATGCATCGGTGCGAATCGCCGGATCAAGGATTGAAAAACTAGATTTCAGCGTTGTACGAATCTCATCACTGAGTGATTCATCTTGCTTAACAAGCAATAAGTACGGAATACCGGCGAACCCAGAACTCACGGCAAAATCTTTAGCATGTAACGCCCCACGAATACTCAAAATCTCAGCGTTCGCTGGAATGAGGAGAAGATCAGCGAGCGCCAGAAAATAAGTTGCAAGTCGATTTGGTCCTGTAGCGGTATCAACAATCACTAGATCGAATTCTCGGGTGGCTTCTCGAAATTTCTCTGTTGAAATCGCATCATCGATGTTAAGTGCTGATAAGCGAGTAGCGGCAGGAAGTAGATTGAAGCGTTCAGTAGTTTTCAGAGTTGCAGATTCAAGCGAAAACTCGCCAGTTAGATACTCCAAGGTGCTCACACGAGGGTTTTCAATCCCGCAGCAGAAAGTTAACCCCGCTCCTGGGTCTGCATCAATGACGAGCGTTTTCTTTCCATATTCTGTGGATGCAACAGCAATCGCATGGGCGGACGTAGTCTTTCCAACCCCGCCTGCAGTATTTGCAATCGCAATCAATTTCATAATCGTTATCCCAGTTTCTTACGAAGCGGTACTAAATCGAAGTCGGGCTTCTTTCATTTGCGGTGTTTCACGAAATGATTGTGGAAGTGCCCGAAGCGCTGCTCGCGTAGCTTTGAGTGCAATGTCGGTTGCACCTTCATGGCCCGGAACCGTTGGCCAGCCATATAACGAACGGGCCCATCTTGGAAGTGATGATGCTGCCAGTGAAGTTATCCCACCCCACAATGGTGCTATCGGCGTTCCAAATCTGAGTAGTGGCGGAAGCGGTGGTAGGGCGATAAATAGCGCCGCCCGTTTTGCATCATCACTGGCAGCAAGTTCTGGAGAAATTTCTCGGAAGTATTCGACTAATTCACTTCGATTACGAGGAACACTTTCTTCCTTAATTCCCACCAAAATTGCAAACTGCACCATCTCATCAATATATGTATCTTGTTCTTGCTCGGTGATAGGCATTCCAGAACGAATTGCAGTATCTAGAAATGCATCCACCATAGCCATATGAACCCAGAGCAGTAGCTTTTGATCATCGAGCTTAAGCATGGCGTGAACTTTGCGTACCCGTGCTGCGAGTTTTTCTGCTTCATCAATAGTTCCAAATGTAAGCGTTCCGACATAATCACCAGTGCGTTGTAGTCGTCCCCACGCATCTTCACGGAAATTAGAGTGGGCTGCTACACCCGCCATCGCTTCTGGATGGAGAGCTTGCTCTAAAAGTGCGCGTATTCCCCCAACGAACATCGATGTATCGGAGTGAATTCTCCAGACAATGGACTCAGGTGTGTAGAAGCCGAGTTCAGATTGTGGTCTTGGAGATGAGGATGACATAACTAGAAGAGACCCTTGATGCCGCTCATCAACATTTCAAATGCAATGGCCGCAGTCAACAAACCTGCAACTTTTGCTAGCAGCATAACGCCTGACTCTCGAATGATTCTGACGACATGGGTGGAGAACATTAAAGTTAAACCAATAATTAAATGAGCGCCTACAACGGCAAGTGCGAGTGCAACTGTCATGGCCGACCCATCAACATCTTGCGCAAAGAGCATGATCGTGACGATTGCACCAGGACCAGCCAATAGCGGAGTTCCCAGCGGTACCAAAGCTAGATTTTTTTCAGCGCTTTGAATATCACTCTCATTATGACCTTTGAGAAGATCAAGAGAAACAAGAAGTAGAAGCAATCCGCCAGCACCTTGGAGTGCAGGCATAGAAATATCAAGATAATTAACGATGAACTGCCCGAAGAGCGCAAAAAGCGTGATGACAAAGAGCGACGTTGCAGCCGCTTGCCAGGCCAGTAATGTGCGTTGCGCTCGCGTGCGATTCCCTAGTACTCCAAGAAAAATTGGGGTTGCGCCTGGAGGATCAAGAATGACGAGAAGTGTGACAAAAGCTTGGAGACCAAAAGTTACTGCACTTATATCGCTCATCTTTGAATCACTCTCCTAGTTCCACTTGCAGAAAGCGCTCGCGCTTCCAGAGCCTCCCATTGTCTCGGATGAGTGGTGTACTCCGCCAATTGATTTAGTTTTCCAGTGCCGTGATAGTCGCTCGAACCAGTGACTATCAACTCATTTTCAATTGCAAACCTCAAAAGCTCTGACTTTTCACTCTCAGAATGGTCGCGATGATCCACTTCAATTCCATCGAGACCTGCGGAGATCAAAGACTCAAATAAATCCATGCTGATAGTTCTGCCGCGCTGTGAGGCAAGTGGGTGTGCAATTACTGCAACGCCGCCGGCAGCTTTAATAAGTTTGATGGTCTCCACAGGTGATGGGGAATAGTGGTTAATGTAGAACTTCGATTTGTTATGTAACAACGCAGCAAACGCTTCGTCGCGAGATGCCACGTGTCCGCGGGCCACAAGTGCATCAGCAAGATGTGGACGACCCAAAGTGGCATCGCCTTTGCGTTGTGCATTTACTTCCTCAAGAGTGATATCAATTCCAGCTTCATTGAGACGAGCAATGATTCGCTCCATTCGTGAATGTCGATTTTCACGGGTGCGCTCCAAAACTTCAAATAGTGGCTGATAATCTGGATCGAAAAGCAGGCCAAGCATGTGAATGCTGATGCCATTTTCATCTTGACATGAAATTTCGGCTCCCAACACCAATTTCATAGCCGATTGTGAAGAGTGATTCAGCAGCGCACTTGATGCTTCACTCCAACCCCGAGTAGTGTCATGATCGGTCAGGGCAAGGATGTTGATTCCGCGATTGATTGCTTTATCAATGAGCTCACTTGGCGAATCAGTACCATCACTCGCATTTGTGTGGGTATGTAAATCAATCAACATAGGTAGAAGGCTACCTTGCTATTTCAATTCTTTATCGCTGCCCTTATTTCGTAATACAAAGATTGCGCAACCACAGAGCAATAAAACAAGTCCAGGAATTGTTCCTACGGGCGGTAGTTGATCTAGCCACCAATACGCCAAGATTGCGCTGACGGGAACTTCAAAGAAAACAATGAGAGAGACAATGGCTGGTGATACACGTTTCAGCGCCAGATTAAACATTGTATGTCCCAGGATTTGCGCCCCTGCGATGAGCGCCAATAACAACCACCATTCACGCGCGCTAAAACCCCAGACTTGAGTCTGGGTAAATAGCGCAATGGGAAGCGCAGTCATTGCGCAGACGAAGTAACAGATAGATGTATATGTTGACGTTGAAATTGTGCGTTGCGCTTGTGAACCAAGCATGACGTACAACGCAGCCAAAGCGGCGCACACAATTGCGGCAACATCTCCGATAAAAGCTCTGCGGGAGATTTGGAAATCAACTCCCGTGATTATTAGAACTCCGAGGAAACTTATGATCATTCCGATCCAAGCTTGCTTGGGAATGTGACCGCCTAAGCGCTTCACAAAATATGCAGCAAATATTGGTTGTAATGCGGTGAGCGCAGTACCCGCAGCTACTGTGGTGAATCGCATCGCAATAAAGAAACCAATGAAGTGGAATGAGAGAGCAACTCCAGCCAGCGCCGCCCATCGCATTCCTTGCCGATTTTCTGCCCTCATCCACTCTTTATTTCGCAGCGCAAATGTGAGCATCAGAAGAGACCCACCTAAATTTCGCCAGAACACAAGAGCCAAAATTGGCATCGCACTGAGTGCAATCACAGGTCCAGATGTACCGATTCCAATAATTCCCATGAGAAGTAATGGAATATCTCTACCTCGCGGAAGTTGAGTATGGTCTTGGTCGCGCACGGCGTAAACCTACTATCCGATAGCCTTATCTCATGGAGGTACCTGATGCGCACAGAAGAATTAACTCGAATATTTCTGGCCAAGCTGGCTGGTACCCCGGTATTTGATCCCAACGGAGATCGCGTAGGAAAAGTTCGTGATGCTGTCGCATCTCTACGGCAAGATAAATTAGCGCCTCGTATTCTTGGTTTTATTGTTGAGGTTCCACAACGTCGCAAGATTTTCATACCGATAACGCGCGTCACTTCTATCAACGACGGCGGCGTTTTTATTACAGGCTCACTCAATATCCGCCGCTATCAGCAACGCCATGGTGAGATTCAATTACTTGGCGAACTCCTTGATCACTCCACTCGTCTTCATGAAAACGGAGAAAGCGTTGTTATTGAAGATATCGGTATGGAGTTACGGGATACAAAAGATTGGCATGCTGAGTATTTGCATGTCCTGAAGAAAGCGCGAACCTTTAGACGAGGTACAAGCACAACACTGCGCTGGAGCGATGTTGAGATTGAAACCCCCCATGGAATCAACCTTTCCAGCGCACAAGAAGATATTGATCAACTCCCTGCCCAAGATGTTGCAGCTGCGCTCCATGAGCTGGATGTCAATCGTCAGACCGAGATTGCTCGCTCATTGGGTGATGAAAAGCTTGCTGAAGTTCTTGAAGAGATGGATGATGCAGATCGCGTTGCACTTGTGACACAACTTGAAGGCGAACTCGTCGCCGATGTACTAAGTGAAATGGCGCCTGATGACGCCGCGGATGTTCTCCGTGAAGTTGGAAGTGAGAAAGCTGAATCACTTCTCAGCCTCATGGAAGATCATGAAGCGCAAGATGTCCGACGACTTATGGAGTACGAAGATTTCTC
>DAIOTH010000020.1:0-16923 GCA_036752125.1 Candidatus Nanopelagicaceae bacterium | reverse complement strand
TGCCGTAAAGGATGTCGAACTCAGCTTGCTTGAATGGGGGCGCCATCTTGTTTTTCACAACTTTGACTCGAGTACGGTTACCGACCGCTTCTTGTCCATCTTTAAGTGTTTCAATGCGGCGGATATCCATACGAACTGAGGCGTAGAACTTCAACGCTTTTCCACCAGTTGTGGTTTCAGGAGAACCAAAGAAAACGCCAATCTTGTCGCGGAGCTGATTGATGAAGATTGCAGTGGTCTTGGATTGGCTAAGAGCGCCAGTAATTTTGCGGAGCGCTTGTGACATCAGACGAGCTTGAAGACCCATATGAGAATCTCCCATTTCGCCTTCAATTTCAGCGCGTGGAACTAGCGCTGCAACTGAGTCAACAACGATGAGATCAAGTGCGCCGGAGCGAACCAACATATCCATGATTTCTAGAGCTTGTTCACCAGTATCTGGTTGGGAAACTAAAAGTGAATCGATATCAACGCCGAGTTTCTTAGCGTATTCAGCATCAAATGCATGCTCTGCATCGATAAATGCAGCAATGCCGCCATTTTTCTGGGCGCTTGCAATGGCATGAAGTGTGAGCGTTGTTTTACCTGAAGATTCAGGTCCGAAGATTTCAATAACGCGGCCACGTGGAAGGCCACCAATTCCAAGGGCCATATCTAAAGTGATAGAACCGGTTGGGATTACTTCGATAGGAGTCGCTGTGCGCTCACTCATTTTGATGACGGAGCCCTTACCAAACTGACGCTCGATTTGAGCAAGCGCGGTGTCTAGGGCTTTCTGCCGTTCGGCAGAGGGTTTGGATTTATCTACAGGATCTTTGGCTTCTTTAGCCACAGTCTTGCCTCTCTTCTTCTCGTAGGTTGGTCCAGAAGGTACGGAATACCACTGACGGCCTGACCCGAAGGTCGGCGGAAATGTGGAACCGCTCTGGTTGGGCATAACAGCTCGCCGCTGTTATGGAGAGAAGTCTACCCGAACATTTGTTCTAATGACTTTAGGGACACGCCATGCCTACCGTGGGCCATGGTTGATCTGGCCCCCTTTGTGACCCCCCGGCCCGATGAATATGCCCCGATTCCAAAAGCCCTCAAGCGCCGGGACCTTCGCGGTCAATCAATTCCTACAGGCCCACGCTCACCGCTGCTGACTCTCCAATTTCAAAAAGATACGCCAGGTTTTTTGCGCCAAGCGCGCGATGAGTACGGAGATTGCGTCTCTTTCTATTTAGCCGGACAGCTCTTTATCGGGGCTTTCTCCCCCGAAATGGTTCATGAAGTCACAGTAAGCAAGCAGCATCAATTCATCAAAGGTGTGGGCTTTGATCGGATGCGCAAAGTGTTGGGAACTGGACTTCTTACCAATGAAGAACCGATTCACCTTCGCCACCGTCGACTCATGCAATCACCATTTCACATCAGCAAGATTTCTTCTTATGCCAACACAATGCTGGCTCTGACTCGTAAACATATTTCAACGTGGCGAGATGGCGATGTCGTTGCAATGGGACCAGAAATGATGGCACTGACTTTTGACATTGTCGCTGACATACTTTTCGGTACTGATATATCTGGCGACACTAAAAAAGTTCAACGCGCTATGCATATTGCAATTGACCGAATTGAGCGAACGATGCTCCCTGGATTAGATCGCTTCGACAACCTCCCGTTACCTTATTTCCGCAAATTTGGAAGTGCAGCAAATGAACTCCATGAGGTTGCTACTCGCATTGTTAACGAGCGCATCGAGAAAGGCGTTAAGCGCGATGACTTGATGGGCGTGCTTCTTGAGGCCACAACCCCGGAAGGAGAGAAGTTATCGGCAAGAGAGGTATCTGATGAGACACTTACTCTGATTCTGAGCGGCCATGAAACTACCGCCAACGTCCTTACCTGGGTTTTTTCTTATCTCAGTGAGCACCCGCAATATTGGAGCGAATTAGCCAGAGAAGCAGAAGTTATTCTGGCTAAGAGCGATGAAGAGACATTTGCAAAAGATCTCTTATCTGCGCCTCTTACAAGTGCAATATTCAGCGAGGTATTGAGGCTCTGTCCACCTGTGTGGGTTGCACCGCGTCGCGCTCTTGAAGATTTGATTTTGGGTGGAGTATCAATTCCTAAAGGAGCCCACGTTCTCGTAAGCCAATATGTCACTCATCGTAATTCAACATATTTTCCGGAGCCAGATTCCTTTAAGCCAGAACGTTGGTTCGGCGACTTCGAGAAAACACTTCCACGTGGCGCATATTTTCCTTTCGGAGCAGGCACAAGAAAATGTCTTGGAGATCAATTCGCATTACTTGAAGGGCGCATTATTATTTTAGAAATCGCCCGCAGAATGACCCTGTCGTTGCAATCAAAATTTCCTAAAGCTCAACCCCGCGCAACTTATCGACCAAAAGGCGCAGTTCCGATGAGGGTTTCTCTTACTTCAATTGATTAGAGATATCTGGGTTATTTTTAACAACCGCTCTCCAGATATCAGCAGGCTCCATACCCATCGCCAGCGCTTGATCGACTGTTTGACCGCCTAGTTCGGCCATCACAAAATCCTTTGCATAGGACGGGGCCCAATCAGCTCCAAAATGTTCTGCCATCCGACGACGCAGTTCGGTGATGCGCATTGATCTAAGTTTAGAGAATTGAAGCGAGCCGCTCAGCTTGTTGCTTGGAGTGATCGTCAGATAGCGGCGCTGTTACTTGCCCCATCAACCAACGCAGAATCAAACCAACTCCAACAACATCTGTGGCGAAAATTTTTGCAAGTTGAGAATAAATATCAACCCAAATCTTATGTTCACGAGCTGTTAGTGCTGCGGCCATGATGTCACCATCGGTTTGGAGGGCAGTCTTTAATCCGGGGTGTGCCGAAATTTCTCGCGAAATCAAATAGAGCGCTTCACCGCGTGATTGAGAAATCATTGCAAGTGTTGCTATGCGATCTAATTCTGTTTCAACGAGCGCTACAAATACTTCATGTTTATCGCGGAAATGGTTGTATAAGGATGCGCGAGAGACTTGGGCGCGATCTGCAATTTCAATCATGTTTGTTCCGGAAATACCTTTTTCAGCAAGCAATGACTTTGCCGCCTCCATAATTGCGCCGCGAGTACGGCGATGAATTGTGGATTGGTGTTGGTAAGTGGCGCGTGCGCTATTGGAGGTCACAGGACCGCTCGACTAATTAAGCCGCGTTAGTGTCAACGACAGTGAGTACTGGGGATTCGTGAAGTTTGATAAGGGAAGTTACTTCAACAAGTACAGTGGACAGGGACAAGTTCAGAGCAACACAAATTGAATTAAGAAGTTCTGACGATGCTTCTTTCTGGCCGCGTTCTACTTCGGATAAGTAACCCAAAGAAACGCGCGCCTCTTTTGCAACATCACGGAGAGTGCGCTCTTGTGAGATTCGAGCTTGACGTAAGGTCTGGCCGATGTGAGTGCGGAGAAGTGTCACAGCCCTACCCCTTTCTTCATTTGAGAACCCCAATTAACAATGGTCAATCGGATCTATGGCGCAAGAATACGCGCGAAGACCCCGAGCGCGCTTTCTACCGCGCCGCGTCGGACTCTTTCTCGGTCACCTTCGAGGGCTAATTTCACTGTTTCGCGGGTATCTGGTCCAACGATCGCCAACCAAACGGTGCCTGCGGGAATTCCGTGATGGGGACCTGGGCCAGCGACACCGGTCGATGCGATGGACCACGTCGAATTCATTCGAGCCTTAACTCCATCTGCCATTGCAAGTGCAACTTCTTCCGAAACTACGCCTACTTTGTCGATGATGTCTTGGGAAACTGATAACTCATGAACTTTTATCTCCACTGAGTAAGCCACGATGGAACCTTTGAGAATATGTGATGCTCCTGGGACACTCACGATTTCAGAAGTAAGTGCTCCCCCAGTAAGTGACTCAGCAATGGAGAGGGTTTCTCCCGTACTTTTGAGAGATTCAACAATTGTCGTTGAAAGAGTCGTGGTCATCGTGACTTGATTACATCTCGAATGTATTGATAGCCAGATGTTATCGTCAGAATTATCGCAATTCCTAGCAAAATATCACGAGGTGTGTAGAGATATTCTGGCAAAGGCAACATATAAAAACCAACTGAGAAATTCTGTAGTAACGACTTTATTTTTCCACCTTTACTTGCCGCAATAATCCCGCGTTTGATAACTGCGAAGCGCAAGATAGTAATTCCTATTTCTCTCGCAAGAATCACGATTGTTACCCACCAAGGCATCTTTTCTAATAGCGAAAGTCCGATGAGCGCCGTTGCGATAAAAGCTTTATCTGCGATGGGATCGAGAAGAATTCCAAACGAGGAGATTTGATTTCTTTTACGTGCAATCCGACCGTCAAGTACATCAGTCATTCCGACAACAAAGAACATACACCAGGCGATGATCTGCCAGGTTGGATCATCTCCGCCATTCTTAAAGAGAGCCCAAGCACAGAATGGCAGTGCAAGAATGCGCGCCACCGTTAATGCATTAGGTAGATTCATAATGGTTGTGCCACCAAATCTGCACCAGCGACATCAATCACGACCGCATCAACATATTCGCCAACTTTGTATCCTGCATATGGTCGGCCAGGAACCGTAATAAATGTTGTGGAATCCACTTCTGGACCTTGGTGTTCGGCACGACCTTCTTGGGTTTCCTCATCTTCAATGAGTACTCGCACACGCTGGCCCACGCGCTCCAAAGCACGCTGATTTACCAACTCTTCTGCAAGCGATGTCAACTTATTTGTTCGCTCGGTGATCAAATCTTCATCCACTTTGTTCTCGAGTTTGAGCGCTTCCGTATTGTCTTCGTCTGAGTAAGGGAAAACTCCGATTGCATCAAGGCGGGCTGCGCCAATAAATGCAACTAAATCATCAAATTCCTCTTCAGTTTCACCAGGGAATCCGACGATGAAATTAGATCTTATTCCTGACTCCGGATTTAAGGCACGCACTTGAGAGAGTAAATGAAGAAACTTCTCGCTATCCCCAAAGCGACGCATGCGGCGAAGCAAGGTTCCTGATGAATGTTGGAATGAGATATCAAAATACGGCACCACTTTTTCAGTAGCCGTCATGGCTTGTAGCAAGGTTGGTCGAATTTCGGCTGGTTGGAGATATGAAAGTCTAATTCTTTCAATACCGGAAATCTTGGAAAGCTCTGGAAGTAAAGACTCCATTACTCTCAAGTCTCCAAAATCCTTTCCATATGAGGTGGTGTTCTCGCTGACCAAAAAGATTTCACTCACGCCATTTTCTGAGAGCCATTGTGCTTCTTCAATAATTTCAGTTGGTCTACGTGATACAAAGGCTCCTCGGAATAGAGGAATCGCACAGAATGTGCAACGACGATCGCAACCAGATGCAATCTTGAGCGGGGCCATTGGTGAATTACCTAATCTCTTGCGAGAAAATGTGCTGCCCTGCCCCATATTTGTCTTTACGTCTGTAAGTAGTCGAGCTTCTTGGCGCGCAGTCGGAGAAATAGGAATGATGGTGCGACGATCTTTCGGAGTATGAGCTTCTCGCTTCTCACCATCCAGAATCTTTCTTAGACGTTGCGAGATATCGGCATAGTCATCAAAACCTAGGATCGCATCGGCTTCGGGGAGAGCTTCAGCTAATTCTTTTCCGTAGCGCTCAGCCATACATCCCACAGCCACCACCGCGCGGACTGAGCCGTCCGCCTTTAAAGAATGCGCCTCTAAAAGCGCATCTACGGAGTCTTTCTTTGCAGACTCTATGAAACCGCAGGTATTAACAACTGCGACATCGGCAGTGGAAGGGTCATCGACAAGAGTCCAGCCATCGGCGGCAAGGCGTCCGGCCAACTCTTCCGAATCAACATCATTGCGAGCGCAGCCCAGAGTTACGAGAGCAACCGTCGTGGGTTTCGACACCCAGATATTCTACAGAGCGAGTTAGAAGTTAACCTTGATTAGTTGAAGCCTGCGGACCAAATTCGAGACGAACTACTTCGCCCACGCTTCCAGGAACGCCAATATCTTCGCCATTTACGGTCAAATTGATTGCTCCTGCATTACCGATAACAACGTAGAGAAGTTGATTGTCTGAGAAAGTGCGTTCTTCGCCTTGGCGGATACGGCCACTGAATTGTGTGGTTCCAGTGCTATCACTTATTGCAACCCAAGAAAGACCATTAACGCCTGTGAGTTTTACTTCCACTCCATTACGTTTCGCAGCAACAGGAGAATTTTCACTCGTTTCCGAATTTGATGTAACGGTAACCGAATTGTTGTTACCACTTGAGATTATTCCAACTCCAACAAGTGCAAATGCAAATACCCCAGCGGCAACTCCTCCGAGCGCTTTCCATGAGAGTGGTTTGCGTTCTTTCTTTGCTGCTGTTGCACTAGTGTCATTCAATAGATCTCGAATTGATTTACTAAGTGGAATTGTTTGGGATTCAAATGCTGCTAAAACTTCCGAATCCACTACGCCACAAATTCGCGCAATAGTTCTGATATGTCCACGCGCATAGGTTGGTCCACCACATGTACTGAAATTATCTCGTTCTAAATCTTCAATAACTGACGTTGGGATACGAGTGCGCGCCGAAAGCTGATCAACAGAAAAACCTGCTGACTTTCGCATTTCTTTAAGCGATGTTCCGACTGACATTAACGCCTCGCAACTTTGGGGTGGGGGCAAATTGTACGAGCGGTCTGAAGAGAGAGGCAACCCGCAGTAACCTAATTAAGCGGCGCTAACCCCGAAAATTCACCCTTGGATAACTTCAAGCACCGATGCGAGGTCCTCTTGTTTAACGAGAACCACTCGAGCCTTAGAACCTTCTGAGGGTCCGACAATTCCTCGGCTCTCCATTAGATCCATGAGACGGCCAGCTTTTGCAAAACCAACTCGCAGCTTTCGCTGCAACATCGAAGTAGAACCAAATTGCGTGCTTACAACTAATTCAATCGCTTGAATTAATAATTCTTTATCATCGCCAATCTCGTCATCACCAGAGCGAGTAGCTACAACTGGTTTGAGAATATCTTCGCGATATACCGGCTTTAGTTGCGATTTAACATGAGAAACAACCGACTCGATTTCCCGTTCCGAAACATATGCACCTTGAATTCGCATTGGCTTGCTGGCACCCATAGGCAGGAAGAGTCCGTCACCTTGGCCTACTAATTTCTCTGCACCTGGCGTATCGAGAATTACTCGTGAATCCGCAAGGGACGATGTTGCAAAAGAGAGGCGGGATGGAACATTGGCCTTAATGAGACCAGTAACAATATCTACGCTAGGACGTTGGGTGGCGATTACTAAATGTATTCCCGCAGCTCGAGCAAGTTGTGTGATGCGAACAATGCAATCTTCAACATCACGCGCTGCAACCATCATGAGGTCTGCAAGCTCGTCAATCACAACAAGTAAGTATGGGTATGGTTCCAACGCTTGGTCAGCGCCCTCTTTCGCAACAACTTTTCCGGCGCGCACCGCTTTATTGAAATCGTCGATATGTCTAAATCCATACGTTGAGAGATCGTCATAACGCATATCCATCTCTCGAACTACCCATGCCAGCGCCTCAGCGGCTTTCTTCGGGTTAGTAATGATGGGAGCGATCAAGTGTGGGATGCCATCGTATGCATTGAGCTCCACTCGCTTCGGGTCGATAAGAATTAATCGCACATCATTTGGAGTAGCGCGCATCAAGATTGATGTAACAAGTGAGTTAATCATTGAGGATTTTCCAGCACCTGTAGCGCCTGCGACGAGAAGGTGCGGCATCTTCGCCAAATTGGCACAGATGAAACTTCCTTCAACATCTTTACCGAGAGCAATAACCATTGGGTGATGGTCATTTCCTGCGACGCTCGAACGTAGAACATCACCGAGTGAAACAATTTCACGGTCGGTATTTGGAATTTCAATTCCTACAGCAGACTTTCCGGGAATTGGCGAAAGAATTCGAACGTCACTACTTGCAACAGCATAAGCAATGTTCTTACTTAGCGCGCTAATGGCTTCGACTTTGACTCCGGAACCCAATTCAACTTCATAGCGAGTAACTGTTGGTCCGCGCATAAAACCAGTGACTTCGCAGTCAATCTCAAATTGTGCAAAAACCTCAGTTAGCGCCGCTACAACTTGATCATTTGCTTTAGTTTTGCCTTTCGTTGGCGGGGTCGTGCGTAGTAAATCCATTGATGGAAGTTCATACGAATCACTCGATGAAAGGACTAATTGAACCGGTCGCGCAGGTTTCGCCGGCGCCTCAACTTTACTTACCTCAGTACGAGGAATTTCGACTGTGAACTCTTCATCAAAACTCTCTTCATCTATCTCTTCATCCTCTTCTGCGTTAGAGAACTCTTGAACTAAAGGCGTCTCAAATGGAGGGGTATCTGAAATTTCAAACTCTTCTGCCTTACGATCGCGACGTTCCTCTAGCGCAGTACCAACCTTGTTTGTGGCTCCGGAGAGCACTCCCTTGATGAGATTAATAACCTTGGAGAAAGGAGTTGCAGTAATTACAAGCGCGCCGAAGAAGAGCGTCAACACCAAAATTGGAATTGCTAGAACATCGGTAACAAGAGCCACCAGCGGAGTTGAGATGCCGTATCCAATCCATCCTCCACCTTCACGCATCGCAGTCGCGCCCGTGTTAATCGAAGTGGGATTAATAATGTGAATCAACCCAGTCGAGCTAAGAACAAGCAATAACGATCCAATTGTGATGCGCCCAGTAGCTGCTTTATCTTGCGGTGCACGGAAAAGTCGGAGCGCGAAATAGCCGAAGAGGATAGGTGTGAGTACAGCAAGGCGACCTACGGCTCCATAAAAGAAGGAATAAGCAGTTTTGCCAAACCAATTATCGAGATGCCACCATGAAGTTGCCGCAGCAACGAGAGCAACAATTAAGAGAAGTAAGCCAAAACCATCGCGCTGGTGTTCAGGATCAAGATCTTTTGCACCTCGCGTTACAAAGCGAACCGATGCGCCAAGTGCTTTTGCGAAGGAGCGCCACAGAGCTCCAAAGGCGCGCGCAATCGAACTAGCGATACCGCTGCCTTTTTTCGCAGAAGACTTCTTTGCCACAACGAAAAATCGTATTAGAAATGATTTTTCTTAACTGAGAGGCGCGCCGCCACAATGCCTCAGTTAGACCTCAATTACAACAGGAACAATCATCGGGCGACGACGATGCTCTTCTCCCACCCAACTACCAACAGTTTTACGGACAACTTGTGAGAGTTGGTGAGTCCCATTTATTCCACCGGCGACAGCTCCAGCCAGTGCGCGTTCAATCCTTCCTTTAACTTCTTCAAAGAGCGCAAGATCTTCTGCAAATCCGCGGGCGTGAATATCAGGCCCTGCAACAATCTTTCCGGTCTGAGAATCAATAACGACAATGACGGAGATAAATCCTTCCTCACCAAGGATGCGACGATCTTTTAATGATGCTTCGGTGATATCTCCAATACTTTGTCCATCAACATAAACATATCCAACGGGGACCGCTCCAACGACATGTGCTTTTCCATCCACTAAATCAACAACAACACCGTTATCGACAACCACAGTGTTGGATCGCTTGACGCCAGTTGAAACTGCTAACTCTGCATTGGCTCGCATATGTCGCCACTCGCCATGAACTGGCATCACGTTCTTTGGCTTGACTACGTTGTAGCAATAGAGAAGTTCACCGGCTGCAGCATGGCCCGAGACGTGCACTAAAGCATTGCCTTTATGAACTACTTTCGCACCAAATCGAGTGAGTTCATTAATGACTCGATAGACAGAATTTTCATTTCCAGGAATAAGCGATGAGGCAAGAATTACAGTGTCGCCTTGACCCACTTTGATGCGATGGTCGCCATTTGCCATTCGCGAGAGCGCAGCAAGTGGTTCGCCCTGAGATCCGGTACAAATCAAAACAATATTGTCACCAGCATCATCAATCTCATCGATATCAATCAATGTGTTAGGTGGAATGTGTAAGTAACCCATCTCCCCTGCCAGCGACATGTTGCGAACCATGGAACGTCCCACAAATGCGACTTTTCTGCCATGTGTAAATGCGATGTCAATTACTTGTTGGATGCGATGGACATGTGAAGCAAAGGAGGCCACGATTACTCGTCGTTTTGTGCCGCCAATTACTCGATCAAGAACCGGCATGATTTCTCGCTCCGAGGTGGTAAACCCTGGAATATCAGCATTGGTGGAATCCACCATAAATAAATCAACACCGGATTCGCCAAGAGATGCAAACCGTGCAAGGTCAGTTGTTCGACCATCAAGTGGCAATTGATCCATCTTGAAATCGCCAGTGTGTAGAACTACACCCGCAGGAGTTTTAATAACGACAGCAAGAGCATCAGGTATTGAATGATTGACTGCGACAAATTCCAAATCAAAGGGACCAACTTTTCGAGTTTGACCTTCTCTCACTTCAATATTAATTGGCGAGATGCGATGTTCTTTTAACTTGCCTTTTGAAAATGCAAGAGTTAGAGCAGAGCCAATTATGGGAATGTCTTCGCGTTCGCGAAGTAGATAACCAAGCGCGCTGATGTGGTCTTCGTGGCCGTGGGTAAGAAAGACCGCAACTACATCTCTGAGACGATCTCGAATGTAGGAAAAGTCAGGAAGGATGAGGTCGACGCCAGGCTGATTCTCTTCAGGGAAGAGGACGCCGCAATCAACTATGAGTAGTTGCCCTTGATATTCAAAGACCGTCATATTGCGGCCCACTTCACCAAGTCCACCTAATGCAACAATGCGTAAGGTTTTATCTTGAAGTTGTGGCGGCAACCCTAAATCGGGATGCGGATGATTCATTAGTTAACTTTCACGCCTCCGGCGCGAAGATCCTCTCGTAATTGGGAAACTTGTGATTCTGTTGCATCAACAAGTGGAAGTCTAACTTTTCCGCCGGGCAGTCCCATCATGGAAAGCGCAGCTTTTGTGAGGATTGCTCCTTGCGTGCGGAATGTTCCGGTGTAGACCGGTAAAAGTTTCTGGTGAATTTCTAGCGCCTTTTCGCTATTTCCTGAGAACCAGGCATCAAGCATGGTGCGAAGATCAGCTCCAACTGTGTGGCCGCACACCGAAACAAATCCAACTGCGCCAACAGAAAGTAATGGAAGATTCAAAATGTCATCTCCAGAATAAACTGGAATTCCACAACGTTTGATCACCCATGAAGTGGATGCAACATCACCCTTTGCATCTTTGAGAGCAACGATGTTGGGATGCGCTGCTAATTTAACGATAGTGTCAGGCTCAATCTGCATTCCCGTGCGACCTGGGATGTCGTAAAGCATGACAGGCACATCGGTGGCATCAGCCATAGCGCGAAAGTGCGCTTCGATTCCGGCTTGCGGAGGTTTGTTGTAATACGGAGTTACTACAAGAAGTCCGTCGGCTCCTGCTTTTGCAGCCATCTCAGCTTGTTCGACAGAATGCGTAGTCTCATTATTTCCTGCACCAGCAATAACTTTGGCGCGACCACTAACTGCGTTACGAACAACCTTAATAATTTCAATTTTCTCATCGTCACTTGTGGTGGGCGCTTCGCCTGTTGTTCCATTAACAACAATTCCATCGTGGCCCGTGGAGACAAGGTGTGCAGCTAGTTTCTCTACTCCAGCCCAATCAATAGATAAGTCATCTTTGAAAGGTGTAACCATCGCGGTCAGTAAGCGACCAAATGGTGGCTGAATGGACATACGCTAAGGCTACTACGCCAGCGCTATGGCGCGACGCGACCAGATTTTTCAAAGGCCGCATAGGTTAGCGGCATTAAACGCGCAAAATGCTCTTCCATCTTTTCGGCGACCATCTCAATCTCGCGCTGCGGGTAGCTTGGGAAGTGAGAACCTTCGCGGCTCGTTCGTAGCGAAAGAAAATTCATAAGCGCGCGAGCATTCATCGTTACATACATCGACGAGTAGAGGGCAACGGGTAATACAGCGCGAGCAACTTCTCGAGCAATTCCGGCATCCAGCATTTTCTTGTAGTTGGCATATGCAAGCGTGTACGTCTCTTTCATTGCTGCGACGGAAACTTCATATTGTTCCGGAGTTCCATCAATAAAGACGTAATGCCCCGTCTTACCCGTTTGAACTAATTTACGATCTTTATTTGGAACATAGAAAACTGGTGAAAGTTCGCGGTAACGACCGCTCTCTTCATTATATGAAGCGATGCGATGACGCATGAACTCACGGAATACAAAGATTGGTGCGCTAACAAAGAAAGTCATTGAGGTGTGTTCGAAAGGTGAGCCATGTCGTTCGCGAGCCAAGTAATTGATGAGTCCGGCCGAACGCGATGGATCTGAGTTAATTTCCTCGAGTGAATTTTCACCAGCGGTCGATACACGTGCAGCCCAAATTACATCTGCATCATTGGCGCTTGATTTAACTAATTCGACTGTTACATCGTCGCGAAAGACGATTTCTGGGTGCTGCGCTGGATTGCTTGATTCACTCACGAGCGCGACCTTATCTATTAGCGGGCATTGGGCTGGGATTTTGTAAGGCAGAATTGGCGCGTGTCATTGAATCCAGCCCCCTTTAATAAGCGGACCGTGTTGCGCGATTCACTCGCGGTCGCAATCCCGGTCGGGACTTATGGCGCCGCATTTGGTGCGGCTTCGATCGCTGCGGGCTTCTCAATACTTCAAACCTGTCTACTTTCATTATTGCTTTTCTCTGGAGCATCTCAATTTGCGGTTGTTGGTGTGATGGGAGCAGGTGGATCTGCAATCAGCGCGATTGCAACCGGCTCTTTACTTGGCTTTCGCAACGGACTTTACGGCTTAAAGATGGCTCCAATCTTGAAGTTGCGCGGAATAAAGAAAGTCATCGCAGCACAGCTCACCATCGATGAATCAACAGGTGTTGCAATTGGACAAGAGCCACGCGGAGAAGAAGCCAGCAGATATGGATTCTGGGCAACAGGAATTGGTGTTTATGTTTTTTGGAATCTATTTACCTTATTCGGTGCCATTGGTGCACAAGCGATAGGAAATCCTTCGGCATGGGGACTTGATGCAGCGGTGCCAGCAGCTTTTCTTGGTTTGGTCTGGCCACGACTTATTGATAACAAGTCCCGGCTAGTCGCAATCACCGCAGCACTTCTTGCACTCGCTCTCACTCCTATCGCACCTGCTGGCGTTCCCATCATTGCAACAGTTGCGATTGCTGTGATTTTTGGATGGAAAAAGCCATGACTCCCATCTGGATTGCAACACTTGTTACAAGCTTTATCTGCTTTGTTTTGAAATTGCTTGGCTACTCACTTCCAGAGTCAATTCTCAATAAACCGATAGTCCAGCGGATAAATTCTCTTATTCCGATAGCTCTTCTTAGCGCGCTCGTTGCGGTTCAAACTTTTGGTATAGAGAAGTCGGTTCAGATTGATCATCGTCTTGCCGGAGTTGTTGTAGCTGGTATTGCCTTACGTTTCAAAGCTAGTTTTCCTGTGATGATGCTCCTTGCTGCAATTACTTCTGCAACTATTTATAACCTTTAGGTCACAAATCGTTTGATTGACAGAGAACGAGATTCATTATCCTTGACGGATGTCTCTAGCGGGTTTAAGTAGCGCCGAAGCTCACTCTCGTCTTGTTAACGATGGCGAGAACTTAATTCCTAGCGAGAGACAGAATTCATTAGCGAGACAGATTCTTGCCATCGTTAGCGAACCAATGCTCATTCTTCTCATTTCAGCGGGTGTCATTAACTTCTTTCTCGCAGAAGTCCTTGACGCGATAATGCTGATGTTCACTGTTGTGATAGTTCTCGGCATTTCTATTGTGCAATCACGGAGAACTGAGAATGCGCTCTTTGCGCTCAAGCAATTAGCGGCGCCTTATGCAACGGTGATACGTGATGGAACCGAAATGAGAGTTCCGAGTAGCAACGTCGTGGTTGGAGACCTTTTGCTGTTATCAGAAGGTGATCGAGTAAGCGCTGATGCAAGAATTATTCGCAATGTAACGCTTGCAGCTGACGAATCAACGCTTACCGGAGAGTCTGCTCCTGTCGATAAGCAGATTGATGATCTGGTCTTCTCTGGAACGCTTATCACTCGCGGTCATGGACAAGCCCTTGTCACTGCAACCGGAATGAATTCGGCGCTGGGACGTATAGGTAAATCACTTCAAGAAATTCCCTTTGAGAGATCTCAAATGCAGCGAGATGTTGATCGAATAGTTCGCGTGATTGGATTACTAGGAATCGCCACAGTCGCAACCGTGATAATCATTTATGGCAGTACTCGTCAGAACTGGCTGGAGGGTTCACTTGCAGGCATTGCAGCGGCAATGGCGCTGATACCTGAGGAATTTCCGGTAATTCTTACTTTATTTCTGGCAATTGGCGCATGGCGGATGTCTCAGGTGAGAGTAATTACCCGACGACCTTCAGCAATTGAGTCTCTCGGCTCAATATCCGTGCTCTGTGTCGACAAAACTGGAACCATAACTCAAAACAAGATGACGGTTGTGGAAGTACAGATTTCGTCAGAGAGATATGTTCTCAACTCTTCCAATATCCCCACCCCAGCTATGAAATTAATCGAAACTGGCGCCCTTGCTTGTCCATCGTCAATCTTTGATCCCATGGATCTGGCCTTCAGAGAGTTGATTACTGATGTTTCTCTTTTTGATAAAGCTGAATCAATTCGCGAGTATCCCGTTGAAAGCTCGCGTATGGCTTATATACACATATGGAAGTTGAGAGACTCGATAAAGGTTGCCGCAAAAGGCGCACCCGAAACAATTGCGCGTTTATGTAAGTTGGATGCCGAAGAAGTAAAACGTTTAAATGAAGAAGTTCATGTGGCAGCTGACTCCGGATACAGAGTCTTGGCGGTAGCGCAGTTATCTCTAGAGAATGAATCTTTGATACCTAAAGATATCGAAGATTTGAAAATGCAATTTGTAGGTTTGGCATTTCTTCAAGATCCCTTGCGAGATGGAGTCATTGACTCAATTCAGCACTGTGCCTCGGCAGGTATTCGAACCATCATGATTACAGGAGACCACCCAAATACTGCGATTGCAATCGCAAGAAAGATAGGACTTCCCAATGCAGAGCGATCTGTTACCGGACCTGAAATAGAGAGTTCGACAGACCAAGAATTGAAAAGGCTCATTTCTCATATTTCAGTCTTTGCGCGGGTAGTTCCAGAACATAAATTGAGAATTGTCCGTGCCCTGCAAGCTTCAGGCGAAATTGTTGGGATGACAGGTGATGGAGTCAACGACGCCCCTGCGCTTCGCGCTGCTGATATTGGAATAGCTATGGGAAAACGTGGGACTGATGTAGCTCGCGAAGCAGCTTCACTCATCATTACTGATGATGACTACACGTCAATTGCTCGCGGCATTCATCGCGGTCGAGCAACTTATGCGAACTTACAAAAAGCGATGTCATATGTTGTCGCGATACATATTCCGATTTTTGGACTGGCGCTCCTACCGATATTTTCGAGTAACTGGCCACTGATCCTTCTTCCAGGCCTTGTGGCATTCCACGAGGTAATTATTGATCCAGCCTGCTCTATTGTCTTTGAAGAAGAGAGCCCAGATCCAGAGATTATGAGACGAGAACCACGGGGCATTCAAAGCAAGATCTTCTCTCGATCTGAATTAATTTTGTCGATAACGCAGGGAGCTTCCGTCTTTCTTGCAATTCTCATCCTATTTCTAATCTCATTCAATGTAGGTCGCAGTGATGATGAAATTAGATCTCTGGTCTTTGGCTCTCTCATGTTTTCAAATATCGGACTCATCCTCACAAATAGATCACGAAGGTTGACTTCTTTACAAGCTTTTCGGCAGCGTGAAAATCGGGCAATTAAATGGATTCTGTTGGGGGCGCTTGCAATTGTTCTATCCCTACTTACCTTTGAACCATTTCGAAAAGTCTTCGATTTAGGCGCGATAACTCTCCAAGACTGGATCTGGATACTCTTGATCTCACTTATTGGCGTTGGTTGGTATGACGTATTCAAATCCATAAAATATAGGCGCAATTAGTTCAGAGGATTCTCATCAATTCAAGTCTCGTCAATAACTAGTCATTTCAGTTCTTGAATCGATAATTTACTTAACAATACCTTTCCCGAATCACTCTTATAGAAAGGTATTTCCTATGCATAAACGCAAAGTGGGAATCGCAGTTATTGCTGCACTTCTCACAGTCTCGGCAACAGGTCCGCTCTATGCAGACTCCAAGCCAAAGAAGAAAATAGATCAATCAACTGTTTTTACGGTGATTCACGCTATCCCAGCCACATTTGGCGCCGATAAAGTGGATGTATACGCCAACAATAAATTAATCATCGATAACGCCGTTCCTGGAGCTTCCAAGTCTTTTACGGTTGAGCCAGGTACTCAACGGATATCAATTTATGCAGATGGCGTTCTGCCTACTTCTGAGACGGCATCCGTACTCTCGTATCGAGCCATTTACCTTCCTAAGTACACAAATGTGACATTTATTGCGCACCTCGATGCTGCCAATAAGCCTGTACTTTCTTTATTCAAGAATATGAATACTGAGCCTGGAAGTAAGAGATCTTGGCTAACTGTTCGACATGTTGCAGCAGCCCCTGCTGTTGATATTCGAGCAAATGGAAAGGTTATCTTTTCCTCGCTAGCGAATAGCGTCGAGAGAAAAGTTTCATTGAGATACGGGACCTATCCCGTGGATGTTGTATTAGCTGGCACCTCAACTGTTGCTATTCCTAGCGCAAATGTCACCATCAAGAACAATATAAATACCATTGTTTATGCATGGGGTTCAGCTAGTAAAGGAAATCTCCAATACTTTGTACAAGAATTAGGTACAAAGAAGTCTGACGATTAACCAATAAACCAGCGTTTTGGCTGGCGATCATGCCAGGTAGCGAGTTTGCGGAA
>DAIOTH010000019.1:0-17430 GCA_036752125.1 Candidatus Nanopelagicaceae bacterium | reverse complement strand
TGCCATTCTCGTGCACCATTAAGACGAAGTTGAGTTTCCACTTTGGAGATGAGATGTGCGGAAGGTTCGTAACTTCTCTCAGCGCCACCATCGAAGGTTATTTTGCGGACTAATTCGGGAGAGATGAGATTTTCCAGTGGGATAGAGAGATCTTCGGCAATTGATCCAAGTCGAAGTTTTGCGTGCGAAACTCGAGCATAAGCTAAAGGGAATTTAACTTTCCAGATCTTAACTGGGGGCAGATTATCGCTCTTACTTCGCAGCTGTGGCCACTCAGATTCTGGAAGTGTAGACGCGCGAAGAAATGTTTCTAACCATAAATCAAGATAGCTTTTTTGAACTTCATTGCGAATTCGAGCTTTTGCTTCTGGGAGTTTCATTATCTCAGCGGCGCTTTTAACTTGAGACTTAGCTAACGCCACAATAACCGCATCGGAAAGTAATCTCCCAGGCGCTAAGTCAATTTCTTCTGCAACTTTATCCCGAGCAATCCATAGCTCTCGAATAATTGCCATCTGGTAGCGAGACTTGATTTCATGCATACCTGAAGTTCTGCGCCAAGGTTCTTTACGCGTTTCCTTTTTGGAAGGACTTTCGTGAGCGCTCACAATGGATGCAAAATCTTGCTCTGCCCATTTTAATTTCCCTTGAACTTCAAGAAGCTCAGCTACTTTATCCCGCAGATCAAGCAGTACTGCAACGTCGAGAGCTGCATAATCCAGCCACTCTTGCTGTAACGGACGAATTGACCAATCAACGGCAGAATGTTCTTTAGCTAAAGAGATTTCCAAGAGAGATTCGCAAAGAGCGCCAAGGCCAACTCGTGGACATCCCGCAATACGTGCGCCTAATTCAGTATCAAATAAGGTCCTTGGAATAATTCCAAACTCTCTCAAACAGGGGAGATCTTGAGTGCTGGCGTGGATTACAACTTCTTCATGAGCGATAACTTCATTGAGTTCAGCAATAAGCGGTGACTGTGCAACTGCGATGGGATCGATGAGATGGAGCCCTCCGCCGCGACGAAAGATTTGGATGAGGTATGCACGGGAGCTATAACGAAAGCCAGAAGCCCGTTCCGCATCAATTGCAATCGGACCTTGGCCGCCATGTAACTCAGTTATGCATCGCCGAAGATTTTCTTCATCGACTATAACTTGCGGTGTTCCTGCTTCGGGAACATGCAGGGCTCTTAAAACTTTAGCTTCGTCAGAAATTATCTTCGCCCAGTTCTCGATATCGTGTTTTCAGATTATTAACGGCGCAACGGAAGAGAGCTCACGCCTTCAGGCAAAGGAGCTAAACCTGCTGCACTGGCCATGAGCTCTAACCAAGCATGAACATGCTTGAGAAGTTCTTCTGGATTAGTCGCAGTCCACGAGGCTCGTACTTCGATCTCCGATGATTCATCATGAGTAGAGAGCTGCCCGTAAGAAGCGCTCATGACGCGAGTTACCGTGCCGCTGGGAGCGATGTATGAAGCCCCGCTGTTGTTGAGAGCGTCAATGAACCACGACCAGCCCACATCAGGAAGCAAAGGATCTGCTTCCATTTCAGTTTCTAGTGCAGAGCGCACAAATGTCACGCAACGAAAATTACCTTCCCATGTTTCCTGTCCTGCAGGATCATGAAGAAGTACAAATCTTCCAGTCGCAATGTCTTCGATTTCGTCATCTTCATTCGAAGCCCTCGCAAGATCAATTAAGTCCGCTGAAACCGCGTAGGCAAATGGAGCTAAACGTTGGGGAGCTGGAATCTCTTCAATTCTTATCTCCGGACGAGGTGAAAGTGATTTCATATCCGAAACAAAAGCGTGAAAGAAATCAGTTGGATTTGCCACGGTCTAAGGGTAAGAGAGGTGGATTTAAGTCAGGGGGAGGCGCGAGCAGAGATAGAAGCAGAAGAATTGAAAACTTCCCGTTAATCTTGCCGAATGGGTTCACTCCTTGCTCTTTTATCGAGTTTGCTCTGGGGTACCGCCGACTACTTGGCCGGAAATCTTTCTAAGCAGTTCAAAGCACTTGCAGTTACCGGCGTCTCACAAGTCTTTGGACTTCTTTTTGGATTGTCAGCAATCTTTCTTGCCAGCGACTTCATTGCGCCAAATCTCTCTTTTGATGGCTATTTCATTCCGGGAGTAATCGCGGGGATAGCAGGGTTTATTGGGCTGACGGCTTTTTACACTGGACTGGCAACTGGTCGCATGGGAGTTGTATCTCCGATTAGCTCTCTTTCAGTTCTGATTCCACTTATCTTTGCGTTGTCGCAAGGTGAGCGTCCGACCAACCTTCAAACAGCAGGAATCATCATCGCGATAGCGGGCGCGTTTATGGCTAGTGGCCCAGAAGTGAAGAATGGACTGCCGATCCGCCCGCTCATTTATGCGGTCGTAGCGGCATTAGGTTTTGGTACAGCGCTGACATTCATTGCAATTGGTTCAGAGACTGATTCGCTCCACACTATGACTGCGATGCGTTGTGCTTCGGTGACAATTTGCATTCTTCTTGCGCTGCGCTACAGAACTCTTGGTGGCTTTGGAAAAGCTCAGATTCCACTTCTTATCTTTATTGGAGTTGCTGACTTCTTAGCCAATTTCCTCCTTGGTGTTGCTACAACTAAGGGATTAGTGTCTATCGCAATGGTCTTTGGTTCTTTATTCCCGGTTGTGACTATTTTGTTGGCCTATAAATTCCTACACGAGCGACTACATAAAGTTCAGTATGTAGGAATTGCTGCTGCTCTTGGTGGGGTAATTCTTATCGCTGCCTTTTAATTTTTTTGAAGATTGAGCGGCTTCCAAATTTCGAAAGTAGCTCCATCTTCGACTTCTGATAGTTCAAGGCGATAAGTCTTACTCAAATGACTCTCATCGAAAAAATTACCATCCCCATCTTCCGTAATTCGAGTTATATAGAAAGTATCAATAAGACTTTTCTCGATGAGTGGATAAAGAAATCGCGCGCCACCTTCGACCAAGATTGGAGCGCCTTGTTCGGCCAGAGCAACGTCGACAATGTCTGCAGGAGCTAGATTAAGTAGACGTCGGAGCGGATCAACATTGGTCTCATCAAGAATTTGGCCTTCTGGCTGGCTGGTCGCAACATATAGTGGCAAAGCGCACTTCGAATAAGGTTCCTTTCGAAAAGTATTTCCCCCGATAACGAGGGCGCGCGCTCGAGAACGAAGAGCATGAAATCGCTTCCGATCACTGGGTGGACTCATAGGCGCGGAGCGACCAAGCTTCGTAGTAGCGCCGTTTGAGGCAACCAAGAGATTGGCAATTACCCTCACCGCACCGGCATTTGAGATCAGATGTGAACTCATGGCGAGCACGCTACCGCCCTGAAGGAAATGTCAGTGGGAACTCTTACCTTGAAGCCATGATCATTGATTGCGAAAGCTGTGTAATGCGAGATATTGCTTGTCGAGATTGTGTTGTCTCAGTTCTCATTGAGGCTCCGAAAACTTCTATCTCTTCAAACCCTGACTCTGCTATCTCTGAATTAGGGTCTGAAGAGTCACGAGTCATCGACCTACTTGCCTCGAGAGGGATGATTCCACCCCTTCGTTACGCTCAACATGAGGGAAAATCCACTAATTCTCAGGATTCACAAGCGCTCTCAGGTTGAGGTTTCTGTGTCTCCGCAGTTAGCCTAAACCGATGATTATCTCTAAGGCGCTGAAAAATGCCGCGCGAAACCTCGGCATCTCAGTTTTGACGCTGACTTTGGCGATAACTCTCATCCCACATTCCCAAGCTGCCCCAAATGCGAATCTCAAAGAGGTTCGCGCACAAGTTGAGCAACTCCAAGAAGATGCTGCAGAAGCGGGCGAGAATGCTCAGGCCGCAAAAATTCAACTAGCCAAATTAAAGAAACAACTCACCTCTGTCCAGCAACAAGCAGATGTTCAACGCCAGAGCGTCGAATCAATTAAGAAATCTCTTGCGGCGATTGCAATTGCTCGCTACAAATCAACGGGACTTGGCGAAGGTTTAGAACTGCTCTTTTCATCAGATCCATCCTTATATCTCTCATCTGCCGGTTCTCTGGAAAATGTCACCCGTAAGCAAGCCATCGAACTACGTAAATATGCGACCGCTAAACAGCGCCTTGATGCAACATCTTTGACTGTTGCAGATAAGTTGAGATTAGTTCAAGCTGCGGAAGCGCGTTATCGCGCCCAAGCAGCCAAAGTATCCGAGAAACTCGCTGCTGCAGAGAAATTGCTTGCTAAATTAGAGAAAGAAGATCGAGAGCGCATTCTTAAGTTGCAAGCGATGGATGAAGAAGAGCGCCGCAAATATTCATTAGAACAAGCCAAGCTCGCTAATGCAGTCTCGGGTCGAGCAGGCGTAGCGCTGCGCTACGCGGTCAAACAAATCGGCGATAGTTATGTTTGGGGCGCTGCAGGTCCTATTCGTTGGGATTGCTCTGGTCTTACGATGCGCTCCTTTGAGCAAGCTGGAGTGAGATTGCCACATTCTTCTCGTGCTCAATATGGATATGGTCGCTCAATAACTCGAAGCAATCTTCAACCTGGAGATCTTGTCTTTTTTGGTTCACCAATCTCTCACGTGGGAATCTACATCGGTAAAAATAAGATGGTGCATGCTCCACGTCCAGGAGCTCGCGTGCAGATTGCTGAGTTTGGTAACTACTTCGGCCGAAAGAAATATGTTGGCGCGCGCCGCCTCTAAATTGACGAAATCTAAAGAAAAATAGCGCAGTGCCCTCGATTCTCCTTGTCACAAATGATTTTGGTCCCCGCGCGGGAGGAATTGAGACATTTGTTATTGGGTTACTTGAGCGAGTTCCCAAGGGTGAAGTAGTCGTCTACACATCTTCCCAACCCTCAAGTGAAGAATATGACCAACGTTGGATGCGTGATTTTGGCGTTGAGGTGATTCGAGATCGCGCCAAGATTCTTCTACCCACGCCACTCGTCATTACTCGTTTACAAAGAATTATTCGCCAACGAAATATCGCAACAGTGTGGTTCGGAGCAGCAGCGCCATTAGCTTTCTCCGCCCGATGGCTCAGGCGCGCTGGAGCAGATCATATTGTTGCGCTCACTCATGGACATGAAGTTTGGTGGTCAAAGGTCTGGCCGTTCTCATGGTTTATGAGAGAGATTGCAAAAAACGTAGATGTTGCAACCTATCTCGGTGAATTTACTAGAAGCGCTATGTTGTCTAGATTTAAAGATACTTCCAAACTCATCAAGATTGCACCCGGCATAGATACCGAACATTTTGTTCCGAGCGTCTCTCACGATCTTCGTGCTGTGCATGGAATTTCTGATAGGCCAACTCTGATCAGCGTTGGTCGACTCGTGCATCGCAAAGGCCAAGATCGACTCGTTGAGGCGATGCCCCAAATTCTCAAAGAAATTCCTAACGCTACTTTGGTTTTTATCGGGGAGGGCCCACATCGAAAAGTTTTAGACGCACTCGTTTCTAAATTAGATCTTCACGAAAGCGTTAAGTTCATTGGGCGGATTCAGTATGCAGAACTTCCACGCTACATCTCAATGGGTGATGTCTTTGCTATGCCCTCAAGATCTCGGTTATTCGGATTAGAAGTTGAAGGCTTGGGGATTGTTTATCTTGAAGCGAGCGCGTGTGGTCTCCCTGTTATTGGGGGAGCATCTGGTGGCGCACCAGATGCGGTACAACATGGCATCACCGGATACGTGGTTGATGGAAACAATGTTCAAGAAATTGCAGCGCGCGCGATAGAACTGCTACAAGATTCCGAACTACGAGCGCGGATGGGTAATTCGGGACGGCAATGGGTAGTTGATGAGTGGCGTTGGCAGATTTGGTCGGAACAATTTAATAAAACGTTAAAAATTAGTATTTAACTCGAGAAGTTCCTAGGGCAAGAGCCCAACTTTGCGTGCTGCATTTATTGCTTGAACCCGATTTGTCGCCCCAAGTTTCTTATAAACCGATGATAGGTGCGTCTTAATCGTGGACTCGGTAACAAATAATTGAGCGGCAATTTCCAGAACGGTATCTCCTGTAGGGAGTTTCTCCAGAATCTCCAACTCTCTCGGGGTAAGTCCTGTTTCTTTATTCCTTGCAATTACCGCCTCTGTCATACGGCGAGCTGTGAAGGAGAGGGGTTTTTCAGCGCTGGCACGAATAGCGAGTAAAAGTTCCCCAATAGGAGCGCTCTTATCTACATGCGAACTCGCACCTGATTGCATAGAAGCTAAAACATGTTCTGGAAGATTGGACATAGTCAGAACTACGATTCCTAATTTCTGAGAGAGTGAACGGGCCCACGCAATAACTTCTAATCCACTTCCATCAGGTAGATGTAGATCTACAACTATGACATCAGGGTTGTGGTGGGAAATCTGCGCAAATGCTTCACGCTTCGAGGCAGCTTCGCCAACTACCGTGATTGAGGGATCTTTTGTAATGAGTCGTCGCAGACCTTCTCTTACTATGGCGTGGTCATCAACGACAAGAACTCTCAGCGACATGTCGGCCTACTGCGCTCTTTGCAGTGGAAAAGCGATTCGGAAATGAGTGCCGCTCTTGTCAGATCTGCATTGGTAGTCGCTTGCGATTACTTTGAGGAGTTCATCTATTCCGCGTAACCCAAAACTCTCATGATCGGAAGCAGATTTTTTGAAATTTATTGCTCCCGATCCATCATCGCCAAGCAAAAGTAAGAAACCAGAATCGGTTAACTCAAACTTTATGTAGAAGGAGTTGGCCGAGGAGTGTTTGCGGGTATTCCTCGCAATCTCAATGATTACTTCGTTGAGAAGATTCTCTGATTCTTCCGATAATGCGGGATAAGACAAGTCAATAATTGTTGTGATTTCACTCAGAATCGATTTAATCTCGCTAGCCACCTCACTCCGATTTAATGTGCGGGTCCGGTAAATCTCGTCTCTAAAGCTTTTCGTTACTTCCATAACCTGTAGACGAATGGAGCGGAGGTCTGCGCGCTGAGAAGGGTTGAGAGTCTCATCGCCAATAAGTGCATCTAAGTCATAGCCAATGACGGCAAGGTTTTGGGCGAGGGTTTCGTGTAGCCGCCGAGCAAGGCTCAACCGATCAAATGGTTGAACCTGGCTAAATGTTAGTTTTTCGTAGTTCGCTTCGTCTTTAGGCAAAAAGTTCGGCGATCTCTGCCGCGAACTCTTTGTGAACAACGTGACGCTTGACCGATAGCTTTGCAGTCAAATGACCTCCGGCGATTGTGAAATCAACCGGCAAAATAGTGAACTTACGAATTGATTCAGCGCGGCTAACAGCCTTATTTGCTTCATCAACGGCAGTTTGAATGACGGCGATCAAATCAGGATCCTTGGTGAGCTCCGCGAGAGTCGCACCATCTTTCTTATTTGCCGTAATCCAACCCTTGATTGCTTCAGGGTCGATTGTTACCAGAGCGGCAATGTATGGCTGGTTATCGCCTACAACAATGCACTGGCTGACGAGTGGATGTGCACGAAGTCGATCCTCAAGAACTGCAGGAGCAACGTTCTTTCCACCAGATGTGACGATGAGTTCTTTCTTTCTACCTACGATGTATAGATAGCCTTCTTCATCGAGTTTTCCTAAGTCACCGGAACGGAAATATCCGTCATCGGTGAAAACTTCTTTGTTAGCGGCATCGTTCTGCCAGTAGCCGCGCATGACAATCGGTCCCTTAATTAAGACTTCGCCATCATCAGCAATTTTGATTGTGGTGCCGGGAATTGGCTTTCCTACCGATCCAACTTTATGAGCAGTAGTTAAGTTAAGTGTTGCACCTGCAGTTGTTTCGGTGAGTCCATAACCTTCAAGAACGCGAACTCCTGCTCCGCGATAGAAGTGGCCAAGACGTTCACCGAGAGGCGCACCACCGGAAATTGCTGCTTCAACTCGTCCGCCCAATCCGTGTCGAATCTTGGAGTACACGAGTTTGTCGAATAGACCATGCTTAAGTTTGAGAGCCAACGAGAGGCTTCCAGAGTCAAGCGCCTTGCTGTATTCAATAGCAACGTTTGCAGCAGTGCGGAAGATAGAACCTTTTCCTGCAGCATCTGCCTTAGCTTCTGCGCCGTTATAAACCTTTTCGAAAATACGTGGAACTGCAAGTACGAATGTCGGCTTAAAGGATGCGAGGTCTGCAGCAAGTCGACCAATTACATCGCTGCAATGCGCAAGATGGAGACCGGCGCGAATTGAACCGATTTGCACCATGCGTCCGAATACGTGCGCGACTGGAAGGAAGAGAAGAGTGGATCCACCTGGCTTCATAAAGAGATCGGCGGCGCCACTTACAACGTTGCCGCATTCAGAGAGGAAGTTGCCGTGAGTGAGTTGAACACCCTTTGGCTTCCCAGTTGTTCCTGATGTGTAAATGAGAGTTGCAAGTGTGTCTGGATTGAGCGCGTTGCGACGGTTATCAATCTCTTGATCAGAAATGTCACGACCGAGATATGCAAGTTGTGCAAGAACGTTTTCTGTCATGACCCAACAGTTCTTAACCTTCGACGGAAGAATTGGAGTTACAGTGTCACGTAATTGTGGAGTTTCAACAATTATTCCAACAGCGTTTGAGTCAGTGAGAATCCAATCAACTTGTTCAGCTGATGAAGTTTCGTAAATGGGTACCGATACTCCACCCGCAAACCAAATTGCAAAATCAAGAATTGTCCATTCATAACGAGTACGAGCCATGATCGCTACGCGATCGCCAAGTTGTACACCCGATGCAATGAGACCTTTTGCAGTTGCCCGAATTTCAGCTTCAAGTTCACGCGCTGTAACTGGCTGCCATCCATCGCCAAGTGGTCGCGAGACCATGATGCGCTCTGGTTCAAACCATGCGCGTTCTGCGACAAGGTTGGTGAGGTTTCCTGCGGTAGCCGCAGGTTCTAGGGCGGGAACAAAGTATTCGGTCATGGGCGAAAATTAGCGGTTACTCATAGGTAACGGGAAGAGGTAACCTCCGCCTATGGCCGATATGTCTTCCAGTTCCACCACTATTGATGCCTCCGTCGAGGATGTACGAGCAGTTCTCTTCGATATTGAGGCGTACCCCACATGGTCGACCGCAATCAAGTCGGTCGAAGTTCATGAAAAGGATTCATCAGGACGCCCCACGAAATTGACCATCAAGGTCGAGGCTGGCGTTCTCAAAGATCGCGCGACCCTCAATTATGACTGGAGTAAGGCGCCGAACGAGATTTGTTTCTCTCTTGAAGAAGCTGATCTGATGACCGAAATGGACGGCTGCTATCTCATAAAGGATAACGGTGATGGAACAACCACCGTTACATATTCTTTAGGTACAGCGCTATCCATGCCAGTACCAGACATGATGCGTCGCAAGGTTGAGATGACAACTATCGAACAATCAATCTCTCAACTTAAACAAAAACTCGAGAGCTAATTTCTCTTTAAGCCATGAGCTTTGCACTCGGCATTGATGTTGGCGGAACCAAGGTTCTTGGTGGAGTTGTCGATAACTCCGGCGTCATTGTTAAAACCGCACGACGAGATACGCCACGAGAAGGTGGATTAGCTCTCACGCAAACAATTGCCGCTGTGGCAAAAGATTTAATGGAAGAGTTTGACGTAGATGCCGTGGGTGTATCGGCCGCCGGCTTCATCTCATCTGATCGAAAAACTATGTTAGCCACTCCCAATATCGCTGGATGGAATGGTGTTCGACTTACTGATCAGTTAGAGGAATTAATTGGTCGCAAAGTTGTTTTAGAAAATGATGCTAACTCCGCCGCTTGGGGAGAGAAGAGATTTGGCGCAGGAAGAAACTTCGATACCGTCATAATGCTGACTGTTGGAACAGGACTTGGCGGCGGTCTCATCGTTGATAACCAGCTCTATCGCGGCGCCTATGGAATTGGCGCTGAATTTGGACACACCCGTGCAGTTCCAGAAGGACATTTATGTGGCTGCGGAATTCGTGGTTGCTTCGAGCAATATGCCTCAGGTAATGCACTTCTACGTCATGCCAGAGAAGCGATTCATGCATCACCAGATTTAGCAAAGAATTTATTGGCTCGTGGCGATGGCACCATTGAAGGTTTAACTGGTCGCCAGATTACAGCGGCAGCGCAAGACGGGGACACCGTTGCAATTGCAGCATTTAATACAACTGGGCAATGGCTAGGAGCGCTCTGCGCATCCCTTGTTGCAGCGCTCGATCCCGAAGCATTTGTGATTGGTGGCGGAGTCATTGATGCCGGCGACATACTTCTAACACCTACGCGAGAATCAATGAATCGGCTTATTCCATTTACTGGGAAACGCCCAGCCCCAGTTATCGTTCCAGCAACATTGGGTAACGATGCCGGTCTTGTGGGAGTCGCAGATTTAGCTCGTCAATAAGTTTTATTTACTCTAATCCTCAAATGGATAGCGCAGACCAATCTGATTTCTAATCTCATCCATGGTCTCCATGATTGATTGAGTATCGGCGTGAGACATCAGCGGTGATTCTTTCTTACCTTCAGCAATCAAGTTTGCGAATTCCATAGCCTGCTCACGTAATCCGTGGCCTTGATAGTTCCGTGGAAATTCAACAACTTCACCTGAAACTTTTTTAAGTTTCATCGAAGTGGGTGTATAGAAGTCCCCTTCGATAAAGAGCGATGCTTTTGTGCCGATGATTGATGCAGTGCATGGTGATTTAACTAGGAGAGTCGTGGTGAGATTTGCATGTGCACCACTCGCATATTTAAAAATCATTGACGTCTGAGAATCAACGCCTGAAGATGTGAAATCACCTTGTGCTACAACGCTCGAGGGTTTTCCAAGAACCATGTAGGCAAAAGAGATGGGATAGATCCCCAAGTCAAGAAGTGCGCCACCGGCCAATTCAGGTGCGTGTAATCGATAGTACTTTGGTAATGGCAGGTTCTGACCGTGATCTGCAGAGATAGAAATAATCTCACCGAACTCATCTGCTAAAAGAAGTTCCTTAATCTTTCGATAATGCGGAAGGAATCGACTCCACATTGCTTCTACGAGGAGAAGATTATTTTTCTTGGCAGCGGCAATCATGGCGGCCGATTCACGTGCATTTACCGCAAAGGGCTTTTCGCAGAGAACTGGTTTGCCACCTTCCAGCGCCAAAATCGTATTGGGCGCATGCATGGGATGTGGAGTTGCTACATAAACGGCGTCAAGGTCTTGTTCCACTAATTCCTCATAACTGCCCAGTGGAGTGCAATTAAATTGAGCAGCGAAAGTTTCAGCTTTTGATAGATCTCGAGAACCAACTGCGGTGACGACATGACCTGAGGTAAAGGCCAAGTCTCGCGCAAATGCTTTAGCGATACTTCCGGTTCCAATTATTCCCCAGCGGAAATTTTCATTCATAGCGCTACTCCATCATCATCGTCATTGTCAGGTCGCAACTGCCAGAAGAAAGCAAAAATTCCTGCGGCTAGTGCGATCGCACCAGGCCATGCTCCAAGTCCAAGTGGGTCAAAATTAAAGAATTGAACCGAAATTGCATAGAGAGGTCCACCAATGACGCCAACAAGAGCAGCGCGTTGAGTCGTTGTAAGAGTTGGAAGTGGCTTGTTATCACCTCGGTATTCCTCGTCGGATTCAATATCATCTAACTCATCAAGAAATGTTGATGGGGCTGACTCATCTAGCGAAAGCCCCGAAACAATCGCATCGAATTCTGCATCAATGAGATCTCTTTCATCTCGATTAACTTCACCAGATAAAACGTCTTTTATAAAGGAGAGGCTTTCTTCTACCAATAAATCTAAATCATGGTCTAAAGCAACATTGTGAAAAGACCTCTCAAAAATCACTTCTCGAATATCGATGGAAGAGACGTTGTCGATAATAATCTCCGAATTCTTAGGGTCGACAACATGATCATTGACTGAGTAGCCCACCATGAGAGGTAGATCAACAAGATATAGATCGCGTTGAACTATTTTCCATAACTTTTGTAATGATCGAAGAGCACGTAGGGGAGTTCGACCATAACTATGTTTTGGGGGATTTGGCGCGGCTACATCAGTTCCACGTCCACCTAGTGAAGGGATGACATATTGCAATAGCGGTACAAGCTTTAGGGAGGTTCGGGGATCATGAATGGAAGGATTAACTAAAATCAAACCTTCAATCTCTTGGCCGCGAATTGATGCGAGCCGAATTGAAAGTGCGCCACCCATGGAAAATCCCGCAACGAAAACCCTTTGATATTTATTTTTTAACTCGGTGAAATTGCGATCAACTTCCTCGTACCAATCTTCCCAGCGAGTTCTATTCATCTCTTCCCACGTTCGAGAATGTCCAGGTAAGCGCGGAACGCGTACTGTAAATCCTTCTCTATGGAGCGATTCTGCCCATGGACGAATTGATACCGGCGAACCAGTAAAACCGTGAACCATGAGAATTGCGATTGAGCCTCCTTCGAGGTGGAACTCTTCACCGTTTGGAATCACGCTCACAGCCGTCATATTGTCATAACAATTTGTCCCAAAGAGACCAAAAGGCTCTAAATTAGGGCCATGGCGTTACGCAGAAAGCGGAACAAGGTTCAATCGATGATGCAGGGCGACAAAGTCGCTTACGGATTATTGAAATCTTTCTTGCTCCCCGTACTTACCTTGCTCTTCAGGCCAAAGGTGCGCGGATTAAGAAATGTTCCTTCATCGGGACCTGTCATCATCGCTTCAAACCATCTCTCTTTCAGCGATTCGATTTTCATGCCTTTGGTGGTCCCAAGAAAAGTTACCTTCTTGGCCAAGAGCGAATATTTCACCTCTCCTGGACTTAAAGGATTAGTAAAGAAGTTGACCTTTATTGCCCTTGGCCAGGTTGCAGTTGATCGAGCTGGGGGTTCGCGAAGCGAAGCGGCGCTCCTTACTGGGTTATCGGTCTTAGCAGAAGGTGGATGTTTAGGAATTTATCCTGAAGGCACCCGATCACCTGATGGCCGTCTCTACCGTGGTCGTACAGGAGTAGCGCGTCTAGCTATGGAAAGCGGTGCGCCAATCGTTCCAGTGGCGATGTTCAACACTGCAGATATTCAACCAACCGGAAAAGTCATTCCGAAAATTATGCGCGTCAAGATGGTCTTTGGTGAACCGATGTATTTTCCAACTCCGGATAAATCAAATGATCCTGAGGAGCTTCGCAAAGCTACAGATTTGATTATGAAGAAACTCCAGGAGATGTCGGGGCAGGAGTATGTTGATATCTACGCTTCACAGGCCAAAGAGGCGTTGGCAGAAGAGAAACGCCGTAAGAAATCCGATGAAGGATCAGAAGAAGATTAGTTTTATTCTGCTCCGAAGATTTCGCGTCGTTCTGAAATGAATTTGCAGGTCTCGCATCCCGTGTCGCGAACTGGGGTAGGGCCAGAAATCACTTCAATAAAGTCTTGAAGACGTTCTTGCAATCCATCAGGGTTGCGGGTGATAGGAAACCAAGAACTATTGAGTCCAAGAGAAAAACCGGAATGGGGATCGCCGATTGGTTTCTTAGGAGACCAGACCAATAAACCGATTACGGAAACTTTTCTTGGTTCCCCAGAGACGGGATTTTCTAAGGCGTACGCATAGGCCTCGAGTTGGGGCGCATAAAAATCGCTCTTATCGTTATCTTTCCCTTGAAATTTGCAATCGATAATTCCAAAAGTTCCATCCTGGAACTCCATGAGTAAGTCATATTTACCGCGAATCGCATATGGCGAAGCTTTTCCGTTATAGGGAATCGGAACTGATTTCACCCAGCCTCCACGATCGAGGACGCGTCCCTCTTTAATCTCTGGATGAAGTTGGGAAGAGATAGCGCCGTTGAAATGATTTTCCTGCATTGCAGAGAGCTCGCCCACAAGTGGCATAAAGGAAGGAGCTTTTACTCCATGGTTGTAGTTCAACCATAAACAACGATGGCAACCATTCCAGGAGAAAGTGAGATCACTGGGGCTAATAAATTCGCGGGCTTTGCTCATAGTGGGATTCTGCCCTGCACGACTGACATTTCGGATGATTACAACGCGGAAGTTAGCGTGAATATCCCCAAAGTAATCATCACCAGACCGCCTATCTTGCGCATCGTCACAAGGCGTCCAGGAGAAGTGGCCATCCATTCTCGAACTGTGCCGGCAATCAAGCCCCATGATCCATCTGAGAAGAAAGCCAACACCGAGAACGTTGCTCCCATGAGAACAAGTTGAGAGGTGACATTTGATGAATCACGGTCAAGAAATTGGGGCAAGATTGCAGCGAAGAAAACTAAACCTTTGGGGTTGAGGGCTCCCACCCAGAAACCATCACGCGCCGATCGAATAGCAGATGGTCTGAGATCTCCTTGATTGACCATATCTTCGGCATGAATTTTGGAATGGCGAATGGCATCAATCCCTAAATAGATTAAGTAAAAACCACCAAGAACTTGCACGCCTATGAAAGCTGCTTCACTTCTCTGCAAAATCGGCCCGAGTCCAAAAGCGACCATGAGGGATAAAGTAAATGCCCCCGTTACATTTCCAGCTGCAGTTGCAACGGCAGTTGCGCGACCCCATGCAATTGCGCGGGCAATAATGAAGAGAACGCTGGGACCTGGCGCAAGGATGATGATCATTGCAGCGATGAGGTACTCCGGGTAGCGAGTGGGGAAATCTAGAACCATTAGATAAGTCTATTCGTTGTAAAAGTACGAACGCCTGACCATTGGCCAGGCGTTCGTAGTATTGAACTTACTTTATGCAGCGCTGGTTCCGCGCGACTTCGAAATACCGTGGAATACGCGATATCCCACAATTGCAACGACAGTCGCATTGATGATTCCATTAAATGTGAAATCACCGCTTGTCCATGAGATATCAGCGATACCGATGATGATTGCTGAACCCGCGACAAGCAAGTTAGTTGAATCTGCGAAATTAACGCGTGATTCAATCCAAATCTTGGCACCGAGAATTCCAATCATTCCGAAGAGCGCAACTTGAGCTCCGCCTAGAACGCCCCCAGGAATAGCGCTTAACACTGCGCCAAATTTTGGCGAGACAGAGAGAACAATCGCGCCCAACGCTGCAATCCAATATGCAGCTGTTGAATAGACACGAGTCGCCGCCATAACACCGATGTTTTCGGCATATGTCGTTGTTCCAGAGCCACCGCCTGCGCCAGCAAGAGTTGTTGCAACTCCATCAGCAAAGAGGGCATTGCCCATCTGATCATCGAGATCTTTACCAGTCATATTCGAAACCGCTTTAACGTGTCCAACGTTTTCAGCGATCAATACGAGCACTACAGGAATAAAGAGGATGATTGCACTTGCTTTGAATTCTGGGGTAGTGAAGGTTGGAGCTGCTACCCACTTCGCTGCGGTAATTCCATCAGTCTTGACATCGCCCATGACGAATGCAACGAGATATCCAACAAGTACTCCGAGGAAGATTGAGATACGTCCAATGAATCCGCGGGAGAATGCAGCAAAACCTGCGATAGCAAGAAGAGTGATTGTTCCGAGCATTGGTCCGCTTGCGAGTCCACCTTTAGCTGCGCCAGCAAGATTGAAACCAATAACCATAACGATGGTTCCTGTAACAACAGGTGGCAACATCCAGTTGATCCAACCTGTACCTACTGCGCGAGCAATCAAACCGACGAGAGCAAGAAGAACACCAGTTGCGACAACGCCACCAAGGGCGACAGCCATGCTGTCACTCTTAACGGAAGCCGCAATCGGGGCTAGAAATGCAAATGAAGAACCAAGGTAGCTAGGAACCTTGTTCTGAGTAATGATGAGGAAGAGCATCGTTCCAACACCGGAGAAGAAAAGTGTGGTCGTTGGTGGCAAGCCAGTAAGGATCGGCACGAGGAATGTTGCGCCGAACATAGCTGCGATGTGCTGTAGGCCAACTCCGATTGTGCGTGGCCAACTTAGTCGTTCATCTGTGGAAACGACCGCACCAGGCGCGATGCTGGTTCCGGTCCCGTGAAGCTTCCAAGAGAAGAGACTCATGTGAGAGGTCCTCATTTCTAGAGCGCCCTTAGATCTGTAGACGATAAGAGGGTGCGGGCAATCTCTAGAACAAGAGGGTAAGACCGTATGTGACCTACCCAGCGGTATGACGCGCCCGAAACTGAGAAATCGATAACGACACGAAGCCGAGATGTTGCGCGCCCGCGATATATCGAGTTAACTACCGACTCGATATATCGAAACGATATATACCGTGAGATGCGAGGTGAGCGTGAGATCTAGGTCTGAGTCCTTGGAATTTGCTCTCCTTGGGCTGCTCTCCCAGAACCCGCTTCATGGTTATGAGCTTCGCAAGCGTCTGACATCGATTTTTGGACCTTTCCGAGCGCTCTCATTTTCCGTGCTCTATCCCCAACTTCGCCGCATGGTCGAAGCGGGGCTCATCACTCAAGATGAAGTTCCCAAAGGTGGACGTTCCAAGAGAGTTCGAATCGTTTACTCCATTACAAAAACTGGGGAAGAGAAGTTTGATCAACTCACAGAAAGTGTGAGTCCGCAATCGTGGGATGACGATAACTTCGAAGTTCATGTCGCTTTCTTTAGTCCGACATCTACTCGAAGCAGATTAAGAATTCTTGAGGGACGTCATCGTCGCCTCAAGGAGAAGGCCGAGATTCTTCGTGCCGACCTAGAAAGGTCTGCCGTTGGCCTCGATAAATATCTTGTGGAGTGGCGTCGCCATTCCTTGGAAACCGCAGAGCGAGAAATCGCTTGGCTCGAAGAAATGATTAAGTCTGAAAGGAAAACCTCGTGACCTCAACAAAAGAAATCCGCGTTGCCATCGTCGGAGTTGGTAACTGCGCAAACTCTCTGATTCAAGGAGTGCATTACTACAAAGATGCACCAATTGATCAAGAGATCCCAGGACTCATGAATGTAGTTGTTGGGGGATATCACGTCCGAGATGTGAAGTTCGTTGCTGCCTTTGATGTTGACTCCAAGAAAGTTGGGCTCGACCTCGTTGATGCAATGTGGGCAAGTGAGAACAACACTATTAAGTTTTCAGATGTACCCAAGTCTGGCGTCACAGTTCTTCGCGGCGAGACACATGATGGTTTAGGTCGTTATTACAAGGAGACAATCACTGAATCCACCGCTACTCCAGTGAATGTGGTCCAGGCTCTCAAAGATGCCAAGGTAGATGTTCTTGTTTGCTATCTCCCGGTTGGTTCTGAAGCGGCAACCAAGTTCTACGCCCAATGTGCGATTGATGCCGGTTGTGCCTTTGTTAATGCGCTCCCAGTGTTTATCGCTTCAACTCCAGAGTGGGCCGATAAATTCACCAAAGCTGGCCTTCCTATCGTTGGCGATGACATTAAGTCCCAAGTTGGAGCAACGATTACCCACCGCATCCTCACCAAACTATTCCAGGATCGCGGCGTAAAGGTTGATCGCACCTACCAGCTCAATGTTGGTGGAAATATGGA
>DAIOTH010000018.1:0-17457 GCA_036752125.1 Candidatus Nanopelagicaceae bacterium | reverse complement strand
CATCAAATGAAATTACTTCGGCTTTGATAAAACCTTTTTGGAAATCAGTATGAATCACGCCAGCAGCAGCTGGAGCGGTATCACCTTTATGAATCGTCCAAGCGCGCGCTTCTTTTGGGCCAGCAGTTAAATATGTCTGAAGCCCGAGTGTTGTGAATCCAACGCGAGCAAGAGTGGCAAGACCTGGCTCTTCAAGTCCGATTGATTTGAGAAGTTCGAGAGCTTCCACATCATCGAGTTCGCTTAACTCGGCTTCCGTTTTGGCATCCAAGAAGATTGCTTCTGCTGGAGCGACGAGAGCGGAGAGTTTCTGGCGCAAGGCGGTATCTGCTAACTCGGCTGCATCGACATTAAAGACATAGAGAAATGGTTTTGCTGTGAGCAATCCAAGCTCCTTGATGAGTGCGAGATCCACATCAGATTGCGAGAGTACTTTTCCATCAGCAATCACTTTTTCGGCGGCCTTAACAGCATCAAGTACGGCAGCGCGTTCCTTATTTTGGCGCGCCTCTTTTTCAATTCGAGGAATTGCCTTTTCAATAGTTTGTAAATCAGCTAATTGAAGTTCGGTATTAATCGTTTCGATATCGCTAGCCGGATCAACTCGACCATCAACGTGGACAACATCGCCATCGCTAAAGACGCGGATTACTTGGCAGATTGCATCGCTTTCTCGGATATTGGCAAGGAATTTATTTCCTAGCCCAGCGCCTTCTGAGGCGCCCTTCACGATGCCGGCGATATCAACGAAAGAAACGGCGGCAGGAATGATTTTTTCGGAACCAAAGATTTTTGCGAGTACATCGAGGCGGGCATCGGGGACGCCGACCACGCCGACGTTGGGCTCGATAGTTGCGAATGGGTAATTCGCCGCCAAGACATTGTTCTTTGTCAGGGCGTTAAAGAGGGTCGATTTTCCGACATTCGGTAGACCGACGATTCCGATGGAGAGGCTCACAAGGGGTAGAGCCTAACCGTCAATGTCAGTCCTTCCTGCCACGATAAGGGTATGAATGGAGCGGCGTATCTCATTATCGGCCTTGCGATTGGCCTGGTAATTGGCGTTGGAATTGGTTTGGTTATTGGTGCGCTCCGACTCAACTCCGAACGCGGAAAAGTCACACTTTTAAACACCCAGATCGATGCGATGCGCGAAGAAGAAAATCGTCTCACCACCCTTAATGAACAACTACGAGCCGTGACCACAGGAATGGCCCAACTCACCACCCAGACCCAAGAAGCGGAATTGAAACGCACGCGCGCCGAATCTGAAATGCGCACCCAGATTGAGAATATGAAATTAGGAAATGAAACGCTCCTTCGTGAGACTACGAAGTTGGCTGGCGCGCTCTCTAATTCTCAGACCCGCGGTAAATATGGCGAAGCGCAACTCGAAACACTTCTAGAAAATGCAGGGTTATTAGAGAACGTCCACTTTTTCAAACAGGATTACCGAACTACAGGAACTGAAATCTCTAAGCCTGATATCAAGATTGCTGTGCCAGGTGGTAGCGAAATCTTTATCGACTCAAAGTTTCCATTTGATCGCTTCCTCGAAGCGGTCGTTGAAAAAGATCCTGCTGAACGCACACGACTAATGCAGGCCCACGCAAAAGATTTAATGGGGCATGTAACCGCCCTGGCAAAACGTGGCTACCAAGAAACTGGAAACTCCCCTGATTACGTGGTTCTTTTTGCGCCTTTTGAATCAATCTTGAGTGAAGCTCTTGATGTCGACCCCCAAATACTTCACAAAGCTTTTGAAAAGAATGTCACCATCGCTACCCCCACCACGATGATGGCGTTGTTGCGCACTGTGGCTTATGTTTTTAGCCGTTCCGAACTGGCAAAAAATGCCCAAGAAATTCAAGATTTAGCAGGCGAACTCCTAAAGCGAATTGGAAAAGTTCACTCAAAAATTGAAACTCTCGGCGATCGCATAAAGTCAACCGAGCGTGCATTTAATGATTTGATCAAGAGCGCTGAAGAGAATGTAATTAAACCGGCCCGCAAGATGGTCAAACTTGGCGCTCCTTCTGCAAGTAAACTCAAAGCGCTTGAAGATGTTGATGATGAAGTGCGACAGATTGCTCCAAAAGAGATTGGCGCTCCAGACCTCTTCGATGGTGATGATGATCTAGATGAAAGCGATAACGATGACAAGTAGCCTTCCCCAGCCACCAATCAAGAACCCCATCAAGGGCGCCGGTCTCACCAAGCCCGGTATCGTGATTCTTCAATTCGCATTTATTGCATTTGTGGCCCTCATTGAAATTTTCTTCCGTTCCAACGTTGGATTCTTAACTGGTATCGCCATCTGGGCTTCCTATTACGGCGCCCTCATCTATGGTCGCCCCGGCACGACCTATGTTGCAGTTGTTAATCCACCAATCGCTTTTGGAGCAGCTGCAGTTCTTCTCTTGCCCACCGTCGGCGGATTCTCTTTAAGTATCACAAGGCTTGGAGTGGACTTAGTTTCGGGTCTTGCAAGCGTTGCGCCATTTCTTCTATCTGGCGCGCTATTTGGCTGGTGGTATTACTTTAAAGAACGTAAAGAGTTACTTGCCCGCAGCGCGTAAATCTTTGCGGAGCTCTGGAGGAATTGCGAAGAGAAGATGCTCTTCCATTGCGGTCACCGTTTCAACATCTCCATAACCGCGTCGATCAAGTTCTTCCAATAAGTCCTTAACAAGAATTTCGGGAACCGAAGCGCCGCTTGAAACGCCAATAGTTTCCACGCCCTCAAACCATTCATCCTTTATTTCACTTGCATAATCAATGAGGTAGCCCGCTTTAGCGCCATATTCCAGCGCTACTTCAACAAGTCGAACTGAGTTAGAGGAATTCTTTGATCCCACAACAAGTACTAAATCTGCTTGGGGAGCAATCTGCTTGATGGCAACCTGGCGATTCTGGGTGGCGTAACAAATGTCATCGGAAGGTGGATCTTGGAGATTCGGGAAACGGTTCTTCAAAATTCCTACAGCCTCTAAAGTTTCATCAACGCTCAATGTGGTTTGGGATAACCAGGCAACTGGTTTATTGGGGTCAATCTCCACGTTTCGGGCGCCATCTAACCCATCAACTAATTTCACGTGATTGGGGGCTTCACCTGCAGTTCCTTCTACCTCTTCATGTCCCTCATGGCCAATCAAGAGAATCTGGAGATCGTCAGCTGCAAAGCGCCGTGCTTCTTGGTGAACTTTGGTGACAAGCGGACAAGTCGCATCAATAGTCTTGAGATTTCGCGCTGCGGCTTGCTCATGAACTTTTGGTGAGACGCCATGAGCAGAGAAGATGACAATTGAACCTTCGGGAACTTGATCTGTCTCGTCGACAAAGATTGCGCCCTTCTTCTCAAGCGATGAAACCACATGCACGTTATGAACAATCTGCTTGCGGACGTAAACAGGGGCGCCATATAAATCAAGGGCTTTTTCAACGGTCACAACTGCTCGGTCAACACCTGCGCAATAACCGCGCGGCGCAGCCAGAAGGACTCGTTTAGCCATGCGGGCATCCTATTAGCATTACGCCATGCTCGAAACTTCAAGCGATAAACCAGTCCCGGTCCGCGTTGTTTCAGAGGCAATTAGCGATTACATCAACCGTTTAGGACAAATCTGGGTTGAAGGAGAAATCGCACAACTCAATGATCGCGCTGGATCTGGAATGGTTTATATGCGCTTACGCGATCCCAGCGTTGATATGTACTTGGAAGTCACATGTCCGCGCAGTGTTTTTAAAGCTATCGCACCACTTACCGAAAATGCGCGAGTAGTTATTCACTCAAAAGTTAATTTCTACACTCCGACCGGAAAGCTCTCTCTCAACGCAAAAGAGATTCGCCAAGTTGGTGTGGGCGAGTTATTGGCCCGTCTCGAAGCTCTCAAGAAAGTACTTGCTGCAGAAGGTTTATTTGCAACAGAGCGGAAGAAACCGCTGCCATTTCTTCCCAACAAAATTGGTTTGATCTGTGGTCGAGCCAGCGCTGCCGAAAAAGATGTAAAAGAGAATGCGCGTCGACGTTGGCCATCAGTCCGATTTGAGACTCGAGAGGTTGCTGTACAAGGCGCTGAAGCTGTAATTCAAGTATCTGCAGCGCTCCGCGAACTTGATGCTGACCCCGAAGTAGATGTCATCATCATTACCCGCGGTGGCGGATCTTTTGAAGATCTTCTGCCCTTCTCTGATGAAGGCCTCGTTCGCCTTGCCGCTGCATGTAAGAAACCAATTGTTAGCGCTATTGGACATGAGCAAGATACCCCGCTTCTTGACCTGGTTGCCGACCTTCGCGCCTCAACCCCAACAGATGCCGCAAAACGAGTCGTTCCTGATTTCCAAGAAGAGCAGACCAAAATCAAGAACCTTCGAGATCGCGCTGATCGCAAGATAAATGATCTTGTAGTTCTCGAGATGACCAAAATTGTTAATCTCATTCAGCGCCCCGTGATGAAAGATCCCTTAGTGATGGTTACTTCTCGAGAAGAAATTATTAAAGGATTCGTCTCGCGCTCATTTATGAGCATGAACTCTCGATTGCTCCGCGCTTATGACGAAGTGGCTCACATAGCAGCGCGAGTCCGTACCCTCTCGCCTCAAGCGACCTTAGATCGCGGATACTCGGTAGTCCAGAAAAGTAATGGCGTAATTGTGAAAGACCCAGCTGAGCTCTCTGCAGGTGAAGAAATCCGCCTACGACTGGCTAAAGGTGTGGCGATAGCGACAGCTTCTGGCGCGAAGCTAGAAAAGAAAAGCGAGTAGATTACGAATATGGCTCAGCTCAGTTATGAAGAAGCGCGCGATGAACTCACAAAGGTCGTGGCTACACTCGAAGCTGGTGGAGTAGGCCTTGAAGAATCCCTCAAACTTTGGGAACGCGGCGAAGAGTTAGCCGCAATTTGTCAGCAATGGCTTGATGGCGCACGCGCCAAACTCGAAGCAGCGAAGTCTGAAGCAGAAGCTGAGTAACGCATGCCGGAATTTATCTACGAAGATCTACTTCCGGTTGGCGCTGATACCACTGAATATCGCCTAGTAAGCAAAGAAGGTGTCTCAACTTTTGAAGCAGACGGAAAGACTTTTCTCAAAGTCTCCCCTGAAGCAATTCGCAACCTCACCCAAGTGGCGCTCCACGATATCTCGCACTACTTGCGCGCCGATCATCTCCAACAGTTAGCGAATATTCTCAAGGACCCAGAAAGCTCGCCCAATGATCGTTTTGTTGCCCTCGATTTATTGAAGAATGCAAATATTTCGGCGGGTGGAATTCTTCCTATGTGTCAGGACACTGGCACCGCAATTGTGATGGGAAAGAAAGGGCAACAGGTCCTGACTTCTGAACGCGATGAAGTGACTATTTCACGCGGTATTTATGATGCTTTCACTCAATTGAATTTGCGCTACTCACAACTTGCTGCCGTTACTACATGGGAAGAGAAAAACACCGGAAACAACTTGCCCGCCCAAGTTGAGATCTACTCAGATTTTGAGCACGCTGATGAATACAACTTCCTCTTCATCGCCAAAGGCGGTGGTAGCGCTAATAAATCTTTCCTTTATCAAGAGACTAAAGCCATCCTCAATCCGACATCCTTTATGACGTGGTTAGAAGAGAAGTTGCGCTCACTCGGAACCGCAGCCTGCCCTCCCTACCACCTCGCCATCGTCATCGGAGGAACCTCCGCTGAGTTCACCGCAAAGACTGCGAAGTTGGCCTCCACCAAATATCTAGATTCGCTTCCCACAACTGGAAATGCCAAGACTGGTCGCGCCTTTAGGGATCTCGAATTAGAGAAGGAAGTCTTCACTCTCACCCAGAAACTTGGCATCGGAGCACAATTCGGTGGCAAGTACTTCTGTCATGATGTTCGAGTTATTCGCCTTCCACGTCATGGCGCATCACTTCCTATTTCGATTGCAGTGTCCTGTTCCGCTGATCGTCAGGCCAAAGCCAAGATCACAAAAGATGGCGTCTTTATTGAGAAATTAGAGACTGAACCCGCTCACTTCCTACCCGAAACCACCGATGAACATCTCAACGACAATGTCGTCAATATTGATCTCAATAAGCCGATGGCTGAGATCTTGGCTGAACTTTCTAAGCACCCAGTCAAGACTCGACTCTCACTTTCAGGAACCTTGGTTGTGGCGCGCGATTTGGCCCATGCCAAACTTAAAGAACTCGTCGACTCCGGAAAAGAGCTTCCTGATTACTTCAAGAAATTCCCGGTGTATTACGCGGGCCCTGCAAAGACTCCTGCTGGTTATGCCTCTGGCTCCTTTGGCCCAACCACTGCAGGGCGAATGGATTCGTATGTTGAATACTTCCAGTCGCGAGGTGGATCGATGGTCATGCTTGCTAAAGGAAATCGCTCCAAGCAAGTAACTGATGCTTGTAAGAAAAATGGTGGTTTTTATTTGGGATCCATTGGTGGTCCCGCAGCGCGTCTTGCCCAAGATTGCATCAAGAAAGTTGAAGTCTTGGATTACGAGGAGCTAGGCATGGAAGCAATCTGGAAGATCGAGGTTGAAAACTTCCCAGCATTTATTGTTGTAGACGATAAAGGCAATGATTTCTTCGCCGAAACTTCGAAGCCTTTGACGATCAGCTCGAAGCCAGAAAACTAGTAGTAGCGCGAGCGCTTAAATTTAGCGAGCGCTTTGCAAGGAGTTTCATACCGCACATCGATGTAGTGCAGACCCCATTGAATCTGAGTCACTGGATTGGTGCGCCAGTCCGTTCCAATAATCTCCATCTTTGTGGCAGGTAGCGCTTGTGGAATGCCGTGAGCGCCAGTGCGCTTATTACGGGCCTTGTAATTCCAGTGGCTCTCTTTGGTCCATAAAGTATTGAGGCATTCATATTGCTTGCTGCCCCACCCATACTTTTCTTGAGCCATCTCTCTGCCGATTGCACGAGCGCCCTTGGGGGTGCGAGCTTGTTCAACTTTCTTAATCATGACGGAGACCATCATCATGTCCCAGGCCAGGACTGAGGAGCGATCGCTCATCTCTATCAAGGTTGGCCAGGTTGGTTCCGATTCAGTCGAGACCGCCGCCTTCAGATCTTCTGCAGCTGGGGCTGAGACCAAGAGTTCGACCTCGCCATTTGTGGCGGGTTGAGCGTAGGTAACCTCGACTGAGGAGATAAATAGGGTCGCAAAAGCCATGGCGGCGACAATGGCTCGTCGTCTCAGCATGCTTCTACCTCCTCTAGTTGATCTCTCAATTGAGGTTCTAATTGGGGGGAATTGGGCTTTAGGGTGACAAAGGAGAGGGTGAGTCGCAAATTAAAACCTGCGAGTGGCGGAAAAAAACTCAATCTCACAGGAATTGTGGAGAAGAAAAGCCCTGTTCAGCCCGTATAAAGTCCGATTTATCCGTTTTGTAGTAAAACCCCTATTTTCAAGGGTTTTATGGCTCAGCTAAGCGTAGAGCTGGACCGGGTCTTCAAGTAGCTCGGTTACAAGGGCAGCGATCTGGGAGCGCTCGGACCTTGTCAGCGTTACATGTGCAAAGAGCGGGTGCCCTTTCAGCGATTCAACAACAGCGACGACGCCATCATGGCGACCGACTCGAAGGTTGTCGCGTTGGGCGATGTCATGGGTCAGGACAACTCGGGAGCCTTGGCCAATTCGAGAGAGGACGGTGAGTAGAACTCCGCGCTCCAACGATTGAGCTTCATCAACAATCACAAATGCATCATGGAGTGAACGACCGCGAATGTGTGTGAGCGGTAAGACTTCAATAAGTCCCCGATCCATAATCTCTTCAATCACTTGATTTGAAACCAGAGCGCCCAAAGTATCGAAAACGGCTTGGGCCCAAGGCGACATCTTCTCGCCTTCAGTTCCAGGTAGGTATCCCAGTTCTTGGCCACCGACGGGATAGAGCGGGCGGAAGACCACAATCTTTTTATGGAGACGACGTTCGAGAACCGCTTCTAAACCTGCACAGAGCGCGAGTGCTGACTTGCCGGTTCCAGCGCGACCACCGAGCGAAACAATTCCGATCTCATTATCAAGGAGAAGATCCAAGGCGATTCTTTGTTCCGCAGAACGGCCATGTATTCCGAAAGCGCTCTTATCACCGCGAACCAATACCAGAGATTTATCGGAGGTAACTCGAGCTAAAGCACTTCCCTTTTCAGAGTGGAGAACGACGCCTGTGTGGCATGGCAGATCTTTCGTGAGGGGATCGCTTACTTTTTCACCAGCATAGAGCGCGTCAATAACTTTACTTCCCACGGTCTCTTCAACCATTCCGGTCCAACCGCTATTAGGAGCGAGTTCAGCGCGATACTCCTCAGCGGTGATTCCGACAGATGATGCTTTGACCCGAAGTGGTAAATCCTTAGTTACGAGAACTACGTCTTTTCCTTCACTGACAAGGTTTCTGGCCACGGCAAGAATTCGTGAATCATTTGTGCCATCGCGCAAAAATCCATGAGGCAATGACGATGTATCTGTGTGATTAAGCTCCACGGAGAGAGTGCCTCCAGAAGCAGTGATTTTCAATGGTTTATCGAGCCTGCCGTGAGAGATTCTCAAATCATCTAATTGACGAAGTGCGGCTCTTGCAAAATATCCAAGTTCGGGATGATCGCGTTTTGACTCTAATTCACCGATGACAGCGATTGGGATGATGATTTCATGCTCATCAAAGCGGAAGAAGGCGGAGGGATCTGCAAGCAGGACGCTGGTATCTAGGACATAAGTCTTGCGTCCTTCGGAGCTGCTACGGGCCAAGAAACTCCTTCTTGTTCTCTTATATTCTGTTGTATCAGGCACTTTTCACCTGAAAAGTGGGGGACGACGCCGTCAGAACAAAAGGTAAATCCTGGAGTGGGTAGTACTTTGGCGACACGCTCAAGTAGAGGTTGAGGTTTTTTTATTTACCTAAACGTCGCTCTCTTGCCGCATAGGAACGTAAAGCTCGTAAGAAATCTACCCGACGAAAATCTGGCCAATAAGCCTCACAGAAGTAGAACTCGGATTGATGGCTCTGCCATAACAAGAATCCACCTAAGCGCTGCTCCCCTGATGTACGGATGACAAGTTCAGGATCTGGTTGGCCAGCGGTGTAGAGATAACGGTCGATGGATTGAGCGCTTAGCTCGTCGGCTGCTGCTGAGAGATCTTTTCCAGCTGACTTAGCTTCATGCATGTAACTCTTCACCGCATCAACAATTTCTATCCGACCGCCATATCCAATAGCAACATTTACTGTGATACCAGGAATCCCCGCAGTCTTACTCTCTGCAGCCTTGAGTTGCAGGCGTAACTCTTCGGGTAGCAGATCTAAAGAACCAACGGGATGAATCTTCCAACGCCCTGTTGAACTTAACGCCTCTACGGTCTGGCCGATAATTGCAATGAGGGATTGAACTTCTTCAGGAGTGCGTTTCAAATTATCACTCGACAACAACCAGAGCGTTACAACATTGATCTCGGTCTCTTCGCACCAAGTAAGTAACTCAATGATTTTTTCTGCCCCTGCGCGATGGCCGCGAGATGAGGATGTATCGCCCGTTACGGAAGGGTTCTCCTTCGCCCATCGCCGATTTCCATCAAGGATGACGCCGATATGGTGCGGGGTTCGGGTGAGATCAAGTTTGGAAACCAGCCGACGCTCATAGATTGGGTAGAGAGCTGACTTGATGAGAGAACGAAAGGTCATTGCTGGGGTCACTTCAGAGGAAATTCCCTCATGACTCTCCGCTCTGCAATAAAGGATGCAACCGGCAGAGTTCCTGCCAAAATAAAGAGAATCATCCGCTTAATCGTGAAGCGAGCGCGCGCCGTAAAGTGAATGGCTGCCAGAACATAGAAGGCATAAACGTACCCATGGACAAAGGGAATCCACTTAACTTTCGCGGCTAAATCTGGATTATCCAAGAGGTATACGACGGGAAGCTCCACAAACCAGAGCAGCAGCGACATAACGCCTGCCGCCAAAGCCATTACTCGATAACGTTTGATGACGCCGTTCATATGCGCTCCACTTCTCTATCTGATTCACTCTTTCGCCTGCGACCGTATAACGGTAGAAAAAGTACTACTAGGGCCATAAGCCACCAAATAACAACATAAGAGATGTGCTGCCAGTAATAGCCTGGCACGGTCGGTCTGGCCGGCTCAACCTTAACTCGTGGGAGTGTTAAAACTTTTCCATCAAGAGACTCTGAACCTGCAACGACATAGCCATCGAAAACAGGTAGGTCATAAGTTCCTACCAGGAGCGAAGGATCTAATCTGCTGAGTTGATCGCCCTTCTTGTCGGCCCGATCTTCAAATTGGCGAACCAGCAATCTTCCTTCAACTGAAACTTCGCCTTTGGGAAGTTCACTTTCTACATTACTGGGATTATCACTTCGCACCACAAGAATTGCTCCGCCGCCATTAACTTCAAGTAGCCCAACTAGCCAAGTGCTTACTTCACCTGAGCTATCAACTTGTCCAGGTGCATCGAATTGGGCGAGATAACGTCCTGAGAAAGTAACGATGCGATTGATTGCGCTATCTTGGAGGTTTGCAGAAGGAGAGGCGACATCGGTCAATGCAATCACGGGTTGTTCCACATATGGCTTTTGTAATTCTTTTAAGTCAGCAGCGCGATCTAATTGCCACAATCCCAATCGAATAAATGCGCCACATAAAGTTAAAACAACAAGCCCGACTCCAACTTTCTTCAGAGTGGTCTGGCGCGTTTGTGAATTAGTTGTTTTCATCTTTGATACGACGCTCATCCATTCGCTTCCATCGCTTATAGAAACTACGAAGCAAAATAACGGTGGCAAGAGTTAGAAAGATCATTGTGAGTGAGCCAGCAACTCCAGCGTCATATACAGGTTGTTCCATGACATCATTCTCCCATGAGCGCCAACTTTTCAAACCTGCCCCCAGAAACGCAGGAATTGCTGGCCCAAAGATATGGAATTAGGCGTAAAAGTCGCTGGAAAATCCCAGCAGCAATACTTTTTGTTCTTGGTTTACCGTGGTTAATGTGGAGCGCATGGCATCATTCAAATCCAGAAATTCGAGTCACCCTCGTTAGTTTTCAAAACGAGAAATCAGATTCCATCGATATCACTTATCTAGTTGAAAGACGTAACCCGAGCCTTCCACTTACCTGCACATTAGTTGCGCGCGATATCGATAAGAACGTGGTTGGAGAAATTGAAGATAAAGTCCCGGCATCTACTACCTCGCGCATCACTATCTCCCGCACCATCCCCGCCCGTATTGCGCCAGTCAATGCTGCGGTTCTGGACTGTCGTGCAGCACAGAGCTGAAGTAAGTACCCTTATGCCCCTTATGAGTAAGACCTGGTTAACCCAAGAAGCAGCAGATCGCCTCTCTGCAGAATTGGCGCATCTAGAAACTACTGGACGCTCCGAAATTGTGAAGAAAATTGAATCTGCTCGTGCCGAGGGAGACCTCAAAGAGAACGGCGGTTATCACGCTGCTCGCGAAGAGCAAGGCAAAATGGAAGCGCGTATCCGCCAACTCAAACATATGCTCGAAAACGCTGAGATTGGAACTGCTCCTGCTAGCGCAGATGGAGTTGTTGCTCCAGGAATGAAAGTCACTGTTGAAATCATGGGCGATGAGATGCAGTTCTTGCTCGGATCTCGCGAAATTGCATCAGGCGATCTCGATGTTTACAGTGAGAAATCACCACTCGGGGCTGCAGTTATGGGCGCAAAGGTCGGCGAAGAGAAGTCCTACACCGCACCCAACGGCAAGAACATTGCAGTGAAGATTCTTAACGCAGAAATCTATAGCTAAGAAGAATTACTTCGACGCGGTATTGATGTACTTCCGCACGCTCAGCGGAATAAAGATCGCCATTATCAAAACCATATAAATCAATGACATTTCCAATGGATTCTGGCTGGGCCAAGAATTTGCTGTGACTCCAAAGATATTCTGAAGTCCAAAGAGTTCGCGACAACCTGCCACCATCGTTGAGACTGGATTCCATTCTGCAAAATACTGGAGAATTCTTGGCATCCCTGTGGTGGGAGCAAAAGCATTTGATAAGAATGTGAGTGGGAAGACTGCAATAAAGACTGCCGCGTTTGCAACTCGTGCTGATCTCACAGAAAGTCCAATGAGCACACCAACCCATGCCATGGAAAATCCGAAGAGTAGAAGAAATGCAAAACCAAGGAAGATATTAAACAAACCGCTCGATGGTCTCCATCCGACGATATATCCAGCAATTCCCATCACTGTGAGAACAACGATATTGAGCGCTCCATCTCCCAGAGTGCGGCCAAAAACAACTGCGGCGCGAGAAATTGGAAGGGAACGGAAGCGATCGATAAGACCTTTCTGCATATCTTCAGCGAGACCGACAGCAGTGCCTGCAAGAGTGAAGGCGACAGTCTGAACGAAGATGCCGGGCATGAGCAGCTGTACATAATCAACTCCAGGGATTCCGGTCGAGATTGAACCGCCGAAAACAAATCTAAAGAGCAGTACGAACATAACAGGTTGGATAGTGGAGAAAATCAGAACTTCTGGGATTCGTATTAACTGAAGTAATTGGCGCTTTGTAATTACAAGAGAATCAGAGATAGCGTGTTTCATTTCTTCTTCCTCTTTCGTGCGCGTGGATCAACGACTTCTTCTTCCTTTTTCTCTTCAGCCGCATGACCAGTAAGGGAGATAAATACATCATCAAGTGATGGACGCTTCAAGCCAATATCAAGGGGGTGAATCTTCTCGTCATCTAAAGCTCGAGCTGCGTCGATTAGCGCTCGTGAACCAGTAGATACAGGAGCTGAAACGCGTCGGGCACTCTCTTCAACCAAGACTTTTCCACCGCTAATTTTTTCGACAATGGCGGTAACTTTCTTCAGATCCTGCGATTCTGCAACAATTTCTAGTCGCTCGCCTCCGACTTGGCGCTTTAACTCATCTGATGTTCCACGCGCAATTACAGTGCCGTTATCAATAACCGCAATTTCATCCGCAAGTTGATCTGCTTCTTCTAAGTACTGGGTGGTGAGTAGAAGAGTCGTGCCATCCTTAACAAGTCCTTCAATAACTCCCCACATTTCTTGACGTCCACGAGGATCAAGTCCAGTAGTGGGTTCATCAAGGAAGAGAATCTTTGGTTTAACTATGAGAGATGCAGCGAGATCAAGTCGACGTCGCATGCCACCGGAGTATGTTCGGATGGGGCGCTTTGCAGCATCTGTTAACGAGAATTGTTCAAGAAGTTCCTCAGCTCTTTTTTTAGATTGCGAAGCTGATAGATGATAGAGACGACTAAACATCACCAAGTTATCCCAGCCAGTAAGGGTTTCATCGACTGCTGCATACTGTCCTGAGAGTCCGATTACTTCGCGAACTTGATCGGGATTCTTAATAACATCAATCCCAGCGACAGTAGCGTGACCAGAATCAGGTGTGAGAAGAGTCGCAAGAATTCTTACTGTTGTGGTTTTACCTGCGCCATTGGGGCCAAGTACGCCTAAAACTGTTCCTTCTTCAACATCGAGGCTCAATCCATTGAGGGCTTTTACTTTTCCCTTGTCATAAGTTTTGACGAGATTTTCTGCAATGACGCTCTTCACTTGCTTCATGGTAGTAACCTTGAGCCTTCAAGCCAAATCTCCGCTGAAAAGCATTGAAGAATGAAGTTAGGAATTCATGTTCGGTCGACAAAAAGTAGATCATTCAAAACCGCTCACACATCGCGAGATTATGATCATCATGAGCAGCCTTATGACTGGCATGCTTCTCGCGGCGTTAGACCAGACGATTGTCTCCACTGCTTTGAAGAGCATTGTCGAAGATTTCAATGGTTTGAACCATTACTCATGGGTGGTTACTGCATATCTACTTACATCAACAGCGTCGACCCCGCTCTACGGAAAAATTTCTGATCTCTACGGCCGTCGCCCGGTCTACCAATTTGCCATCGTCATATTCTTAATTGGTTCATTCTTGGCAGGTGCATCAACCTCAATGGAGCAACTCATCGCAACTCGCGCGCTTCAAGGATTAGGTGCCGGAGGTTTGATGGGCCTTACTTTCGTAATTGTCGGAGATCTTGTCTCCCCGCGCGATCGCGGCAAATACCAAGGGCTCTTCGGTGCAGTTTGGGGAATCTCATCAGTTGCTGGCCCATTACTCGGAGGTTTCTTCTCCGATAATGACACCATTCTTGGTATCACAGGTTGGCGTTGGATTTTCTACATCAATCTTCCTTTTGGACTTCTTGCAATGGCAGTAACTGCCATGGTTCTTCATATTCCGAAGGTAAAGCGCGAACATAAGATTGATTATCTTGGAGCGCTCCTTCTCGTCATTGCAGTCTCCTCCATTCTTATTGGACTATCTGTGCTCGGACCAGAAAATGGCTGGACTGAGAGACGTACTCTTCTAGCGATCATTGGTGGCTTAGTTGTGGCTGCACTCTTTGTGATCTGGGAAGGGAGAGCAGTCGAACCAATTCTTCCGCTCGAGTTATTTAAGAATCGTACTTTTACCCTCACATCAATAATTGGATTCATCATTGGCGCAGGCATGTTCGGTGCAATCATCATGCTCCCGCTCTATCTCCAAATCATTCAAGGTAATTCCGCAACTTCTGCTGGCTTGAAATTGATTCCTTTGATGCTCGGTATTTTGACTTTCACCGTCACAAGCGGTCGCATGATCACCAAGACTGGCAAATACAAGGTTTACCCAGTTGTTGGAACGGTAATTATGAGCTTGGGAATCTTCTTGATGAGTACTGCAAAAGTTGATACTCCTTATTGGCAGATTGCGATTTTTGCGGTCATTATCGGTGGCGGATTAGGTCTTTGCATGCAGACCATCGTCATCGCGCTACAGAACGCAGTTGATTTCAAAGATCTTGGAATTGCCACTTCATCAAATACTTTCTTCCGTACTTTGGGTGGCGCATTCGGTACCGCGATTTTCGGTACGGTGCTCAGCGATCGGGTAGCTGAAAATCTTGAAAATAACTTTGCAGATTTCGCTGCAGCAAACCCAGGTCAACTAGCAGCTGTTGATCCATCACTTGCTGATTCTCTCAGCACTAATACTGAGGTAATCTCAACACTTCCGATTGAAATCAAAACCATAGTCTTGGAAGCGTTCTCATCCTCGTTCCACACCGTATTTCTCTTTGCTTTCCCTGTTGTAGCCCTTGCCTTCTTCTTCGCATTAGCGCTGGAGGAAAAACCTCTCCAAGATAGCGCTGGCCATGCCTCAGCACGACAAGATGCTGCTGGCGAGGCGCTGGGGTAAAGGCTGGTATCAAGATTCAATTCAATTCGCCATTTAAAGGACTTCCCAAGGAAGTTTCTGTTCTCACAACTATTTCGTTTCTGGTCGCAGTTGGCTTTGGATTAATCATCCCTGCAATTCCAATCTTTGCGAAGACATTTGGAGTTTCAAACACCCTCATCGGATTAATCATCTCCTCATTTGCAATTATGAGATTTGTCTCGGGACTCTTCTCTGGAAAATTAGTAGATCGATTTGGTGAGCGGGTAGTTCTTGGGTTTGGACTCATCATGGTCTCGGTATTCACAGTTCTTGCTGGGCTCGCACAGAATTATGAACAACTCCTTATTTTTCGAACCGCTGGCGGACTTGGTTCATCCATGTTCTCTGTCTCTGCAGGGGCGCTGATCCTGCGAGTAGTTGCCGATAATCAACGGGGGCGCGCGCAATCGCTATATAACGGTGGTTTTATTGCCGGCGGTGTCGCAGGCCCCGCATTCGGAGGCGCGCTTATTGCTCTCTCCCCTCGCGCACCATTCTTTATTTATTCTGCTCTACTTGTTGCAGCAGGAACTGTCTCCTTAATTTATCTTCATGAAAGCAGGCTGGGCGCTAAAGCAGAAATGGTTTCTGAGGAACGTGCACTGACGATTCGTGAGGCGCTCCAAATTAAGCCATACCTTTATTCGCTCTTCCTTGCTTTTCTTGGCAGCTGGGTGCTCTTTGGAATGCGCTCTTCGATTCTGCCACTCTTTGTTGTTGAAGATCTCGGCGCTAGCGCCTCCATTGTTGGCTTGAGTTTTACTGTTGCACTTATCGCACAAGGTAGCGTGATGGTGCGCGCCGGAAAATACTCCGATAAGAATGGCCGTAAACCAGTAATACTTCTCGGATTTTCTATCGTTATGTTGGCTTTAGCGCTTCTTGTAGTTACCAACAATCTTTATATGTACATGGGCGCAATGATTGTGATGGGGCTAGGAGCTGGTTTCGCCGCTTCAGCTGGCGCAATTGTTGGTGATGTAATTAAAGGAAAGAGTGGCAAGGTTTATGCCTTCTGGCAGATGTCAGGAGATGCCGGAATGATGGTGGGACCGGTCTTACTTGGTTTTGTCTCTGATTACTTCTCGTATCGCGCAGCGATTGGCGTGAGTGCAGCGGTCTTCTCGTTAGCAATTATTGCGGCGTTGAGAATCCCCGAGACCAATACTGCTCGTCTCGGGGATGCTCAGAAACCTCAACTAAATGAGGGTTAGTAACTAGTCGTTATTGCTTCTAGTCGTTATTGCCGCGCAAAATAGCGAGTAAGCGGAGCACTTCAAGATAGAGCCAGACCATGGTCATAAGTAAGCCAAAACCAGCGCGCCATGACTCTTCTTGTGGAACTCCAGCGCGAACTCCTTCTTCAATCTGATCAAAATCAAGTATTAAGAAGAAGGAAGCGATTGCAACTCCGGCGATTGCCAATAAAGGACCGAAGCCGCTGAGGCCATAGAGCCCCATGCCATTTCCAAGACCGAAGAATGAACCGATCAAACTGCCGAGCGCTAGTACAAAGTAACCAAGTGCAGCACCGAGCAACATGCGTGTGAACTTTGGTGTAGCGCGAAGACGTCCACTCTTATAGAGGAAGAGCATTCCAACAAAGGCTGCGATTGTTGCAACGATTGCTTGTTGCACAATTCCTGGATAGAAGAGTTCGTATGTGTTGCTAATGATTCCAAGTACGAGTCCTTGGCAGACTGCGTAAGTAAGATAGATAGCAGGTTTAACAGTCTTGCTAAAAATTCCGATCATCGCGGTCACGAGTCCGCCGATAAATCCAACCATCAACGCTGCACCGCCGAGATTGAAATACCACGCAGCTGCGCCAACGAGAATTGATGTTCCAAATAGCATTCCGGTGCGAGCAACGACATCATCCATGGTCATACGACCAGTGCGAAGTGACGATGCTGCCGGAGCGTTATATGTCTCTTCTAGAGTGTCACGAGTTGGATCTTGAGAAATAGTTCCCATCGAGGCATAACCACGACGGCCTTCCTGTCCAAATGCTTTACCAAGCACGGGATTGGAACTGTTCATTGCTCTCCTTCTTTAGCTTGCCTAGTTAACTTGCTTATGTAGTTTGCTTATGTAGTTTGCTGGTGCCCCCGGTGGGGGTCGAACCCACACTTGGACGATTTTAAGTCGTCTGCCT
>DAIOTH010000017.1:0-18204 GCA_036752125.1 Candidatus Nanopelagicaceae bacterium | reverse complement strand
TCCTGCTGGCTATAAGAAGAAGTAATTAACAAACTGGTGGGCGCTGAGGGTTTTGAACCCCCGACCTACTCGGTGTAAACGAGCCGCTCTACCGCTGAGCTAAGCGCCCTACTGAAATGGAGTGCGCAGTCTATAACGAGGCTAGCGCAGCCTTGTAATCGGCAAGATTTCGCGCTTCGGCTGGGCTATTGACAACGCTCCAGCGCACGATTCCACTCTTATCGATCACAAATGTTCCGCGTAACGCGAGTCCGCGATCTGCGTTGAAAACTCCGTACTTTTGCGCGACAGCTCCATGTGGCCAGAAATCTGAGAGAAGTGGGAAGTTATATCCCTCTTTCTCTGCGAAAACTTTTTGGGTGAACATGGCATCGCATGAAATGGCAAGGAGTTCGACGTTATCGTTCTGGAAGACCGAGAGATCGTCGCGAAGTGCGCAAAGTTCTCCGGTGCAGGTTCCGGTAAATGCGAATGGGAAGAAGACCACGACGACATTTTTCTTGCCGCGGAATGATGAGAGTGAAACTTTCTCGCCAAATTGGTTGGGCAATTCGAAATCAGGAGCTTCTTGTCCGACTGCGATAGTCATTATTTTCTTCCACTCTTTCTGGCAACAAGTCGTGTTGCGGTCCAATCTTTCGAGGCTGGGATTGTTGAGGTAAGACTGAGTCCGGCAGTTTGCGCTGCATCTTGAATATCACTCGGTTCAACGTGACCATCGCGACCAACTTTTAGAGTTAGTAACCAGATTGGTCCGTTCTCTGAAAGATAGGTCAAGCAATCAACGAGTTCGTCGATGAGATCACCGTCATCTTCGCGCCACCATGTGATGACTGCGTCGACAACTTCTTGTGAGTTTTCGTCTAAAAGATCAGTGCCCGTAGTTTGGGAGATTTCTTTGCGGATTGCTTCGTCTGCATCATCGCCGAAGCCACGTTCTAAAACGAGAAAGCCACTTTGGATTCCCATTCGGGATGCCAGTTGTCCTGGCCCCACCGGGGTACTCAATGCCTTCTCCTTTAACTCTCAATAACTCTCAACGACTGAATCGAGTAGGAGAAGTCCACACTTTCAAGCGTTATTACGCAACTCCGTCGCTCGGCTGGATAAAACTCACACGCGCCGATTTCGCGCAAAGCGCCTTGAGGCGGAAAGATAGGGCCGTGAGCCCAGGTCCGAACTCCAGTCAGAACGAGATTAACTCCCTCCAAGACGCCCACGTCGATCAGCTCGTCGACTCAAACCCTGAAGAAACCGCCGAATGGCATCAATCGCTCGACTCCTTGGTGAAATTCGCAGGCCCGGCCCGCGCTCGTTATTTGATGCTCTCGCTCTTCAAGCATGCGCACGAAAATCATGTGCCACTTCCAAATCTTCGTCTGACCGATTACATGAACACGATTCCTCCAGAGAAGGAACCAAAGTTCCCCGGAGATGAATTTTTAGAGCGACGTATCCGCGCATATATCCGTTGGAATGCAGCGATCATGGTGCATCGCGCACAACGTCCCGGTGTTGGAGTGGGTGGACATATCTCAACTTTTGCATCATCTGCTGCGTTATATGAAGTTGGTTTTAATCACTTCTTCAAAGGCAAAGATCATCCTGGAGGCGGAGATCAAATTTTCTTCCAGGGACATGCATCACCCGGTATGTATGCACGTGCATTTCTTGAAGGACGTTTAAGCGAACATCAACTCGATGGATTTAGACAAGAACTTTCACATCCTGGTGGCGGACTTTCCTCGTATCCACATCCACGTCTTATGCCAGAGTTCTGGGAGTTCCCAACAGTCTCGATGGGTCTTGGTCCTATCAACGCGGTTTACCAAGCTCGTTTCAATCGTTACTTACATAACCGTGGAATTAAAGATACTTCACAACAACAAGTCTGGGCGTTCCTTGGCGATGGCGAAATGGATGAACCAGAAAGCGTTTCAGCGCTAACGCTTGCAGCACGAGAAAATCTCGATAACTTAACTTTTGTTGTTAACTGTAACTTGCAGCGCCTTGATGGTCCGGTGCGCGGTAACGGAAAGATCATTCAAGAACTTGAAGCGCTCTTTACTGGCGCTGGATGGAATGTCATCAAAGTTGTCTGGGGTCGCGAGTGGGATCCACTCTTTGCAATGGATAACGAAGGTGCACTTGTTGATTTGATGAACAAGACTCCAGATGGAGATTTCCAGACTTACAAAGCTGAAAATGGAAAGTTCGTGCGCGATAACTTCTTTGGTCGCGATCCACGTACCGCAGCAATGGTTGCTAATTGGAGCGATGACGATATTTGGAATCTCAAGCGCGGCGGCCATGATTACCAGAAGCTTTATGCCGCTTATCAATCAGCGATGAACCATAAGGGCCGCCCCACAGTGATTTTGGCAAAGACGATTAAGGGCTGGACCCTCGGTTCTCACTTCGAAGGTCGCAACGCAACGCACCAGATGAAGAAATTAAAGATGGAAGATCTGCAAGCGCTACGCGATCGTCTCTATCTTGAAATCCCAGATGAGAAGTTAGATGAGAAGTTGCCGCCATATTTCCACCCTGGAAAAGAATCTGCTGAATATCAATACATGATGGAGCGTCGTAGCTCTCTCGGTGGTTCAGTTCCAAAGCGCCGCCCGATTTCAAAGCCACTTCCCCAGCCTGAAGATTCACACTTTGATGTCATGCGCCGTGGATCTGGTCATCAAGAAGTTGCAACCACGATGGCTTTTGTTCGTCTGCTAAAAGATTTAACGAAGGTTGAGGGCCTTGGTCATCGCATCGTTCCGATCATTCCTGACGAAGCACGCACCTTTGGTATGGATTCACTCTTCCCGACCATGAAGATTTATTCTCCACATGGACAGCAATACACCGCAGTCGATCGCGAGTTGATGTTGTCATATAAAGAATCAACAACTGGTGTGATCTTGCATGAAGGTATTAATGAAGCTGGCTCAACTGCATCATTTACTGCGGTTGGAACTTCGTATTCAACTCATGACGAACCAATGATTCCGGTTTACATTTTCTATTCCATGTTTGGTTTCCAGAGAACTGGTGATGCGTTCTGGGCAGCTGCTGACCAGATGGCGCGCGGATTTGTTATGGGCGCAACTGCTGGTCGCACAACGCTCAATGGCGAGGGTTTGCAACACGAGGATGGCCATTCCCAACTTCTCGCCTCCACAAATCCTGCGGTTGTTGCATACGACCCTGCTTATGGTTTTGAACTTGGCCACATCATCAAAGATGGTTTGCGGAGAATGTATGGCGAAAATAGTGAGAACATTTTTTATTACCTCACTGTTTACAACGAGCCCTATGTTCAACCAGAAGAGCCAGCGAACCTTGATGTAGAGGGGCTTTTGAAAGGTATTTATCTCTATTCCAAGAGCGCAAAATCTGGGCGAAAGAAGCGCCGCGCCAATATCTTGGCATCAGGCGTTGCGATGAATTGGGCGTTGAAGGCGCAGAAACTCCTTGCAGAAGATTGGAAAGTCCAAGCAAATGTGTGGAGCGTGACTTCATGGAACGAACTCCGTCGCAATGGCTTAGAAGTTGATCGCCATAATCTTCTACATCCACTTTCAAAGAAGAAGGCTTACTTGACTGAGAAGTTAGGGGCTTTTGATGGCAGCGTTCTTGCAGTAAGTGATTTCATGCGCACTGTCCAAGATCAAATCGCTCCATGGGTGCCCCAACCATTTACCTCTCTCGGTACAGATGGTTTTGGACTTTCTGATACTCGTGGCGCGCTTCGTCGCCATTTTAAAGTTGATGCCGAATCCATCGCTGTTGGAGTTCTTGCACAGCTTGCTAAAGAAGGAAAGATTTCTCCTAAAGTTGTAAAGAAAGCTATCGAGAAATACCAACTCGATAATGTCACAGCTGCCGATCCTGGAAATACTGAAGGAACGGGATGATTGGTCGCTTTCCGATCCTAGATATCTCGCCGGTTACTTATTACGGTGGAGAGTTCATAGGCGCGAAAGCGATTCCTAATGAAGAGATAACTATTGGCGCCACGATTATTCGTGAGGGCCATGATTCATTTGATGCCTTTGTAATTCTCATTGACCCGAAAGGTCGCGAAGTCTCCCGCGTTGCAATGCGCGAAATCTGGCCCAAGAGCGCGCGTTTTGAAGGGAAAGTTCGTCCTACCTCCGAAGGAAATTGGCGCTATTACATTGAAGTAACTGGAACAAATCCCGGAGAATTTTCTAAAACGCTCACAAGTCGAAGCGATCAATACCCAATTTTGGTGGAATGTGAACGCGCGCTTGTTGGAAGTTGGTACGAGTTCTTTCCGCGTAGTGAAGGAGCCATCAAAAATCCAGATGGAACGATTACAAGTGGAAACTTTAAAACCGCTGCAAAGCGAATCCCCGATGTTGCTGATATGGGCTTTGATGTTCTTTATATTCCACCGATTCACCCCATTGGTTATGCGCATAGAAAAGGTAAAAACAACTCACTTGAAGCCCTTCCGACCGATCCCGGAGTTCCGTGGGGAATCGGAAATGCCGATGGTGGCCATGACGCGATAAATCCCGCTTTGGGAACCATGAAAGATTTTGAAGATTTTCTCAAGGTCGCTCGCAAACACAAGATTGATGTCGCACTCGATTTAGCTCTGCAATGTTCACCTGATCATCCTTGGGTGAAGAGCAATCCGGAATGGTTCACCAAGCGCGCCGACGGAACCATCGCCTATGCAGAAAACCCACCCAAGAAGTATCAAGATATCTACCCAATTAACTTTGATAATGACTATGAAGGCTTATTTGCTGAAATTCACCGCATTGTTAAATTCTGGATTGAAAAGGGTGTGTCGATTTTCCGCGTTGATAATCCACATACAAAACCTGTTCATTTCTGGCAAGAACTTATCTCAAAGATAAATTCTGAATATCCCGATGTAGTTTTTCTCTCTGAAGCATTTACTACTCCACCGATGATGCATTCTCTTGGTAAAGCTGGTTTCCAGCAGTCATATACCTACTTCACCTGGCGCGTTACTAAGCATGAGTTGATGGAATACGGGCGGGAAGTTGCGCACCAGACCAGCGCATTCTTCAGACCAAATTTCTGGGTCAATACTCCCGATATCTTGCCATTCCATCTCCAAAGCGGAAACCCTGCGGTATTTGCGATGCGCGCAGTTCTTGCTTCAACAATGTCGCCATCATGGGGAATGTATGCCGGCTATGAACTATATGAACATATTCCGATTGCAGAAGGTAAAGAGGAATATCGCGATAGCGAGAAGTATGAAATTAAAGTTCGAGATTGGGCAGGCGCTACCAAAAAAGGAATTACTTTGGCGCCATTTATTACTCAACTCAACAAGATTAGACGAGAGAATGTTGCGCTACAGAGATTACGTAATTTGTACTTCCACGATACCGATTCTGACCAGATCATCGCTTACTCAAAGCGAGAGGGCGATAACCTAATTCTGGTTGTGGTAAATCTTGATGGTTACCATGCGCAAGAAACCACTATTCGATGGGATATGTGGGCGCTAGGTTTTGACCAGAGCTCGGATAAAGTGAACTTTGAAGTGACAGATCTCCTTGATAACTCCATCTATAACTGGGGTAAAGAGACATTTGTTCGCTTAGACCCAGCTCGCCCTCATGGCAAAGTCGCACATATTGCCCGCGTAAGAATTAAGTAAAGTTCGAGCATGGCCCGCTTTCTCGACAAGATTTTTAGAAAGCGTCAGAAATTTCAATCTCCACCTGCTGGATATCTCAATCCTCACTCCACGTTGGGTGAATTGGATATGTATCTCATCACCGAAGGCCGGCATGAAAATTTATGGAGTGTTCTTGGCGCCCATGTTCGACGCGATGAGAATGGCGAATTGATTGGAACTGCCTTTGCAGTATGGGCTCCCAATGCGCGAAATGTGAGTTTGATCTGCGATATTAATTTCTGGGATCGAAAGACGCATCCCATGATTCCGCTGGGGTCAAATGGCTTATGGGAAATCTTTATTCCTGATCTTGCTCCGGGAACGAAATATAAGTTTGCAATAGAGGGTCGAGACGGTCGCTGGGTGGATCATGCAGATCCGATGGCGCGCCAGACTGAAGTGCCTCCCCTCACCGCATCGATTGTGAATGAAAGTAATTATCAATGGAGCGATGAGGCATGGTTAACGGAACGTTCTATGTATCAACCATGGCGATCTCCAGTTTCAATATACGAAGTACATCTTGGATCATGGAAACCTGGACTTTCTTATCGAGAGTTAGCGCGCGAATTAAGCGAATACGTTCTCTCGCAGGGATTTACTCATGTGGAATTTCTGCCAGTAACTGAACATCCATATAGCCCTTCGTGGGGATACCAAGTTACTTCCTACTTTGCTCCAACTTCTCGCTTTGGTAATCCTGATGATTTCAGATATTTAGTTGATGAACTCCATCGCAAGGGCATTGGAGTGCTACTTGATTGGGTTCCCGCACACTTTCCAAAAGATGAGTGGGCTTTGGCGCGCTTTGATGGAACAGCGCTTTACGAACATGAAGATCCACGACTTGGTGAGCACCCAGATTGGGGCACGTTAATCTTTAATTTTGGGCGAAATGAAGTTCGAAACTTCCTGGTATCAAGCGCGCTCTATTGGTTTGAGGAGTTTCATATCGATGGCCTTCGCGTTGATGCGGTGGCTTCGATGCTTTACCTGGATTATTCCCGCAAAGAAGGTGAATGGGTTCCAAATGAATTTGGTGGCCGCGAGAATTTAGCTGCAGTTCGCTTCCTCCAAGAAGCAACTGCAACTGCATATAAGCGATACCCAGGCATCATGATGATTGCTGAAGAGTCAACGGCTTGGGGCGGGGTAACAAAACCGACGTCGGAGAATGGTTTGGGCTTTGGTTTTAAGTGGAATATGGGATGGATGCATGACACTCTGCAATATCTCCATCACGAACCCGTGCATCGCGTTTATCACCACAATGAAATCACATTTTCAATTCTCTATGCATGGAGTGAAAATTTCTTATTGCCACTTTCCCACGATGAGGTAGTTCACGGCAAGGGAGCTCTAGTAAATAAATTCCCTGGAGATCGTTGGCAGAAACTTGCAACGCTGCGCGCTTTATACGGTTACATGTGGGCGCACCCAGGTAAGAAACTCTTATTTATGGGCTCTGAATTTGCTCAGAATGATGAGTGGCGTGAATCCCAATCACTGGATTGGCACCTCACACAGTATGGTGAACATAACGGGGTTCAGAAACTCATCACGGATATCAATTCTCGCTATCGCCACAACCCTGCACTTTGGCAGAAAGATGTCATGGCCGATGGCTTCCAATGGTTAATTGGTGATGATGGCGCAGGAAATACTCTCGCCTTTGCGCGCTGGGCTGATGATGGAGCACTTGTTATTTCAATTACCAACTTCTCTCCTGTCCCCCATGAAAGTTATCGTCTGCCGATTCCACAATCAGGTACTTGGAAAGAGATACTCAATACTGATGATGTGAGTTACGGTGGTTCGGGAGTAACTAACTCTTCGTTTGAAGTAATGAAAGAAGAACATCGTGGCCAGCCTTATTCAATGATTATTAAGGTGCCGCCACTAGCCACAATCTGGCTCAAAGCTGAATAGTTTTTTAGGACCTTTAAATCTATTTCTTACGGGGTTGGCTCGCTGCTGCAACAAAGAACGCTACAAATATCAGCATTACTCCAGGAATTGTCATCGCTATTGGTAGAGATACTGCGCCCGCAACGACAGAAATCACTCCTCTTCCGATAAAGGTCAGAACCTGATTCAAAGCCCCTAATTCAGCAACTGCTACACCGCCTGGCTTATCCGATCGCGCGCTGGCATATCCAAAGAAGAGCGGGCCAACAAATGAGATTCCGATTCCGGTGAGCAGAGTTCCTAGACAGAAAACCGCAAATCCTAGATATACATTTGATTCTTTAAGTTGCATACTCAATGCCAGTGAAATCAAGAAGACCGTTCCGCCCATAACAACAAAAGGTTGGACCATCTCTTTATCGGAGCGATTGCCCTTGATACGGTTGTAATTGAGACGACCCAAGATCATGGCGCCCATAAATAGGAAGTACGGCACAACAGCGAGTGACTTCGAAACACCAAATTCTTGGCGGGCCATAATCGTTACCCAGTCGCCGACCGCTACTTCAAGCATAAGGGCGCAGAGAAAACCAATGCTTACAACCCAATCAATACTGAATGAGGAGATCATTTTGCGGAAGGTAACAATCTCGTCGGCCTCGGTTACTTCATTGCCTGCCAGAAGTACAGGGCGCAAGCGCTTAATTGCTCGCAACTTCAATATGTAAACGATGATGATTAAGGGATAGATATGCCAGTTGAGTGAGACGGAGGACGAGATGAGTAAAGCAATAAATGCCGTAGCGACTGCGCCTGCGCTCCACAACCCATGGAGCATTGGAATAATCTGAACTCCACTTTCTGCTTGGCGATGGAGCGCTTGAGCATTAATCGCAATGTGATACGAGGCCCAAGCAAAACCACAGAGAACATTTACCAATAGATAAATTTCAGGATTATGTAGCTCAATCAATACGCCTAAAGTGATATAGGTAGCCGTGGCGCTAAAAATAAGAACTTTGTAAACACCCAAACGATGAACAATATGTCCCATAGTGAGTTGGGCTGAAAAAGCGCCGATGGAACCCGTGCTCATCAAGAATCCGAAATAAGTTGTGGAGACATCTAAATTTGCTTTGATATCTGGCAAGCGCGGCGCTAGACACATAATTCCAAGGCCAAAGAGGAAGAAGATGGCCTGGAGATCGCGACGTTCTGCGCGTTCAAGTGGCTTATTCAAAAGAGAGCGCTCGCTAACTCATTTCTGGCCCGAATCAAATCGGGATCAGATGGATCGACTAGTTGGAAGAGCAACAATAGATGCTCCTTCGCCCGCTTCTTCTCATCACCCGCAGCATTTCTCACAAATGTGATGAGTCGCTCAAAAGCGCTCTTCGCAAGACCTTGGGCAATCTCGATATCAGCAGCCATGAGTTGCTTATCAAGGGAGCTTAAATTGGAGTTAGCATCTTTAATTGTTAATTCGGGATTGAGTCCTTCGATTCGAATCATCAACTCACACTGCGCTAAGCCAATCTTGGCCATCGCTTCATCTGGTTTTCGTTGTAGCCAATTGCGATACGCCATCGCAGCTCCAGAGTAATCACCGTTTTCTAGGGCGCTCAGAGCTGCAGCTTCTTCTGGCTCCATCGGTATCTCTTTAACTTCTGGAACTTCAACATTAAGTCCTCGCTCTTTAGCTACTTCGAAGAGTTTGCCTATGACGAGTCGGATCTGTTCTTCTGGATAAGCCTTATCAAAGAGTGCAAGCGGCTGTTCATCAATGAAAGCTATTCCAAATGGAACAGATTGAATTTGAAGCGCTTGTACAAGTTGTGGTTGGTTATCAGCGTTAATCGCGGCAAATATCCAACTTTGATTATCAGCGCTACTCATCTGCGCCATAAGATCACGTAATTCCATCGATGCTTTACTGCGAGGCGAATAAGCCAGAAGCACAACAGGTTTTTCTTTAGAGCGAGTGACGTACTCTGCCATGAGATTCTCAGCGGTCGCTTCCGGAACTTTCGAACTCTCGCTCTCACTGACTTTCGGCTTAGTAAGTGAACTCAAATCAAAGGCTCGGCCCATGTTCTGAGGCAGCGGCGGAATTGTCATGGCGCGATTCTCTCAAATAGTTGGGGCACCAGAATCCATTCGTAGTGGCAGCACCGCGTTGATGTAATCATCAGTTGCAAACTCAAGACCTACATCGTGACCTGCTTTTTCGCCTAAATACCAGCGATGTTCGAGGACTTCATGAAAGAGCTGCGCATCCTCGACGCGACCTTGGAGTTCTTTCGGGACAGATCCCACAACTTTATAGAAAACCTCATCGCGCCATCTCTTAGCTGCAAGATTCAAATCTGGAGTTTTAGCAATCTCTCGGGAGCGGAATCGGTCAAAAGAAGCAAGAATTCTCTTTGCTTGAAACTCCTCAGTCTCCAACCCCATCAATTCCTTTAAGCGTTGAGAATGGTAATTTGGCGCAACAAGTTTTGGTGTGAAAGTTAAAGTGGATTTATCTCCTGCCAATTGCAAATCAACTTCTTCTACGGCAAATCCAATATCTTGGAGCGAACGCATTGCTCTCTCCACTGCATGTCGATCATGTGCAGGTAGAACTTGTGGTTCACTCAGAGCTTTCCAAATCTTTCGATAACGAGTAATAACCGATTCACTGGCTCGAAGCGGATCCATCGCAGGAAAGAGGACGCCCGCTAATTTCAGATCTTCGAGCTCCGCCGCAACATTGAATCGCGCCAAATCTAAATCATGTTCTCGTTGGCCGTTACTGAGGCTTTTCTGAAATTCCCCAGTCTCTGCATCAACAAGATATGCAGCGAAGCCATCTGCATCGCGTCTAAACAAAGTATTAGAGAGTGAACAATCTCCCCACCAAAATCCAAGTAGATGTAAGCGCACGAGAAGGTAAGCAAGGGCGTTAGCCATATTTGTGATGTCGTGTTGTGTGACATCCCCACTGAGTACCACGCGATAAGGCAAGGAATATGGCAAGAATCGAGTAACAATGGCGCAAGGTAGCTCTTCACCGCTCGGCGCTTTTCGACCATTGACGATGGCAATTTGTGAGACTGATGGAGCGCCTCTCAAACCTAATTCACGAAGCGCTTCATATTCACGGGTTGCAAACTCTTCTACCGTCTCTTTAACTGCATAGATCTCGCTATCTGGCTCGGGCGAAGAGCGCACCAACCTCACGATATGGCGCGAAATACCGCGCTGCGCCGTTAGCGAAGGATCTTCAGGCCATTCCTCGAGAGGTTTCTCCCATGGCAGATTAGCGAGAGCTGAAATCTCTTCGCCAAGACCGGTGATTCGTAATTGCGATTTATCGGTTGCCACTGCTGCATTCTTTCAGGCTTTACACTTAAGTCATGGCGCGAATTAAACGAGTTTTGAGAAAAGTCACACCAAATTCACCCAAAGAGAAGGCAGTTGAAGACTTTGGCAAGAAAGGTGCTCCACTTAACACTCAGCACCCATTCTATTTTGGATTTTTAGCAGCATCGGGAGCTCTCGTTGCCATCACATTTCTCCGCGCACTTCAATCGGCGAGCCAAGTATTTGTCTTGATCATCATCTCACTCTTTTTGGCAATGGGTCTTAATCCTGCAGTTGATTATCTGCAATCTCGCAAACTCAAGCGCGGAGCATCGGTCGGAGTTGTTGTAGTAGTGGCGCTACTTGTCATCATTCTCTTTGCTCTAGTTGTTATTCCTCCGGTCTTTTCGCAGGCCAATGATTTGATTGATAGCGCCCCACAACTCATTGATTCCCTCAAGAACAACCGAACTATCGCAGAGCTCAATAATCAATATGGCGTCATTGATACTTTGCAGGCCAAATTCGAAAGTTGGGTCACAGATGGAAAGATTCTTACCGGAGCATTTGGTGGTGTAGTCGGAGTTGGCCGCACCGTCTTATCTGGAGCATTCTCAACACTTACCGTTCTCGTCCTTACTCTCTATTTCCTATCTTCTCTTCCATCAGTCACCAAAATTTTCTATCGCCTCGCACCGGCTTCGCGTCGCGAACGCGTCTCAAAAATCGGAGATGCGATTATCTCTCGAGTTGGAGCATTCGTTGGAAGCCAAGTTCTCATCGCAGCTCTGGCAGCGATATTCGTCTTCTTTCTCTCCCTCGGCCTTAATCTGCCTTATGCCGCGGCGCTTGGAATGGTCATTCTCTTTGTTGCACTTATTCCTCTCGTAGGTCACTTCATCGGTGCCAGCATCGTGATCCTGGTTGCTTTAACTGAATCACCGACTAAGGCGTTGCTAGCCTTGATTCTTTACACGCTCTACGTTCAGATTGAAAATTACATCATCACTCCGCGAATCATGAAGCGTTCTCTCTCAATCCCTGGTTTAGTAACTATCCTCGCTGCGTTACTAGGAACTTCTTTATTAGGACTTGTCGGCGGTCTTCTTGCAGTACCAATTGCAGCCGCGGTCTTACTAATAATGGATGAAGTGGTCTTTCCTAAAACAGATAACGCGTAATCACTTAATACTCGGTTGGAAGTGGAAGTCTGGCGGGATTTACGACATTAACAATCTCAGTTAGTACCCGATAAACAAAAGGCTCACCAACCCACAAGTGCTTGCCATCTTTAACTGGTATGAGTTTGACCTGAGGAATAACGCCAAATTTTTCGCGAGCTGCCTCTGGTTGTAAGTAATCATCAAACTCTGGAATGAGAGCCACGATTGGGCGACCATCATCTCTCCAAAAATCCAGATCGCTAGGTTCAGAAAATCGCAATGGCGGCGAAAGTAAAATCAGACCAGCAACTCTCTCGTCTCTTGCATATTTAAGAGCTAAATCAGTTCCAAATGACCAACCTGTTACCCATAGTTTCTTGATTCCAAGAACATCACAGCAATAGTTAATTGCCGCAATAACATCTTCTTTCTCTGAAATTCCTCCGCCAAATTCCCCTTCACTCTTTCCTTGCTCACTCTGCGTTCCGCGGGTGTTAAAACGAACGACAGTGATTCCCGCCATTTCTGGCAATCGATTGGCAGCTTTCTTGTAAATATGGCTATCCATCATTCCGCCATGTGTGGGTAGAGGGTGAAGACAGAGCAACCCCACCGAGAGATCTCCGTTTGTAGGGGTAGCTACTTCCCCGATAAGTCGGAGTCCATCAGATGTGAGAAATGAGATTGGCGTTCGCACCGCCGGCAGAATTGTGCTGGGTCGAATCAACTCTGACATACCTGTAAGTTTAGTCATTGACTATGAAAACTTCGGCTCCGAAAACTTTTGAATCACTTAACCCCGCCACTGGCGAAGTTGTCGGTATTTTTCCCGTCACCACTGCGAAAGAAGTGAATGAGATTGTTGCGCGCGCACAATCTGTCTCAGAAAGATGGGCAGACCTGAGTTTCCGCAAACGCTTAATCGTGCTACGCGACTGGGCATCTCTCTTGACTCGTGAGATTGATAACGCAGCGGATCTGATTCATCGTGAAACTGGAAAGCCTTTGAGTGATGCCAAACTTGAAGTGGCAATCTCGATTGAACATATCTCCTGGGCCGCAAAGTTCGCCCCGAAAGTTCTTAGCCCACAGAATCGTCCATCGGGATTTTTAATGTTCAACATGGCCTCTCAAGTTCAACGAGTTCCCTATGGTGTTGTAGGCATTATTGGTCCATGGAATTACCCAATGTTTACGCCGATGGGTTCGATTGCATATGCGCTCGCTGCCGGAAATACCGTCGTCTTCAAGCCGAGTGAATACACCCCCGCAATCGGTGCGTGGCTTGGTGAAACTTTTAAAAGAGTTGCCCCCTTTGCCGATATATTCACTGTTATTACTGGAACTCCAGAAACTGGCGTCGCTCTCACTGAAAGTAGCGTTGGAAAAATTTCCTTTACCGGGTCTACTCGAACCGCAAAGAAAGTTGCAGCAACATGTGCCGAGCGCATGACGCCTGTCGTTCTTGAATGCGGTGGTAAAGATCCGGTCTTGATTGATCGCGATGCTGATATTAAAAAAGCTGCCGAAGTTACTTTGTGGCATGCGATGGCAAATGCTGGTCAATCATGCATCGGGGCTGAACGCGTTTATGTCCACCAAGAAGTTGCTGAGAAATTTACTCGCACCATTGTAGATATGGCATCAAAGATTAAAGTGGGCTACGAAGATGGCGCCAACTATGGCCCAGCCACAATGCCTTCTCAATTAAAAATTATCAAGTCGCATATTGATGATGCGGTAAAACGTGGTGGCGAATTTCTTATAGGCGATAAAAACTCTGTCAAAGATGGCTATGTGCAACCTGTAATTCTTCGTAATGTTCCTGAAGATTCCAAGGCGATGACAGAAGAGACTTTCGGCCCAACCCTGGTGATCAACACAGTTCGCCATATGGATGAGGCTGTTGATCTTGCCAATAACACTACCTACGGTCTAGGTGCTGCGGTCTGGTCAAAACGTAACGGGAAGAAAATAGCTTCTCTACTGAAATGCGGAATGGTCTCCATCAACTCAGCATTCTCATTTGCAGCAATTGGCGCAGTGCCATTTGGTGGCGTAAAAGATAGTGGCTATGGCCGTATTCACGGAGCTGAAGGCTTACTCGAATTTACCTACCCACGTACCGTTGTGAAGACTCGTTTCAATATTCCGCTGCAATTCACAACCTTCCAGCGTTCAGGTTTTGCTGATAAAACAATTATCCGTTTAGTAAATCTCTTGCATCGACGCCGCCGTCGCTAATAACGCGGCGCATTTCTTGTACGTTCTATCTTAGGTTTACGCGCATCTCTCTTATTCCAACACGGAGTATGCCAATGTCGACGAGACTCAACATCATGCTCTATCCAGGCGACAGTATGTGGAGTCGCCATTGGAATGAGTTGATCACAACCTGGACAGCGATAAGGTTTTGTCGAACTTGAACCAGTGATGCGGCGAACCATATAAATGCCCTCACTATGTTCTTCAATAGTTTCATGCGAAGCCGCAAGATCGCGCTCTTCTGGCTTTGCACCGTTACGCCCATTACGTTTCTTAGGCTTATTTCTCCGCGGACTCACAGGGATATTCTCCCCTACATACGGCAAGATTGCGCTTATGTTCGTAAAGGCGCTCACGGTATCTATCGTCACAACGATGGCACTTCTCATCTCGCTTCCATTGAGCGCCGCTTCAGAAGTTACAGTTGTTGCAAAAAAGACCGCAAAACCTATTCCATCCCCCTCGCCTAAATGGCCACCTGCGGGATTTAAAGGAAAAGATGGCGTCTTTGCCAAAGTTCCAACAAGTAGAGAGTTGATTGGCTTGCTATCGGCAAAAAAGACTTTGCAATCAGTTGTAGAGAAGTGCGAGGAGTTTGCTTGTGGCGCCGTCATCGCAGCTGCTGAAACTGGGTGTGAATGGTGGGAAGTAACATCAAAAGTTTTCCGCACGAATATTGATGAACCAACCCTTGAGAAACTTGGTTCACTCACCACTTATGCAAAAGGCAGCGCAAAAAAGGCTCAAACTACAATCTTTCTTGTATCTGCCGAAGCGCTACAACCCGAGGTTTATCTGAGTCAGATCAAAGTAATCTGCCATCGCAACGCTAGCGATAAACCTAAATTTGGAAATACTTACGTTCCAATCGCTACCCCCTCGCCATCTACAACAAACTGACCATGCTTGGTGGAATAAATAACGCGCTCTTTCTCTCATCCTTCGCTGGCTTTGCAGTGCTTGGTGTCCTCATCATTCTTTTACGTTGGGCATTCTCGCGAGGTAAATCTGTAGCAGAAAGGCCGCACAGAGTGGGAAATGCTGATGAATATGGTTTATTGGAAGTTGTAGCTGCTCCCACCAACTTTATTGAAGGCGAGATACTGAAACGTAAACTTCAAGAACATGGAATCAAAGCAACCCTCACCCAAACCAAACAGGGACCAAGAATCTTGGTCTTTCCTAATGAAGTTAAAGCAGCAGCTGCGATATTACGTAGCAATTAAAACGGCAATGAGAAAGATAATTAGAAAAGTAATTCAATTACCGATTCTTACCAGGAACCCAGAGTTGATCTCCCAGTTCACGGTTCTCAAAGCGCGCTAAAACGAAGAGTAAATCAGAGAGTCGGTTGAGATACTTCGCGGTTAACTTATTAACGCCTTCTCCGAAAGCATGAATCGCTTGCCAAGTTCTACGTTCTGCGCGGCGCACAACTGTGCGCGCTACATGAAGATGGGCAGCGGCAGGAGTACCAGAGGGAAGTACGAAGGATTTCAATGGTGCCAGGCTGGCGTTGTAATGATCAATTTGCTCTTCGAGATAAGAAACCTGGGACTCTAAAACGCGTAGCGGCTCATGAGCTGGAGCATCAACAACCGGGGTACATAAATCTGCGCCGACATCAAAGAGATCATTTTGTACTCGAACCAATAATTTACGGATATCTTCATGGAGATTTGGGATTGCTAGAACTACACCAATGTATGAATTAGCTTCATCGACGGTGGCATAAGCCTCAAGTCGTGGATCGTTCTTAGAGGTTCGACTCATATCTCCTAGAGATGTCGTTCCATCATCGCCGGTTTTTGTATAAATTCGAGTCAGATTTACCATGGGGTGAGCCTATTGGAGTAGTTACCATGTATCCACTTAGAGTGGCTGGTGCGGGCTCCACGCAGAGAAATGCGGAGGACGCAGAAAGGATTGAGAAGCGAATATGGCTGAGCTCTATCCTTTAGATCGATTTAAAGTCGTCGGTGGAACTCCGCTGAGAGGCGATGTCACAATTCATGGAGCGAAGAACTCCGTGTTGAAGTTGATGGCAGTCACTTTATTAGCTCCGGGCAAATCCACTATTCATAATGTTCCCGATATCGCAGATGTTGCGATGATGGCTGAACTCCTTGAAAGACTGGGATGCACAATAACTCGTAATATTTCAGAGCAAAGTGTCACCATTGATGTTCCTGAAACACCTGGCCATCGCGCCGAATATGAATTAGTAAGAAAGTTACGCGCCTCAATTAACGTGCTTGGGCCACTTGTCGCCCGAATTAAAAAAGCAGAAGTTGCGCTTCCTGGTGGAGATGCGATTGGTTCGCGCGGTTTAGATTTTCACACCAAAGGACTTGTGGCTTTGGGAGCTAATGCCCATAGCGAACATGGATACATCATTGCTTCTGCACCCAAAGGACTTCAAGGCACAACTATTGAATTGGAATTTCCCAGCGTTGGCGCAACTGAGAACATCATGACCGCCGCAGTTCTTGCTTCTGGCACCACAATTCTCGATAACGCAGCACGTGAACCTGACATTGTTGATATTGGTAATTTCCTCATTGCAATGGGCGCCGATATTGAAGGGCTTGGCACACCGACCATCACAATTCGTGGTGTAACTTCGCTCAAACCCGCCACTCACACCGCAATTCCAGATCGCATTGTTACTGGAACCTGGGCATTTGCAGCTGCCATGACGCGAGGTGATATCTCAATTCACGGCGCCCGCGCGGAACACTTGGAGTTACCACTTGAAAAATTGGTATCTGCGGGCGCAGTTATTACTGCTATTCCCGATGGAATCAGAGTAAAAATGGATCGCAGGCCCAGCGCGGTCGATGTCGCCACGCTTCCCTACCCCGGTTTTCCAACCGACCTACAGCCATTTGTCATTACTCTCAACGCGATTGCCGATGGTGATGCGCTTGTGACGGAGAATGTCTTTGAAGGTCGCTTCATGTTTGTTAATGAGCTGCTCCGCTTAGGGGCGAAGATTCGCGTTGATGGTCATCACGCATCCATCAGTGGAATTGCTCAACTCTCTTCAGCTCCGGTTATGGCTTCAGATATTCGTGCCGGCGCTGGTCTAGTGCTGGCTGGGCTTGTGAGTGATGGAATTACATTTGTGGAAGGCGCCTACCATGTTGATCGCGGTTACCCCAATTTTGCCGAACAACTTCGCGCACTCGGCGCTGATGTTACCCGCGTTGATTAGTCGTTAATTTTTTCGCGTAGCTGGTGGCGACCTTCAACACGCAGCTTCTTATAAATAATCATCGTCTCGTGTCGCACTAAAGATTCGCTATATCCAATCAACTCAGCAATCTCTTTATTTGTCATACCGTTTTTCAAAGACTCAAGGATTGTCGTCTGGCGCTGCGTCAAAGGTTGAACTTCATTTTCGTGAGTAAATGTACGCGAACCAAGAGTATTTTTGAGGTCGAGAGCGCTCTCATAGACTTTCAAAAGAGACGCCACTGCTTCCAAATATTGATTTACACCTTCAAGGTTGCGTAAATCGTTAGGAAAACTAAACCCATACACTCGAGCGAGTGTTACAGGAATCGCAACCATAGAATCCCATGGAGTTGAACGGTCAAAGTGAACAAAATCTGGAAACTCCTCTTTAACCGTTGAAACATGCGCCCACACTGTTTTCTGGGTTCGAGCAGCAATAGAAATAGGGCGTTGGTCCGATAATCGGAAACGTGTTTTTGTTAAAACTTCATGTTTGCTAAATCCTTGGATATTTTCACAGCGAATAACGCCATCTGGATCGACAACTCCACGATAAGCGACTACAACCTCATCAAGTGGTGAGATATTGCC
>DAIOTH010000016.1:0-19542 GCA_036752125.1 Candidatus Nanopelagicaceae bacterium | reverse complement strand
GAGAAGGGGCAATCATGAGTGAACCTATTTTGAAATTGCAGAATGTCACCATGCAATTTGGTGGCGTCGTTGCACTAAACGACGTTTCTTTTGAGATTAAGAAGCAGGAAATTCTTGGTCTCATCGGCCCTAATGGAGCCGGTAAAACTACAGTTTTCAATGTCATCACCGGCGTTTATCAAGTAACCAAAGGAGATATTTCCTTTGAAGGAAAATCTCTCAAAGGAACGAGACGCTACAAAATAACTCGTGGCGGAATCGCGCGCACTTTCCAGAACATTCGTCTCTGGGGTGACATGACTGCGTTGGAAAATGTCATTACCGCGACAGATACCCATAAAAAATCAGGCCTGGTAAGTGGATTGTTTGGCCTCCCAATCTCGCGCCGTGAGGAGAAGCGAGATAAGGCTCGCGCGCAAGAGCTTTTAGATTTCATTGGTATTGGTGAATACGCTGATCGTCTCGCCAAGAATCTTCCATATGGCGTTCAACGCAGACTCGAGATAGCTCGCGCGCTCGGCACAGAACCGAAGCTTCTTCTTCTCGATGAACCTGCAGCGGGCTTTAACCCCGCTGAAAAAGTAGAACTCGCTAAAACAATTCGCAAAATTCGCGATGCTGGATACACGGTGCTGCTCATCGAGCACGATATGTCACTCGTGATGGGGGTTTCAGATCGAGTCGTTGTCATTGATTTCGGACAGAAGATTGCTGACGATCTACCTACAAAAGTTCAAAATGATAAGCGCGTGATTGAAGCCTATTTAGGAGTTCCTGAAGATGCGTCTTGAAATTAAGGATCTCCGAGTTCACTACGGAAAAATCGAAGCCATCAAAGGTATTTCGGTTGTCGTCAATGAGGGCGAGATTGTTACTCTGATTGGCGCTAACGGCGCTGGAAAAACTACAACCTTAAAAACCATCTCTGGGCTGCGCCCAGTTTCATCCGGATCAATTGTTTTTGATGGAAAAGATATTTCTAAATTGCCAGCGCACGAACGCGTCAAGCTTGGAATCTCTCAGGCTCCTGAAGGTCGCGGAATTTTCCCTGGTATGACGGTTCTTGAGAATCTCGAAATGGGTAAGTACCACTTAAAGATGCGTCAGGCTGAAATTAATGAAGACTTAGAAAAGGTCTACTCACTTTTCCCTCGATTGAAAGAGCGTGCCGGCCAAGATGGCGGAACTCTTTCTGGTGGAGAGCAGCAAATGTTGGCAATTGGTCGTGCCCTCATGGCTCGTCCGAAAGTGCTTCTCCTTGATGAACCTTCGATGGGACTAGCTCCTCAAATGATCGCAAATATTTTCCGAATCATTACTGAAATTAACAAGCAAGGCGTAACGATTCTGCTTGTTGAACAGAACGCTCAGCAAGCGCTCAATCGCGCTCACCGCGCTTATGTTCTTGAGACTGGTGCAATCACTAAGGAAGCAAAAGCAAAGGATCTACTCAATGATCCTCACGTTAAGTCTGCTTACTTAGGTACGGGCGCAAACGAAATTTTCTAAACTACCTCTCTGCAAGAATTAAGCAGGTAATTCGCGCAGTACAAGTCCGTTCACCTTTATCGTTTGTAATTTCCACGTTATAAGTGCATAGCGTTTTCCCAAGTGTTACTGCTGTAGCAACTGCAGTTACAACTCCAGAAGTTGCAGATTTGTGATGACTAGCGCTGATTTCTATTCCAACTATCCGTCGAGTCGGTCCAGCATGAAGATGTGTGCCAACAGATCCAAGGCTCTCGGCAAGTACTACATTTGCACCGCCATGAAGCAATCCAAAAGGTTGGGTATTTCCCTCAACGGGCATTGTTCCAACGAGACGTTGTGGTGAGGCCTCGATGATTTCAATTCCCATCTTCTTATCAAGGGTGCCGCGGCCGCGTTCATTCAAAATCTGCATGAAGTCTGTCATGTGGGTAATTGTAGGTGGCAAAGCCTAAGATTGAGCGCGATGAAGAATAAGTTGCTACTCCTGGATGGCCACTCGTTGGCATATCGAGCATTCTTCGCTCTACCGGTCGAGAACTTTGCAACGTCAACCGGCCAGCACACCAATGCCATTTATGGATTTGCCTCGATGATTATCAATCTCATTCGAGATGAGAAACCGACGCATATCGCCACTGCATTCGATGTCTCACGAAAAACATTTCGGAGTGAGAAATTTCCGGAATACAAAGCTAACCGCGCCGCCACTCCAGACGAATTTCGTTCCCAAATTTCCTATATCAACGAACTACTTGATGCCTTTCAAATTCCACACTTCGAACTAGAAGGTTATGAAGCAGATGATGTAATTGCTACTTTCGTTAGCCTCTTTAAGGGTGAGGGCGAAATTGTGATTTGTACTGGTGATCGCGATTCATTTCAACTTGTTGCTGATGGCGTTACTGTGCTTTACCCCAAAAAGGGTGTTACAGAACTAGCTCGCATGACACCAGAAGCGGTGGTTGAAAAATATGGTTTAACGCCAGAGCAGTATCCAGATTTTGCAGCGCTGCGCGGAGATCCAAGCGATAACTTGCCTTCGATTCCAGGCGTCGGCGAGAAGACCGCCACAAAGTGGATTCAAGAGTTTGGTGACTTGAAGTCTCTTGTTGCGAAAGTAGATTCGGTACCCGGAAAGGCGGGGGAGGCGTTACGCAATTCGCTTTCATCAGTTCTTACTAATCGCGAACTTACCCAATTACGCCACGACGTGCCGCTGCACCCGAGTTATTCAGATTTAGAATGGCAGGGCGTCGACAAAACACATCTCAACCAACTCTTTGAAAAACTTGAGATCAAAGCTCTGAAAGATCGAATAAAGGCGCTTTATGGCGATGAACCCGTGGCGGCCAATCTGGATGCATCCATTACAGTGAGAGAAATTAGTGCAAAAGAATTTAACGCCCTGATAAAAGCTTCAAAGAGTGCGATTCCATTAGTTTTGTCAGATACATCAGCTGCGGCCTGTTTCACAGTTAACGAGGTAGTAACCACCAATCTTGGGCCGATAAAGGAAGCACTTTTCAATTCTGATCTTTGGTTGGTGCATGGCGCAAAGATTGCAATCCGCAATGGTTTATTAAATAAAGTCGCGATTGACACAGAAGTTGCTGCCTATCTGCTCAATCCCGGTTCTCGGGAGATTGACCTCAACGATGTGATTCGAAAGTACTTGGACGTTGAAATAGCGCCTTCAAGCAGCGACTTATTCTCAGAAGATTGGACTCCAACTTCAGCTGGTTACTTACAGAGATTATGGGAAAGGCTTCAAAATGAACTCGAATCGCATAACGCGCTGAAGCTCTATAACGATATTGAGATCCCAACTATGGAGATCTTGGCGCAGATGGAGCGCTTAGGGATTGGAGTTGATCGAAAGAAGCTTGAAGCACTTCGAAAATTCTTTGAATCTGAAGAAAGCGCCTCAATTAAGAACGCCTATCAAGCTGTGGGCCACGAATTCAATGTGGCATCTCCGAAACAATTACAGACTGTGCTCTTTGAAGAGTTGAAATTACCGAAAACCAAGAGAATCAAAACGGGATTCAGTACCGATGCTGAATCTTTAGAGTGGCTATTTGCTACCACTAAGCATCCGGTTCTGGAATCACTTCTTCGAATCCGTGAAGTGAGTAAATTAAGAACGACTATCGAAGGCCTACTTAGTTCCATTGCCGTAGATGATCGAATTCACACAACATTCCAGCAAACCACAACTGCTACGGGGCGACTCTCATCTACAGAACCTAATCTGCAGAATATTCCAATTCGCACAGATGAGGGAAGGCGCATCCGAGATTGTTTTGTGGCGCAAGCGCCTTATGTGGACTTATTGACCGCGGATTACAGCCAAATTGAAATGCGGATCATGGCTCATTTATCCGACGATCAAGAGTTACTTGAAGCATTCCGTTCGGGAGAAGACCTTCATTCCACTGTTGCTTCGCAAGTCTTTGATGTAAAAGTTTCTGAAGTAGATGCGGATATGCGCCGACAAATCAAGGCGATGTCGTATGGACTGGCATATGGGCTTTCCTCTTACGGACTAGCTCAACAACTTGATATTTCGCCAACGGATGCAAGTATTTTGATGGGGAAATATTTTGAGCGGTTCGGGGGTATTCAAATCTATTTGAAGGAAGTTGTGAGAGTGGCTCGCGAGCACGGCTACACCGAAACAATTCTGGGGCGCCGCCGATATTTACCTGATCTAAACCACGAAAATCGCCAGCGCAGAGAAGTCGCAGAACGAATGGCGCTTAACGCACCCATTCAAGGTTCGGCTGCGGACATTATTAAAGTTGCGATGCTCAATGTTGAACGAGCAATTAAAAAGGAAAACTTGCAGTCTCGTCTCTTACTTCAAGTTCATGACGAATTGATATTTGAAGTTGCGGCGGGGGAGCACGAGAAAATGGAAGCGCTGGTACGGCGAGAGATGGGAAGCGCGTATCCACTCAAGGCTCCGCTTGACGTGAATATTGGATTTGGAAAGAGCTGGGATCTGGCCGCTCACTAGGCGCTTTACTGGCAACTCAAATTGACCTATCTGTGACTAAGTAAGTAGCCTTACGCCCTCGCTCAGGGAACCTGTTCATCCTCAGACCTAGTAGGAAGTGCCCAACTTTTTAGTTGGAGTCGGACCTGGTGCGTGCCCTACTAGAAAAATTCCCCACGGAGTACCTTGTCAACTCAAATTTCACTCAACGATATTGGAACAGCAGAAGATTTTCTTGCCGCAATTGAAGGCACAATCAAAAACTTTAACGATGGAGATTTAGTATCTGGCGTCGTTGTCCAGGTTGATCGCGATGAAGTCCTTCTTGATATTGGCTACAAAACAGAAGGCGTAATTCCAGCACGCGAACTCTCTATCCGCCACGACCTTGACCCAAGCGAATTGGTCAAAGTTGGCGATCGCGTAGAAGCCCTTGTTCTTCAGAAAGAAGATAAAGAAGGCCGTCTCATCCTTTCCAAGAAGCGCGCACAATATGAAAAGGCGTGGGGAGAAATTGAAGGAAAGAAAGAACGTGACGAAGTTGTCACCGGAACTGTTATTGAAGTTGTTAAAGGTGGACTCATCGTTGATATCGGCCTACGTGGTTTCTTGCCGGCATCTCTCGTTGAAATGCGCCGCGTTCGCGACCTCTCTCCTTACATTGGAAAGCAAGTCGAAGCTCGCATTATCGAACTTGATAAGAACCGTAACAATGTAGTTCTTTCACGTCGCGCGTACCTCGAGCAGACACAATCTGAATCACGCACCACTTTCCTCAACCAGCTTCAGAAGGGCCAGGTTCGTGAGGGTGTTGTCTCATCTATCGTTAATTTTGGTGCATTCGTTGACCTCGGTGGAGTAGATGGTCTCGTACACGTATCAGAACTTTCATGGAAGCACATCGATCATCCAGGCGAAGTTGTCGCTGTTGGCGATGAAGTAACTGTTGAAGTTCTTGAAGTTGATTTCGAGCGCGAAAGAGTTTCGCTCTCCTTGAAGGCAACGCAAGAGGATCCATGGCAAGCATTTGCTCGTACCCACACCATCAACCAAGTGGTTCCTGGTGAAGTTACCAAGCTCGTTCCATTTGGCGCATTTATTCGCGTCTTTGATGGAATTGAAGGGCTTGTTCATATCTCTGAACTCGCAGAACGTCATGTTGAAATCCCAGAGCAAGTTGTCCAGGTTGGCGACCAACTCTTTGTGAAAATTATCGATATCGATCTCGAGCGTCGTCGCATCTCACTTTCACTTAAGCAAGCTAATGAGGGCCATGATGTTGCAGTCGAAGCTTTCGACCCAACACAATATGGAATGCCAGCTCGTTATGATGAAAACGGAAACTTCATCTATCCAGAAGGTTTCGATCCACAAACACAAGAGTGGAAGCCCGGATATGAATCGCAACGCGAGGAGTGGGAGCGTCAATACGCTGAAGCTCAAGCTCGCTTCCTTGCACATAAGAAGCAGAAAGCTGAAGCACAAGCAGCAGATGCTGCCGCAGCAGCGACGGTGCAACCAGACGCTGAATAACGTTGGACGATCAAAAATTCTGGGCCTCGGTAAACGGGGCCCAGTTTTATTTTTCTAGGTAGGCTGAAGGAATGTTGAAAGTCGCGCTCACGGGTGGAATCGGTTCGGGTAAGAGCACTGTTGCTGAATACCTTGAAGAACTCGGTGCATATGTCATTGACTCAGATCAATTAGCTCGCGATGTAATTGAGCGGGGGACCCCTGGATACGAAGCGGTTTTGGCAGCATTCGGCGATGAGATTCTTACTGATGGAGATGTGGATCGCGCAAAGCTCGCAGCGATAGTTTTCAAGGATCCGACTTCGCGCTTAAAACTAGAAGGAATCATTCATCCCTTAGTTCGTGATGCTGCGGAAAAGATGGTCCGTAATCTCCCTCCAGAATCAATTGTGATTAACCAAATTCCATTGCTTGTCGAAACTGATGGGGCGAAGCGTTTTGATTATGTTGTCGCCGTATCTGCTGATGAAGAAGTTCGGCGAGCGCGCCTGATCGATCGAGGCATGAAAGATTATGAAATTACCAAGCGTTTAGCGGCTCAAGTTAATGATGCTGAGCGCGAGAAGGTCGCACATTACGTGGTTACCAATAATGGAACTCTCGATGATCTGAGCCGTTCTGTTGAGGTGCTCTGGCGTAATGAGCTATTGCCGCGAAGTGCAAAGCAATGACAAGAGCTGTCACCTCCACACCTCGCGCTGAGAGACCATTCCAGGTCATCAGTGATTTCAAACCAGCAGGCGATCAGCCCGATGCAATACGAGAGCTGACTGATCGAGTAAATCGTGGTGAGAAAGATATTGTCTTGCTTGGCGCCACCGGTACCGGAAAGTCAGCCACAACAGCCTGGCTGATTGAACAAGTTCAACGACCAACATTGGTATTAGCGCCAAATAAGACTCTAGCTGCACAGCTTGCCAATGAATTTAAAGAATTACTCCCCAATAACGCTGTGGAATATTTCGTTTCATATTACGACTATTACCAACCAGAAGCATATGTTCCCCAGACTGATACTTTCATTGAGAAGGATTCATCTGTAAATTCCGAAGTCGAACGTCTGCGCTATTCCGCCACCTACTCTTTGTTGACTCGAAGAGATGTAGTAGTGGTGGCCACAGTTTCTTGTATTTATGGTTTAGGAACCCCGCAGGAATATATCGACCGGATGATTCATATTAATGTTGGTGATTCCATCGATCGCAACGTTTTACTGCGACGTTTTGTTGATATTCAATATAAACGCAATGACATGGCATTTGAGCGAGGGACCTTCAGAGTCCGAGGCGATACGGTAGAAATAATTCCGGTTTATGAAGAACTCGCTATTCGTATTGAAATGTTTGGCGATGAGATTGAAAGACTCACAACACTCCACCCGCTCACGGGCGAAATCGTGAGTGATGTAAAAGAAGTTTTTATCTTCCCAGCTACACACTATTCAGCTGGACCAGAAACGATGAAACGTGCGATTTCAGATATCGAGGATGAACTTGCAATCCGATTAAAAGAACTTGAAAAGCAGAATAAATTGCTGGAAGCTCAACGCCTTCGAATGCGCACTCAATTCGATATCGAAATGATGCTCCAACTAGGGTTCTGTTCAGGGATTGAAAACTACTCGCGTCACATCGATGGCCGCTCCCAGGGTTCACCACCAAACTGTTTGCTGGATTACTTCCCCGAAGATTTCTTATGCGTTATCGATGAATCTCATATCACCGTTCCGCAAATTGGAGCGATGTATGAGGGAGATGCCTCTCGCAAGCGAACTCTGGTCGAACACGGTTTTCGACTACCGAGCGCACTTGATAATCGCCCACTCACTTTCAATGAATTCCTTGAACGCACCCCACAGAAGGTTTACCTCTCTGCAACGCCTGGCCCTTATGAGATGGAGAAGACAGGTGGGGAATTTGTCGAACAAGTAATTCGCCCAACGGGATTAGTTGACCCAAAGATTGTTCTCAAACCCATCAAGAATCAGATAGATGATTTGATGTCTGAAATCAGAGTGAGAGCAGAGAAGAATGAAAGAACTCTCGTCACAACTCTGACTAAGAAGATGGCGGAGGACCTTACCGATTTCTTTACAGATGCCGGGATCCGAGTGAGATACCTTCATTCAGAGGTAGATACGCTGAGACGCGTTGAACTGCTGCGTGAACTACGTATGGGTGAATACGATGTTTTGATCGGTATTAACTTGTTGCGTGAAGGCCTTGATTTACCGGAAGTTTCTTTGGTTGCAATATTAGATGCCGATAAAGAAGGGTTTTTACGTTCAACCCGCTCACTCATTCAAACGATTGGACGTGCTGCTCGCAACGTTTCTGGAGAGGTGCACATGTACGCAGATAACCTCACTGACTCGATGACTCGGGCAATCGATGAAACAAATCGTCGCCGCGCTAAACAGATCGCCTATAACCAAGCGCATGGACTTGATCCGCAGCCGCTGCGAAAGAAAATCGCCGATATAACTGATCTCATTGCTCAAGAGAGCGATGACACTACGGCTTTGCTTGCAGGCACTAAAAAACGAGCAATCACTGAAACTCCGGTTGGCGTGCATGCTAAATCGCTCGTAGCCTTGCCTCGTACCGAACTCCTCGGGCTCATCGATTCCCTCACAGAGCAAATGCGTAATGCAGCGGCCGAATTGCAATTTGAATTGGCAGCGCGTTTACGTGATGAGATTAAGGAGTTAAAGAGAGAGTTGCGAGCAATGGAAGAAGCGGGGATGTAATGAGCGCTGATCGTCTCATCGTCCGCGGCGCGCGCGAACACAATTTAAAGAACGTATCCCTCGATCTTCCTCGTAACGCAATGATTGTCTTTACTGGGCTTTCTGGTTCTGGTAAATCTTCATTAGCTTTTGACACCATCTTTGCTGAAGGGCAACGTAGATACGTCGAATCACTCTCAGCATATGCTCGCCAATTCTTGGGGCAGATGGATAAGCCTGATGTTGATTTTATTGAAGGTCTATCGCCTGCGGTATCTATTGACCAGAAATCCACCAACCGAAATCCGCGTTCTACGGTTGGAACCATCACAGAGGTGTATGACTACTTACGTCTCCTCTTTGCGCGTGCTGGAAAACCGCATTGCCCTAATTGTGGGAAAGCGATCGCAAAACAGACTCCACAGAACATCGTGGATCAAATACTTGAACTTCCAGCAGAGACAAAGTTCCAAGTTCTTGCTCCAATGATTCGAGCTCGCAAAGGTGAGTTTGTCGATCTATTTAAGGATTTAATCGCTCAAGGTTATTCTCGGGCTAGAGTAGATGGCACCACTGTTGCTCTCACTGATGCACCTAAACTCAAAAAACAAGAGAAACACACGATTGAAGTGGTGGTAGATCGACTTACTGCTAAAGCCGAGAGTAAACAGCGACTTACCGATTCAATTGAGACTGCGCTGAAATTAGCGAGTGGGCTTGTAACGCTCGAATTTGTTGATGTAAAAACTGGGGAGAAAGAGCGTACTTACAGCGAGTTACTTGCTTGCCATGATTGCGGATTGTCATTCCAAGAAATGGAACCGCGATCTTTCTCTTTCAATTCACCCTTTGGCGCCTGCCCTGAGTGCACAGGTATTGGCTCCAAATTGGAAGTTGATGAAGAGTTGGTAATTCCTGATGATTCTCTTTCCATTGAAGATGGAGCTATTGCACCGTGGTCAGGCGGACAATCTGCCGATTACTTTATGAATCTTTTGGAAGCGTTAGCGAGCGACGTGAAATTTTCCATGAAAACACCATGGGTGAAGCTCTCTCAAAAGGCGAAAGATGCGATTCTCAATGGTTATGAATATGAAGTACATGTTCGCTATAAGAATCGTTATGGACGGGTACGTAATTATTCAACTGGATTTGAAGGTGTAATTCCTTTTGTTGAGCGCCGTCATGCCGAAACGGATAGCGATTACAGCCGTGAAAAATATGAGGCGTATATGCGAGAGACTCCATGTCCAGCGTGTAAGGGAACTCGCTTGAAGCCAGAAGTATTGGCAGTAACGTTGGGGGAGAAGAACATTGCTGAAATCTGTGAGCTATCAATAGAGGATTGCGCCAAATTTCTTAAATCACTCAAACTCCCTGCTCGAGAAGCCAAGATCGCTGAACGTGTAATGAAAGAAGTTCACGCTCGCCTGGGATTTCTACTCGATGTCGGCCTTGAATACTTAACGCTAGCTCGTCCAGCTGCGACGTTATCTGGCGGGGAGGCGCAACGAATTCGTCTCGCAACTCAGATTGGCTCTGGACTGGTTGGCGTGCTTTATGTTCTTGATGAACCGAGCATCGGACTACATCAGCGAGATAACAAACGTTTGATCGAAACCCTCACCCATCTGCGCGATCTGGGAAATACCTTGATTGTTGTCGAGCATGATGAAGAGACGATACGTACTGCAGATTGGATTGTTGACATTGGGCCTGGAGCCGGTGAACACGGCGGTGAAATTGTTGTTTCCGGTGATTACGAAGCTCTTGTCGCCTCCAAGAAGTCGATAACAGGTGCTTATATCTCTGGTCGTTCTCAAATAGAAATACCGAAGAAGCGACGACCCATCAATCCTAAGAGAAGTCTTGTTATCAAAGAAGCGAAAGAAAATAACCTCAAGAACCTTGATGTAACAATTCCATTAGGCGCATTCGTTGCAGTTACTGGCGTGAGTGGTTCAGGAAAATCAACGCTGGTAAATGACATTTTGTACTCAGTGCTGGCGAATAAACTCAATGGCGCGCGTATCGTTCCGGGTCGCCATCGCACAATTACCGGAATTGATCATCTCGATAAAGTTGTACATGTTGATCAATCGCCGATTGGTCGAACCCCGCGCTCTAATCCAGCTACCTACACAGGCGTCTTCGACAAGATCCGTGCCCTCTTTGCTGAAACTAGCGAAGCCAAAGTCCGTGGCTATCAGCAAGGTCGCTTCTCCTTTAACGTAAAAGGTGGGCGCTGCGAGAACTGCGCGGGAGATGGAACCATCACGATTGAGATGAACTTCCTGCCTGATGTTTATGTTCCATGCGAAATTTGTCATGGTGCGCGCTATAACCGCGAAACGCTAGAGGTGCACTACAAGGGCAAGACGATTGCTGAAGTACTAGATATGCCGATTGAGAAAGCGACTGACTTCTTCGAATCAATCCCAGCGATCCATCGCTACCTGAAAACTCTCTGTGATGTGGGCTTGGGTTATGTGAGACTTGGTCAATCAGCTCCAACACTTTCTGGTGGAGAAGCCCAGAGAGTAAAACTTGCTACTGAGCTTCAGCGTCGTTCGACAGGACGAACCATTTATGTTCTTGACGAGCCCACCACAGGACTTCACTTTGAAGATGTTCGAAAACTACTTGCGGTTTTGCAACGTCTTGTTGACACAGGAAACACAGTCGTGGTGATCGAACACAATATGGATGTAATCAAGTGTGCAGATTGGCTTATTGACCTTGGCCCCGAAGGTGGTTCTGGAGGCGGAACTCTTGTTGCTGAGGGAACGCCTGAGAGCGTTGCAAAGATAAAGAACAGTTACACCGGAAAGTTTCTGGCTGAATCGCTAAAGAAGTAGTCATGGCCGATCCACTTTCTTATCGCCCCACCAATGTCCCTGATGAGCCGGGCGTTTATCGGTTCTTCAATGAACAGAACGACGTAATTTATGTCGGGAAAGCACGATCACTCAAGAATCGACTTAACTCGTACTTTCAGAAGAATATTGGAGAAAAAACCTATCGCATGATCCATGCGGCCAATCGAGTTGACTGGACGATCGTACGCACCGAAGTCGAAGCTTTGCAGTTGGAATTTACGTGGATTAAGGAAGAGAACCCCGCCTTTAATGTGCAGTTCAAAGATGATAAGTCTTATCCGTTTCTTGCTCTTACTGTTGATGAAGAATATCCAAGGCTACTGATTACACGGCGTGCGAAGCGTAAGGGCGTGAAGTATTTCGGGCCCTTTGCTCATGCCTGGGCCCTTCGCTCTACTTTTGATGTTTTACTCAAACTTTTCCCAGTCCGCTCTTGCTCCAATAGCAACTTCGAACGCGCTGCTCGGATCAAACGACCCTGTTTACTGGGAGATATTGGAAAGTGTGCAGCGCCTTGTGTAGATCGAATTTCTGCAGCTGACCATCGGAATCTTGCAGAACGTCTGGAAGAGTTTATGTCGGACGGTAATGCAGATATCACAGGAGAGTTGCGCGCTGAGATGGAACGGGCCGCTGCCGCTGAGGAATTTGAAAGGGCAAGTAAGTTACGAGACCAGTTAGTGGCGCTCGAGCGTGCCAGCGAATCTACTGACGCGGCTATATCAGATTCAATTTCAGCAGATTTTATTGCTTTACATCAAGATATTACGCATGCATCCGCCTCTATATTCCGAGTTCGCACAGGAAGAGTTATCGGTTCAAAATCTTGGATGATTGATCTAGCTAATCTTCCCGAAGAGACATCACTATTGGATGCCACACTTAATCAGATTTATCTTGAGTTCGAACCTGCGAAGGAGATCTTGGTTAATCAAGATATTGAAGAGGAGAGTTTTGCAGAGTATTTATCATCACGCTTTGGTAAGAAAATATCTATTCGCCGCCCAGAAAGAGGAGAGAAGAGCGAGCTACTTGATACCGTAAAACGCAATGCTCATCATGCACTTGTGCAATTCTTAAGCAAAAGAGCCAATGATGCCGGCGTGAGTGGGCGAGCTCTCGAGGATTTAGCTAGCGCACTCAATCTTGACGAACTTCCACTGCGGATTGAATGTTTTGATATCTCCAATATTCAAGGCACATCTGTAGTCGCCTCTATGGTGGTCTTTGAAGATGGTCAGGCAAAGAAGAGTGAATATCGACGCTTTGGAATCGATGATAAAGAAAAATTTGATGACACCCGCGCTATGCATCATGTGATTACACGCCGCTTTAAAAGGTATCTCGCGGAGAAAGATGTCGATCTGGTTGAAATTGAAATGAGTGGGGGAGAGAAACCTAAATTCGCTTATCCACCACAACTAGTAATTGTCGATGGAGGTCGCGGACAGGTCAATGCTGCTGCGCGCGCCTTTGCAGAATTAGGGATTACTGATATCGCATTGGTGGGCTTAGCGAAGCGATTAGAAGAAATATGGTTTCCCGACCAGAGTTATCCTGTTATTTTGCCCCGACACAGTGAAGCTTTATATCTTGTTCAGCGAATACGAGATGAAGCACATAGGTTTGCCATTACTTTTCATCGCTCCAAACGCTCTCGCCTTATGTTGGAATCTCTCCTTGATGAGATTTCGAATCTGGGTGAAATGAGACGCCAAGCGCTCATGGATCACTTCGGTTCAGTAGCAGCGTTGAAGAAAGCAAGCCTTGATGACATTGCTGCAATTCCAGGCATTGGCCCAAAGAGTGCTGAGAGTATTGTGCGGGCTATTGAGGCGAGCGAGATTCAATATTCTGTAGATACTGCAACTGGCGAAATCAAGGAAAATTCATGATTTTTGCGATGCTTGACATAGCGGGGATGATTACCGCATGAGCCGTGAGATTGTTGTCATCACAGGCATGAGCGGTGCCGGTCGCTCCACAGTGGCACATGCCATGGAGGATCATGGTTGGTACGTCATCGACAATCTCCCACCTTCACTTCTCCTCTCTGTTTTTGACATGACGGAGCGATCTGCAGATTCCATAGCTGTTGTCATTGATGTCCGCGGACGTCAATTTTTCGATGACCTCAACCGTTCTCTTGCTGAACTGGCAGAACGTGGAATTTCTCGCAAAATAATCTTTGTCGATGCCGCAGATGATGTTCTTGTGAGACGTTTTGAATCTTCCCGCCGACCACATCCACTTCAGGGAAATGACCGCATAGTGGATGGAATAGATCGAGAGCGGGAGAAATTACGTGAATTGCGGTCTGGGGCCGATCTTGTAGTCGACTCCTCACAGCTCAATGTTCACCAATTAGAGAAGAAGATTGCCGAATTATTCTCCACTGATACTGCGGCATCTCTCAAAGTAAACATCCTCTCCTTTGGATACAAGTTTGGACTTCCCGTTGATGCAGATTTAGTAATGGATTGCAGATTTATTCCCAACCCACATTGGAATCCAGAACTCCGACCAAAGAATGGTCTAGATAAAGATGTCAGCGCCGCTGTGTTAGGAGCAGAAAATGTTGGGGAGTTCCTTGATCGGTATGTTGCTCTTTTTCAGAGCATAGGCCAGGGATATTTCCGTGAAGGTAAGAAATTCATCACCTTGGCTATTGGTTGCACAGGTGGGAAACATCGCAGCGTTGCCATTGCCGAAGAACTTGCTTCAAGGATAAATGGCTCTCAATTAGATGCCGAACACTTTGTATCTGCACATGCAATTCATCGAGATTTAGGTCGTGAACGTTGAGCGGACCACGCGTCGTCGCTTTAGGTGGCGGACATGGATTAGCTGCCACATTGCGTTCACTCCGTAAACTCACCACAAATCTCACCGCTATCGTGACTGTTGCAGATAATGGTGGATCGAGTGGAAGACTTCGCGAAGAATTTAATTCACTGCCTCCCGGGGATCTTCGTATGGCTCTTGCAGCGCTATGTGCTGATGATGAATGGGGACGTAGTTGGGCTGAAATCATGCAATATCGATTTACCTCCGCAGGAAATCTCAATGGTCATGCGCTTGGGAATTTACTTCTGACTGCTCTCTGGGATCGTGATGGCGATCCGGTTCAAGGACTTGATCGAGTTGGGCAATTACTTAAAGTTGTGGGAAGAGTTCTTCCTATGGCGCTCGAACCCTTAGATATTGAAGGTGTCTTTAAAACTTGGGAAGGAACTCATGTAGTACGCGGCCAGAAAGAAGTTGCAGTCGCAAAGGGAAATTTAGAGAACTTGCGATTAATTCCAGAAAATCCAACTGCAACTCAGGAAGGTTTGGCAGCAATTGCAAATGCGGACTACATAACTTTTGGTCCCGGTTCGTGGTTTTCAAGCGTTCTGCCCCATGTTCTTATTGAGCAACAATGTAAGGCTTTAGAAATATCTTCTGCTAAAAAGATCATCATTCTCAATCTCGATGCGGCTCCCCATATGAAAGGCGATGAATTGGCTGGAAGCTCTCCTGCAAATCATCTTCAAGTACTGCGAAATTTTGCTCCCAAGTTGGCCTGTGATATCGCTCTGGTAGATAGTTCCATTGCCTCACAATCTGATGTTTTGAGCGAGCTAGAGCAACTAGTTTCAGCTATGGGAGGAAGGGTAATTGTGGCCGATCTCGCATCACATCAGGGAAGTAATCACCATGATCCCGAGAAATTATTTTCCGCTTTCAGCCACATTTTCCAATGAGAGATGCTTAGATATTCCTCATGGCAATGACCGCGTCAGTAAAAGACGAACTTAGTCGCCTCTCTGTATCTAAACCTTGCTGCCGAAAAGCTGAAGTATCCGCAATTTTGCGCTTTGCAGGCGGGCTACATATTTCGGCGGGCAAGATCATGGTAGAGATTGAATTAGATACTGCCCAAGCTGCACGACGAATCAGAAAAGATATTGCCGATGTCTATGGACATGACTCCGACCTCGCCGTCATTAGCGCTGGGGGATTACGGAAAGGGAGTCGTTATTTGGTGCGCGTCATCAAAGATGGCGATGCGCTCGCGCGACAGACTGGTTTAGTAGATTCACATAGTCGACCAGTTCGTGGTCTTCCACCGCAAGTTGTCTCCGCCGGTATCTGCGATGCAGAGTCTGCATGGCGTGGAGCTTTTCTTGCACATGGCTCGTTAACAGAACCAGGCCGGTCATCAGCGCTAGAAATTACTTGTCCAGGACCTGAAGCAGCGCTTGCACTTGTTGGAGCGGCGCGAAGACTTGGCATTACTGCGAAAGCTCGTGAAGTTCGCGGCGTTGATCGTGTAGTTATTCGTGATGGGGATGCAATTGGAGTTCTGCTGACAAGACTCGGCGCACATGAAAGTGTGATGGCTTGGGAAGAACGGAGAATGCGTCGCGAGGTTCGCGCTACTGCAAATCGACTCGCAAATTTTGATGACGCAAACCTAAGGCGTTCTGCGCGCGCAGCAGTTGCAGCATCCGCACGAGTTCAACGCGCAATGGAAATTCTTGGCGATGAAATACCTGATCATCTTCGTGAAGCGGGACAACTTCGCATTACTCATGGACAAGCAAGCTTGGAGGAGCTTGGCTCACTTTCAACTCCGCCAATGACCAAAGATGCAATAGCAGGTCGAATTAGAAGACTCCTTGCAATGGCAGATAAGAGGGCTGCAGATCTCGGGATTCCTGATACGGAGGCTGGACTTTCGCCAGACCTGCTCAATTAGTAGAGCGGCTAAATTGCTGCCTTATTTATATTCACTGATAAGATTCCACCAGATCCGCAACCTCGGGTCGTAAATCCACAAAGTCGTGGTGAAGTTTCTGAAAACATCGAATGGCGCTCAATACTGTGTGCGCCGCATGGAGCGTGGTTATTGTGGTGAAGGTTGGAATTAATGGTTTTGGTCGTATCGGACGCAATTTTTTCCGCGCGGCGCTGGCATCAAATGCAGATATCGAAGTCGTTGCAGTAAACGATCTCACGGATATCGAAACCCTCGCTCACCTATTGAAGTATGACTCCATCTTGGGACGTCTCAACCAACCTGTCACATTTAACGAAAACTCCATCACGGTAGGAAGTAAGACTTTCCGCGTGTTTGCGGAGAAAGATCCTGCAGCGCTGCAATGGGGTTCGGTCGGTGCAGATATCGTCATTGAATCAACCGGTCGATTCACAAAAGCATCTGATGCTGGAAAACATATGGTGGGTGGCGCTAAGAAAGTTGTGATTTCCGCTCCCGCTACCGATGAAGATGTAACTCTCGTACTCGGTGTCAATGATTCCGCTTATGATCCTGCGAAGCACAACATCATCTCTAATGCTTCATGCACCACCAATTGCCTTGCTCCAATGGCGAAAGTTCTTCATGAGAATTTCGGAATAGTCCGTGGCTTTATGACAACTGTCCACGCATACACAAATGATCAAGTCATCCTTGATTTCCCCCATAAAGATCTCCGTCGTGCTCGCGCTGCCGCCACAAACATCATTCCAACCTCAACCGGCGCTGCAAAAGCTATTGGCTTAGTTCTTCCAGAGTTGAAGGGCAAGCTCGATGGCTACGCACTTCGCGTACCAGTACCAACAGGTTCGGTTACTGACCTCACAGTTGAACTTGCAAAAGAGACCACTGCTGCTGAGATTAATGCTGCAATGAAGAAAGCTGCTGAAGGTCCACTTAAAGGAATTCTCTATTACACAGAAGATCCCATTGTCTCAACTGACATCGTTACCGATTCACACTCCTGTATCTTCGATGGTGGAATTACAAAAGTAATTGGCAACCAAGCAAAAGTTGCTGGTTGGTATGACAATGAGTGGGGATACTCAAACCGCCTCGTTGATCTGATGAAATTTATCGGGAAGAGCCTTTGATTTCATCTGCAGTTCAAGAGCTTTCCTCACTCGAATTTCGAGGAAAGCGAGTTCTACTCCGATGTGATCTCAACGTACCGCTCAAAGGAGAGGGTGCTAATCGGGTAATTACCGATGATGGTCGTATTCGCGCTTCACTCCCAACAATCAATGCGCTCCTTGATGGTGGCGCTTCACTTGTTATTGCTGCGCATTTAGGGAGACCCAAAGGCGAGAGAAAGCCAGAACTTTCCCTGGCTCCCATAGCTAAACGTCTTGGTGAACTACTTGGAAGAGAAGTCGCATTTGCAACGGATACGATCGGTCCGTCAGCAGATTCCGCAGTTTCGTCTCTTGTAAGTGGTGGTGTTGTATTACTTGAGAATGTTCGCTATGAAGCGGCTGAAACTAGTAAGGATGATGGAGAGCGTTTAGCGATGGCAAAGAAACTTGCCTCGTACGCAGATATCTATGTCGGAGATGGTTTTGGCGCTGTGCACCGTAAACATGCATCTGTTTATGAAACCGCCCTTGCGCTTCCACATGCAGCTGGAAAATTGATTGCGGCCGAAGTTGATGTCTTACGGCGACTTACAGAATCTCCAGAACGTCCTTATGGCGTTGTTCTTGGCGGAGCAAAAGTTTCTGACAAAATCGGAGTTATAACCAACTTGCTCGACAAAGTAAATATGTTGGCAATTGGTGGTGGAATGGTCTTCACATTTCTTGCAGCGCAGGGCAAAGAAATTGGCACTTCGCTCGTAGAAGCAGATTCAATTCCTCTTGTGAAAGATCTTCTCTCTCGTGCAGAAAAACTGGGTGTAAAGGTTCTGCTTCCAGAAGATATTGTCGTAGCCCCCGCTTTTGCAGATGAATCTCCAACAGTTGTTAGCGCCAACTCAATGCCAAGTAATCAGATGGGACTTGATATTGGACCTGAGAGTGCTCGCGCCTTTGCAGCTGCAATTAAAGAATGTCGAACAGTCTTTTGGAATGGCCCCATGGGAGTCTTTGAATTCTCTAATTTTGCTGCAGGTACAAAAGTTGTTGCACAAGCCCTAACAGAAGTCACTGGACTTTCGGTAGTAGGCGGTGGTGATTCAGCCGCGGCAGTACGTGCGCTGGGATTTGCCGATTCACAATTCGGCTATATCTCCACCGGTGGGGGAGCGTCGCTGGAATACCTTGAAGGTAAAGAACTTCCTGGCTTAACAGCCCTAAGATAAGAACTCGAATCTAGGAGAATCCATGTCACGACGTCCGCTGATTGCTGGCAATTGGAAGATGAACCTAAATCATCTTGAAGCAATTGCAGTCACGCAGAAACTTGCTTACTCGTTAGAAGAGCGCGATTTCGATGCGGTCGATGTTGTGGTCCTTCCACCTTTTACCGACCTTCGTTCAGTTCAAACTCTCGTTGACGGCGATCGCCTCAAACTTAGTTATGGGGCTCAAGATATCTCTCCTGAAAAGTCTGGAGCGTTTACCGGAGATATCTCGGGTTCAATGCTCAAGAAATTAGATTGCTCATATGTAGTTGTTGGCCACTCGGAGCGCCGCGCTATTCACAAGGAAGATGATGCGCTGGTAAATAAAAAGATCCGTGCTGTTCTTGATAACGAAATGACTCCGATCTTCTGTATTGGCGAAGAACTTGCAATTCGTGAAGCGGGAACTCATGTGGAGTATGTGTTGAGCCAAGTTCGTGAAGGACTTAAGGGATTTCATAAACCTGAACTAAAAAAGGTTGTCTTTGCATATGAACCGGTCTGGGCAATTGGAACCGGGAAGACGGCAACTCCAGAAGATGCTCAAGAAGTGTGCGCTGCTATTCGTAAAGAAATTGCCAAGATTGGAAGCGATGAAATCGCTGAGAACGCCCGCGTTCTTTATGGTGGATCTGTGAAATCTGCCAATATCGTGGACATCATGAAGCAACCTGATGTTGATGGCGCGCTGGTTGGCGGAGCGAGCCTTGACCCAGAAGAATTCGCCCGAATCTGTAAATTCCATCGCGTTCTTTAGGCTCAAAGTTT
>DAIOTH010000015.1:0-19637 GCA_036752125.1 Candidatus Nanopelagicaceae bacterium | reverse complement strand
ACAGTAGACTTTGTCGAGTGTCGCGGCCAAAGGTAGTAATTCTCGGAGCAGGTTTCGGTGGTTTAACCGCTGCCCGCGCTCTCGATCGCATCGCAGAAGTCACCCTGGTTGATCGCCATAATTTCCAGACCTTTCTTCCGCTTCTCTACCAAGTATCGACCGCAGGGCTTGCGGCAGATCACGTGGCTTATCCGATTCGCGGGGCGCTGCGTAAGACAAAAGTGAAATTCAGAATGGGCTCTCCTATTTCGGTTGACCATAAAAATAAGAGCGTCAAACTCGATTCCAGCGAAGTTCTTAATTTTGATTATTTAATTGTTGCACTTGGTTCAGCGACTAATGACTTTGGAATCAAAGGGGTTGCCGAAAACACTCTTGGAATGAAGACAGTTAACGAAGCTCTGGCGATTCGCTCTGAAATTATGCGCCGCTTTGAAGATCTCTGCAGATTTGAAGATGAGACAAAGTTCTCCATCGCAGTTATTGGTGGCGGACCTACTGGAGTTGAGATGGCTGGTGCGATTGCCGAACTCAAACGCGGTCCACTAACGTCCGATAGTAAAGATGCCGCAAAAAATATTGATGTTTACTTGGTCGAAGCTGGTTCTCGAGTTTTGCCTGCGCTCTCACCGAAACTTTCGGAACGCACAAAGAAAGATCTTGAAAAACTCGGCGTAAAAGTTCTTACTAACGCTGCAGTTAAAGAAGTAAAGCCCCGCCAGATTATTTTTGCTGACGGTAAGACAATTCCATCGGAAGTTACTGTCTGGGCCGCGGGCGTCCAAGGCGAGCCCGCGATGAAAAAGTTAAGTATTCCTTCTGAATCTGGCCGGATTGTTGTCGAACCCACTCTTCAAGTTACAAACTATCCAGATATTTTCGCTATCGGAGATATCGCTGGCGCTAAAGGTAAAGATGGTCGCTTTCTTCCGATGGTTGCACCTGTTGCAATGCAACAAGCTCGTTTCGTGGCAAAACAGATTGAGCGGTTAAGTAAGAACCAGGCTTTAGCGAACTTCTCGTACGTTGATAAAGGTTCGATGGCCACTATCGGTCGTCATAAAGCAGTCGTAGAAGTAAAAGGAATTCGCATTGGTGGCGTCGTAGCTTGGTATATGTGGTTATGGCTGCACCTCTTCTATCTCTTGGGCGGACGAAACAAGATTGGCACTATGGCCGATTGGACTTGGAATTACCTCACTTTTGATCGCGGCAATCGCCACATCATGGATATCTCGTGAGTTACATAAACCTTCGGGGCCATGAGATTTGGCATCAAGAGTGGAAGAAGCGAAAAGAAGAGCCTCTCCTACTTCTTCATGGTGGCCTGAGCTCTACAGAAAGTTTTGCGCGGAAAATTCTCCCCAGCGTCAAGCGCACGCATCGCATTTATGGATATGACCGCACCGCACATGGAAAAACAAAAGTTCGGGAAGGGTATTACCACTTTAAATTTCAACGAGATGAAGCGATTGCATATCTTGAAGATGTTGTAAAGAAACCAGCACACATCATCGGACATAGCGATGGTGGAATTATTGGATTAATGGTGGCGATTGCCAGACCAGATTTAGTAAAGACTCTGGTAGCAATCGGTGCGAATTATCATTATGACTGCGGTTTAAATCACCAGATCTTTGACGGTACTGTGGAAGAGGAAGCGAAAGATAAATTTGCTGCTCGGACTGGACAGCCGCGTGAACTCTTAGTCGAAATCATTCATAAAGCCCATAAAGTTTGGGCATCTGAACCCCGGATGACTAAAGCACAGTTAAAGAAAATTGCTTGTCCCACACTCATTCTTGCTGGCGATGATGAACCTTTCACAACTGAACACACAGTCTCGTTGTATGAAGCAATTCCAAATGCTCAACTAGCAATCGTTCCAGGAACTTCGCATGCAGTATTAAAAGAAAAACCTGAAGTGGTTAAGAAAATTCTCCAGGATTTCTACCGCAATCCAGCTTTTCCGATGACGTTAAATCCCAATCGCAGGTTGAAAGAAACGCTACGAATTCGAGGGCAGGCGTAGCGCGCCATAGGCGTGCTCCGGCACAAATGGGCTCTTCGGAGCCACTGCGTTGATTCGCTTATAACCGCTTCCTTGTACTGGGCGAGAATCTGGTTCACCTTTATTTGGCCAGAAAGAGAAAGCACGTTCTGCTTGTGCAGTAATCGTAAGAGAAGGATTAACGCCAAGGTTTGCGGTCACGCTCGATCCATCAACAATGTGAAGTGTTGGATAGTTCCAAACGCGGTGATAAGCATCTATCACTCCTGTTTCTTGAGATTCACCAATCACACATCCACCAACAAAGTGTGCAGTAAATGGAGCGCTCACTAGATCACCGATATGACCTCCGGGAGTTCCGCCATATTTGTCAGCAATTTTCCGTACTACCTCATTAGCTGCCGGAATATATGTTGCATTTGGTTTATCTGAATTGTTCTTTGAGGTTAATCGCCAACCAAAGATTCCACGCTTACCTCTCACAGTCAGGGCAGAATCAACGTTCTGCATCACCAACGCAATAACAGTTCTCTCGCTCCAACGTCGCACATCAAAAATCTTCACAAACATTGAAGGGTGACGAAACACTGTTTTAATCCACATCGCTCTACGATCTTTAGAGCGATCACCATCAGTCATCACAGTTTGTAGTAAGCCCATGAAATTTGAGCCTTTTCCATAACGCACCGGCTCAATATGGGTATGGTCATCAGGAAAGAAAGAAGACGTTATCGCTGCGCCCTTTGAGAAATCGATTTCATTCTTATGAGGCATGATCGCTCCGGTGAGCGCTTCAGAATTTGTGCGAGATAACTTACCGAGCGCTGGAGATAATTTGGAGAGAGTCTTCGTATCTTTCATGCGATGGAGCAATTTCTGAGTGTTGTAAGTGCCTGCAGCGACTACCACCTCACCCGCAGTAAAAACTCGTTTTCCACCAAGCCAAGCTGAACTCTTGCGAGCCGTAATCTTCCAGCCACCACCGGGAAGTTCTTCAATTTTTTCAACGGTTGTTTCTGGGAATACTTGCGCTCCAGCTTTTTCAGCTAACCCTAGATAATTTTTCGGCAAAGTATTTTTTGCATTGAATCTACATCCCGTCATACACCCACCACATTGTTGGCACCCATGGCGATCTGGTCCAACGCCGCCGAAATACGGATCTTTCTCAATTACTCCTGGGCCTTGTCCAAAGTGAACGCCGAGCGGCGCCATCTTGAAGGTATGTCCTACACCCATTGCATCGGCTGCATCTTTCATCGCTTGATCTGATGGTGAAAAGTAAGGATTTTCTGCAACACCTAACATTCGTGATGCTTGGTCGTACCAAGGAGAGAGTTCTGATTTCCAATCCGTGATCTTCTTCCATTGTTCATCATTGAAATAAGAATCTGGTGGAACATAGAGAGTATTTGCGTAGACAAGTGACCCACCACCAACTCCAGCCCCTGCTAAAACCAGAACATCAGGAAGCGCATGTATGCGTTGGATGCCACGTAATCCAAGTCGCGGCAGATACAAAAAACGTGATAACCGCCAGGAAGTCTTAGGAAAATCTTTATCTTTGAAACGTCGCCCTGCTTCTATAACTGCAACGCGATAACCTTTTTCGGTTAATCGAAGAGCTGCAACAGATCCACCAAACCCTGATCCAACTACAACCACATCGAAGTCACGTTGACGTTGCGACATAGAAGTAGGCTACACGCATGGATCTTGTGCGCTCCTTTAATCTCAATGATCCCGACTTTGTGCGCAATCCATATCCACTGCTCGCACAACTTCGTGGCTACGGAAAACCACTCTGGCATGAGGAGATGCAACTCTGGCTCGCCGCAACTCACGCTGATGCTTCTGCGGTGCTCCGTTCAAAAACCTTGGGGCGCATCTACACCCCACAAGAACCAAGTGAACTGTGGGAGACATTTAACTGGCTCCACGCTGACTCCATTATGGAAAATGAAGGTGCGAAACACACGAGACTTCGCGCTTTAGTTTCAAAAGCATTTAATCGCGGACAGATTGAGCGACTAGCGCCACGGATAGAAGCAATAGTCAAAGAGCTGCTCGATGGTTGTGCAGAAAAGAAAGAGTTTGATCTCCTTGCTGATTTCGCCGAACCGCTCCCGGTTCGAGTTATCGCAGATCTTCTTGGAGTTTCGCCCGCTGATACAAAGAATTTACGTCCCTGGTCTCAAGCCATCGTAAAGATGTATGAATTTGATGTGACTGAAGCAGAAGAAAGAGCTGCCGAGAAAGCTGGCAGAGAATTCGCAGAAATGATTGCATCGATGGTGGAATATAGAAAGAAGAATCCCACCGATGACTTGGTTTCTGAACTTGTTAAGGTTGAAGAAGCCGGGGAGAAATTAACTTTAAGAGAGCTCATCGCTACCTGTGTCCTGCTACTTAATGCTGGGCATGAGGCATCAGTCAATGCTTTTGGTAATGGATTTGTTGCTGCGATAAACGATTCACAAGCTCGTGAACTACTTTCAGCTCAAGCTCGAGCGATTGCTCCGACGGCTGTAGAAGAATTCTTTCGTTTTGATGCGCCGCTACAATTCTTTGAACGAACTGCAATCGAGAGAACCGAAATCAACGGAATAACAATTGATAAGGGTGTAAAGATTGCAGCACTTCTTGGATCTGCTAATCGTGATGAATCGGTATTTCAAAGCCCTGATCAGATGGATTTGAAACGTAATCCCAATAACCACATTTCATTTGGGGGCGGAATTCATTTCTGTTTGGGTGCGCCCCTGGCAAGGCTGGAATTAGGAATATCGCTGCCGGCGTTATTTGAACGATTCAAAGGAATCGACATCCTGTCAGAGCCGCATCGCCGAGACAGCTTTGTCCTGCGCGGATATTCAAAGATTCTCTGCTCGGTGAAATAGATCTTTTCTTATTACCAATTGCAAGGCTATTTGGGAGGTTTTTAAGTATCTTTTCTCCGTGCGACTCGGAGTCTTGGATGTAGGTTCAAACACAGTTCATCTACAAGTTATGGATGCGGCTCCAGGGGCTAGACCAAACCCTAGTTTCAATCACAAAATTGAAGTAAGACTTGCCGAGTACTTGCTTCCAAACGGAGAGATTTCGAACGAAGGTATCAAAAAACTTCGCGAATCAATCAAGAAGTCTTTGGTAGAGGCCAAGAAGGCGAAGACTGAAGAGCTTCTTCCTTTTGCTACATCTGCGTTACGTGAGGCAACGAATGGCAACGCAATCATTTCCTCTATAAATTCAGAATTTGAAATCGACCTTCAGGTTTTGAGTGGAGAGGATGAAGCCAAGATTACTTTCTTGGCTGCGCGTCGATGGTACGGATGGTCAAGTGGCCGCCTATTGATGGTTGACATTGGAGGCGGTTCGCTAGAGATGGCTGTCGGTGTTAATGAAGTTCCCGATATCGCTATCTCCCTGCCATTAGGAGCTTCACGATTGACCAAGAATCATCTTGACGGTGATCCTTATTCCAAGAAATCAATCAGAAATCTTCGAGATTACATTGAATCAAGCATTGCAGAAGTTCTACCTTCAATGTTGCAGCACCAAGAAAGTGATCGCGCAATTGCCACGAGCAAAACTTTGAGAACTTTGGCTCGACTATGCGGTGATTGGATTGATGGTGATGGAAAAAGCCTTAGATTGGATGCGCTACGTAAGATCACGCCTAAATTATCTGAAATGAGCCACGAAGAACGGTCAGAGTTGCCCGGTGTTTCATCGACTCGCGCTCGACAGATTGTTGCTGGCGCATTTGTTGCCGAGAGCGTGATGAGGAATTTGGACATACCAGAAATGCAAATTTGTCCATGGGCTTTGCGTGAGGGGATAGTCTTAAAATATTTAGACTGGATGGAGTCTTAAGTTCTTGGAGCTGGCAAGAAATCAACTGCAATAACCTCACGATCAACGTGATGAGCTATCCATGCATCTGCTGGCTCAAGTTTAATTTCATTCACTTCAACCCCGAATTTGTCAATAAAACTCGAAATTGCCTTAGGAAGAATTGGATTGTGACTACAAACTAGAGTTGTGTAGTCATTTACAAGAAGGCGATGGATGTATTTGATTGGTCGCTCTTTATCTTTAAGAAATACATCTTCTGAAAGGCTATCGGTAAAAAAGAAGTCAACACTCAATGCCCGTGCCATAGGAGTAATACTTTCATAACATCGAACTGCGCTGGAGGAGTGAATCTCCTCTAGTCCATAAGGAGCAAAATTTGAAAGCAGTCGTTTTGCTTGACGTTCACCAAATGAATCTAAAGGCCTATCACAATCCTCCCCTCCCCAATCGTTTCGGTTAAGTGCCTGAGCATGTCTCAAGAGAATCAGAGGCTTAGAATCTGGGTCAAATTTCTTGAATTGTGAAATAACTTGCCGATCAAGATCTCTAGATATTCGACTTTCAACGTCATCGAGTCGAACCCACTCAACTTTGTCCACTTCGTCTGGATTAGGTTTCCCAATCTCGTTAAGGAATTTGGCCGACCAATATGTGACTTCTTTTAGCTGGTCGCCAATTGAGTATGAGTACGTACCCAATTGTGGCCCAAAACGAACCGCAAATCCGGTCTCCTCCATAATTTCACGGTAGGCACCTGCAACGACAGATTCATCTCCCTCTAACTTTCCTTTTGGAAGTGACCAGTCGTCGTAACGAACTCTATGGATGATTGCTATCTCTATGGCATCATCACTATTACGTCGCCATACAACGCCACCACCTGCACGTATAACCCTATTTTCTTCCACGTGTCACCTCAATTAGCTTCTCTTGAATATCAAAAGTGTTATCTCCATGGATTCTCTTCCAGTCGCCGCTGGGTTCTAATTCCCAGCGTTTGGCATCGGTATCCCTATATAGCTCCAAAAGATTTGATAGGTAATTCTTATGCTCAGCATTCTCAATTTTGATAAGCGTTTCAATTCGCCTGTCGAGATTACGGTGCATGAGATCAGCGCTACCAATCCAATATTCCTCTTCCCCAGCATTGTGAAAGTAATAAATTCGGGAGTGCTCCAGGAATCTACCTAGAAACGACCGTACCTTGATTCTCTCAGAGCGACCTTGAAGACCTGGTCGCAATGCACAAATTCCCCGAATGGTTAAGTCCACTTCTACACCTGCTTGTGAAGCGCGATAGAGCGCCTCAACAAATACTTCATCCAAGATTGAATTCAGTTTGAAAGATATTTTTGCTGATTTTCCCGATTTTGCATTCTCAATTTCGCGTTCAATTTTTCTTAGAAGTTCATTGCGAAGAGATTTGGGGGCAACTATGATTCTCTTGAATCCAATGTCGCTCACAAAACCTGAAAGTTGGTTAAAAAGTCTAGTGAGATCATCGCAAAGTTCAGGATCAGAACTAATTAGACCTAAATCTTCATACAGGCGAGCTGTTTTGGGGTTGTAGTTGCCAGTACCGACGTGGCAGTAACGCCTGATACCTTCGGGTTCCGAGCGAACGACCAAAGATAACTTGGCGTGTGTTTTCAATCCCATTAAGCCATAAACGACATGGACGCCCGCTTCTTCTAATTTCCGAGCCCAGCGAACATTTGCCATCTCATCAAATCGGGCACGAATCTCGACAACTGCTAGAACTTGTTTTCCCGCTTGTGCTGCTTCAATGAGTGCACCCATGATCGGTGAATCACCAGAGGTTCGATAGAGAGTCTGCTTAATCGCGAGCACCTGTGGATCTAGCGCGGCAGTCTCGATAAAGCGAACAACTGAGGATGAAAACGATTCGTAGGGGTGATGAAGGAGAATTTCCTTACCTTTGATGACATCAAAATATTCATCACTTTGAAGCTCTTCTGAATCCCAGAGTTCTCGCGGCATTTGCGAGCGATGTAACGGATACCGCAATTCAGGATGGTCTAAATCTGCAATCACGTTCATGCCTGTCAGATCCAGCGGACCTGTGTACTTGATGACATCTCGAGGAGAAATCTCTAATTCAGTGATAAGTCTCTCCAAAAGCAAAGCTTTGATATCGGATTCAACTTCAAGACGAACCGGTGGACCAAACTTTCTTCGTAGTAGCTCTTGCTCCATAGTCTCGAGCAAATTTTCACTGTCTTCTTCTTCTAGATCTAAGTCTTCGTTTCGCGTCAGACGAAATGTGTAATAATCCTCAATTATCATTCCCGGGAATAATTCTTCTAATTGAGCCGCAATTATCTCTTCCAGTGCGATGAATCTATTTTTCAAATTCTTATGTGTTGGAATAAATCGAGGGAGGACGTTTGGAACTTTTACGCGGGCGAAGAACTCCTCGCCTGTTGAAGGATGTTTAACAATTACAGCAAGGCTCAGAGACAAGCCCGATATGTAAGGAAACGGGTGGGAAGGGTCCACAGCCAAAGGAGTTAACACTGGAAAAATCTGAGCATCAAATATCTCTTTAACGTAATCACGTTCTACCTGGGTTAACTCTGACCAGTGAACAAAATGAATATTGTTCTTTTGTAGGGCCGGTATAAGAGAGCTGTGCAAACATTTACTCTGTCGCTCGACAAGCTTCTTGACTTTTTCACTTATTGCTTCAAGTAAGGCCTGGGGAGAATAACCGGCTGTATTTGTAAAAGTTCCACCTGCTTCGAGTTTTAATTTAACTGATGCAACTCTAATCATAAAGAAATCATCTAAGTTAGAGGAAAATATCGAGAGAAATCTGACACGTTCCAGAATAGGGATTTCAGAATCTTCAGCTAGGTCGAGAACGCGCGAATTGAATTCAAGCCAACTCAACTCGCGATCTATCAGTAAATGCGGCTCCAAAAAGAGCTGGCTCGACATGTCGCTAATCGTGATTTTCCTCTATGAACGCCAGGTAAACAGCATGGTATTTATTCCTTAATTGCCGATTTCATTACTCCTGAGATCGTTATCTTCGTTCAAGTGTCGTTTACCTTTGGTAAACCAGGTCTTTATTTCACATCAGTACGGTTCGGACATGTCTAAGCCAGCAGTCATTATGGTCACAAGTAATGGCGTTGGCGCTGGACATCTCATTCGTGCCAGTGCTATCGCACGCGAGTTACAGCCCCACGCCCGACCAATTATTTTTTCGATGGCTTATTCCGTTGTTGAAGTTGCTTCGTCTTTAAAACTCGACTGTGAATATGTTCCAAGTAGAGACAAAGGTCTGATGCCACGTAAAAAGTGGGATCGATACCTCAAGAATCGGTTAGTTGCACTAATAGATGAAACTAATGCAAAAGTTCTCACTTTCGATGGAGTGGTTCCCTACCCTGGAATCATTGCTGCAAAAATCGCTCGGCCGCATGTAAACCTGGTCTGGGTACGTCGGGGAATGTGGCAAAAAAAACCACAAGGCGTTGTCTTAGGACTCCAATCAAGACTTATGGACTATGTAATTGAACCGGGAGATATTGCCCGGGATGCAGATCTCGGTCCGACAAAATCACGTAAAGAATCTCTATTGATGAAACCTGTCACACTTTTTGATTCGAATAAATCACTAAGTCGTGATGATGCTCGTAATTTCCTCAAACTAGATTTGGATAAACCCGCAGTTCTTGTCCAAATGGGAGTCGGTAATTCTGATCTCGATGCAAGGGCATCTGCTGTGTTTCGTGGTCTTCGGAATTGGAATAATGTCCAAATTGTTATGCCAAGAAAGCCTGTTGATGAGCATGGCAACTCATTGGTTCCCTCGAATGTAGATGTGAAAGTTATTAGACACTTCCCGCTCGCAGATCTTCTTCATGCATTTGATGCTGCAGTTTGCGCGGCAGGTTACAACAGTGTTCATGAAGTCATTCCTGCGGCATTGCCAACGCTCTTTATTGCTAACAACCGTGGCACTGACGATCAAAAATCACGTGCACAGTGGTGTGCTGACAATGGATTCGCTCTTTTCGCCGACAATGAATCCCTAGAGGATATCGAGCATCAAACGGCCAAACTTCAATTTCCTCTACTACGTCACCAGATTTCTTCGAGATGCAAAGAGGCAGAAGGTTTTACTGGTGCGAGAGAAATTGCAGATCTAATTACATTTCTAACAAATGACAATTACTCAAATCTCATAAATAAGCGAGTTCAATACCAAAAATTGCTCGCCCTGGCTATCAATGTGCGCGGCCCAGAATTCTATGCGAGACGAATTGTCAATGCTTCATTGCGTTTAGCGGCACTGATTTTCCGATCTCTATTTCCCCACAATGATCTCCCTGAGGCGCGTGGCGAAGTGGTATTCAGCGACTCACGTAATTTTACCTTATTGGATAAGTACATTAGGAAACAGGAGCGATTTGAACATTTACTGCAGAGCTGCAGTAGCCAATACATCGCCGAACGCAAAGCGATTGCCAAAGAAGCTTATGGTGACATAGAAATTATGCCGATATTAAATGCTATTGAAGTAGAAACTCACCTTAAATTTGCGTCATAGGTTCGAGTAGTCCGCGCTCAACCAATTTCTTGATTAATCCTTCATATCGTCGCGCATATCTCTCTTTATCTAAAACTTCATTGCGCCAGCGTCCTGAATTTGCTGAAGCCGGAATCACGATCTCGTCAAAGTATTTTCTGATTCCATCGTCCTCTGATACTTCTAAGAAGTTTAAGACTTTCCTTAGAGTGACATCGCGATTAAAATGAACCAAATCTTCAAACCAAATATGTAGTACTTGATCATTCAATTCTTGAGTATTTTGCAATATTGTCTTCATTCTCTTACTCCACCAGATGAGCGCATCATCGAAGGAATCTGGTCCCCACCTCTCTTTTATAACGGAGCTTGCTACATCTCTCCCATCTCTCATGATGTGGATGAATTTGCAGCCCGGCAAAAGCCTCGCAATTTCATCAGCACGCATTAAGTTTGGTGGCGTTGTATCTACCCAGAATTTCTTTGAATTGGGGGCTGACTCATTAAGTAGTTGTAGATCAAGAAATGAGCGGAAGAAGGACTGACATGCCATGGTTCGATCAATACGAAGATTTTTGCCTAGTTCTGATTCAAGCACTTCCCATGATGAACGCGAAATCCCAGAGCTCAGACCGACCTTTCCTCCTTTTTTGCCATCCCTTTCCCACCATTTTTGATTTACAGACTTTTGAAATTTAAGGAAATTGCCGTTGCGTAACAGGGTAATTTTTCCAGCGCGACTAATCAGCGCGTTTCTATTTAGGTCCAATAAACCTGTCCCTGCAGTGAGAAACTTAATTTCAACCGGTTTTGCTAGCTGAATTTGATGATGACGGCCTAGCAATTTGCCAAGAATTGTCGTTCCAGATCTTCCCGTGCCTCCGATGAAGATCGCGTCATTGAAGGTGAGTTCTTTACTCATGCTTCGAAAGAGGTTTTCAATAGAGGCAAGTAGGAATCCAAAAGAGTTTCGTAGTAGCTACAAGCCCTCGATCCTGCAGCTACTACGCCATGTAACCTCACGTGATGGAACTTCACGTAATCTACTTTGCAGCCTATTGAATCCTCACATTAATTGGATTCAATTTGATGCACTGTTAGTGAACCACTTAGCTCATAACTTGTTATGAAGAGAGCCTTGCCATTAGGTGAACTTTGTGCAGGAATGAAGATAACTCCCTCTGGTGACCAAGCGGTTGCTTGCGCTACCGGCGTTGAAGTAATCGGCATCATCTGAATCCATTTCACAACAAGTGGAGTGCGAGGGCTTGTTACGTCAAAAATCACAAGAGCGCTCATTCTCTCAAGTCCAAGAACTGCAATTCGAGAATCTCCTACCTTGCCTACTGCAACGCCCTCTGGTTCTGCGCCTTTGTCATCAGAGCGATCTTGTCCTGTGTAATTCACGGTTGTCTTATCAGATGATAAAGCGTGAGAGCCGTTGATATTTGCGACTCCAAGAGCATTTACTTGAAGCTTTTCTAGCAACTCTCCGCTATCCCAGATTGGAACACCGCTTCTATAAATTGTTAGTGAGCGAGAACCTCGGAGATGGATTGTGTCGACATCTCCATCGCCATCACGATCTCCGATATTTGGATTTACTTTTGAACGACCTAATTCAGAGCTGCCAGAAAGAGTCTTCCAATCGGGAAAACGTCGAGAATCAACTTTAAGAGACGAACCACGAAGGTCGTCATTAAGACAACTATATTCGCGGGCATCTCCTTCATTTGCGGTCAGGAGATAGTCTCCGCCACCAATTTTGAATCCTGTTATGGCATCTGGCTGGCTTGCTCCCACAACGTTTACGTAATTACGTGAACCCCTTCCGGAGTCGCGGTCACTGGTATCTATCGCTGTGGTTGAAAGCTTGGATTCAAAAGCACGACGAATGTCTTTCCAACTTCTTCCCGGAATATCCAATACACCAATGCCATTTGCTTCTTGAAGAGTTACATAGGCTTTCGATTCATCAAGGGCAACGATGTATTCCGGCTCTAAATCCTTAGCCACATTATTGACAATGCTGGATAGCGCCAAACCCTTAGCCTTGATTTCGTTTACCGTGAACTGCTTGAAGCCGACAAAATCTACCTCTGGAGCACTTGGATTTGTTAGATCTACAATTGAAACGCCACCCTCTGGGTCAATAGCTTTTGCATAATCGGTAGACTCATTTGTAATTGTGGTCACATCGTCCTTGGCGCAGACTGGTTGACCCTCAATTGCCACTAAGGCAATTTCTCCAGATGGCGTGAATGAGACAGAATCAGGAAGCACGCCCTTTAAATCTGGAGCCGACAAGACCTTGCCATTTGGGTCCATAACCACCAGTACGCCGGTCGGCGTTGATGGAACCCCGTTTGACGCAAAAGTTTCTGATTTGTGTACCGCTGCAACTACAACATTTTTTCCTGCTGCAACGCTTGTGACATCAGTACCGTAATTTTTTAATTCAACTCGATTTATGCGAACTGGTTTTGCTGGATCTGAAAGATCATAAACATCAATGGAATTTCTCACGCCATTAGTTGCAAATAGACGTTTACTACCTGGATGGTAGGCCGGAATTTCGGCACCACCTTCACCATCACCGGAAATGATTCTGCTGAGCTCTGTAATGGTGAAAGCATCTTGATTGCTACTTGCCGGAATTTTTGTTCCGCTCAAAAGTAGAAGTGACGAAATAATTGAAATTACGAGAACGCGTAGATTTTTGTTAAGAGTCATGAGCGAAGTTTCCTTCGTCCAAGTTGTCTAATTGGTAAACTTCAGCCAACATGCGACTGAAATTACTGTTACTTCAAGTCACATCATGTCAGGTTTGGGCACTGGAGCCCCCCGTCAGGATTGAACTGACGACCTTCCGCTTACAAGGCGGATGCTCTACCACTGAGCTAGGGAGGCGAAATCAGCGGCTAAGTATGGCAGTGATGCCTACGAGATTGAAATTTGGAGAATAAAAGTTGAGTAAGTGATGAAAGAATACGCGCCTTATGCCAACGCCAATTTGGATGAGTCCGGAGACCACCTCCGTAAATCGGCTTCCGATGCTCAATATCGGCCATCTCATGACGATCTCTCTCGATGGTGATTGGAATTTCCAACTCTTAGATCGACCTGATCAGGAACCAAGTAAGAGATGGCAGTCCATTCCTGTTCCAGGTTTATGGACCATGATTAATGGCCAACAACCTTTTGGCGATAAACCAATCTATACAAATGTGCAGATGCCTTTTGAGCAACTCCCCCCAACAGTTCCGCAAGAAAATCCAACTGGTATTTACGAAAGAGAATTCTCGCTTCCGACTTCCTGGAAGAACAAACGCGTTGTGCTCTCTCTTGGGGGATTTGAGTCTGTTGCAATACTTTCTATCAATGGCCGAGAAGTGGGAGTCGCAAAAGATTCTCGCCTTGCATCCGAGTTTGATATCACTGATTTTCTTAATGGTGGCTCTAATCGAGTACAGATCAAAGTCATTAAGTGGTCTGATTCCACATTTATCGAAGATCAAGATCAATGGTGGCATGGTGGAATCACTCGCTCAGTAAAGTTATTTGCGACTGAAAACGTTTTTATTGAACGCCTTTATGCGACACCGGGGCTAGAAGCAAATAACCGAACTGGAACTCTTCTTGTTCGGGCACATATCAATTCAATTAATGAAGCAGATATCTCACATTACAAACTGCGAGTTCGAGTATTAACTATCAAGAGCGCAGATAAGACTGCGACTGTCATTAACCGTGAAAAGCCACAGTGGACCGAGAAGAGCGCTGAAGAAAAGAAAGCTGGCGATGAATTCTTCTTAGGTAATTACTGGGATGGTTCAATGCCCAAGGCAAAGTTTGAAGCGTATTTAGCAACTGAACCAACCATTCCTGGTCCCCTCGAGATTGAGCTCAAGGTTCCTGGTATTTCACCGTGGTCAGCTGAAACCCCCACGCTCTATGACGTGGAATATGAATTGATCGACCCATCTGGCCAAGTTATTGAAGTGACTAGCCAGAAAATTGGCTTTAGAAGGGTAGAAATCAAAGGAAACCAGCTCTTAGTAAATGGCCAGCCCATCATCATCTACGGAATCAACCGTCATGATTTCAATCGAGAGACTGGACGCGTTCTTACTCGAGATCTCATGCGCCAGGATTTATTGGAGCTTAAGCGTTGGAATTTCAATGCAGTGAGAACTTCTCACTACCCGAACGATCCAGCTTTCTTAGATCTCTGTGATGAGCTCGGTTTTTATGTTGTTGGCGAAGCAAATATTGAATCTCATGCCTTTCAAAATACGCTCTGTAATGATCAGAAATATCTCAATGCCTGGGTAGATCGCGTCGCACGTATGGTGCAGCGCGATATTCACCATCCTTCAGTAATTCTCTGGTCACTTGGAAATGAATCAGGTGCGGGACTTAATCACAGAGCAGCTGCTGCCTATGCACGTAACTTTGATCCATCTCGTCCGCTGCATTACGAAGGTGCGATCCGCGGAAATTGGACGGCGAATTTTGATTTAACTGACGTTGTCTGTCCGATGTATCCCGATATTTCAGCGCTAATTTCTTACGCAAAATCTAAGAAAGCGCTCCGTCCATTAATCATGTGTGAGTACACACATGCCATGGGAAATAGCAATGGAACTCTTGCCGAATATTGGGAAGCAATTCACACCCTCCCCGGTCTTCAAGGTGGATTTATCTGGGAGATGTGGGATCACGGACTTAACCAGACCCTCGAAGATGGAACGGTTCGCTCAGCATATGGCGGCGATTACGGCGAAACTAAACATGATGGAAACTTTGTCTGCGATGGAATGTTCTTCCCAGACCGTAGCCCAAAACCTGCGCTGCAAGAGTTTAAGTATCTCGCTTCCCCGATAGTTATCACTGGGAAAAATCTCAAGAGTGGAAAGTTTGAGATTTTCAATAAGAATTTCTTTGCCGATCTTCGAGATATGAAATTGCGCTATGAAGTAACCTCAAATGGCAAGGTGCTTTCCACCGGGGATGTGAAGTTACCTGCGGTAAAGCCCCGTAAAAAGGCGCTTTTCTCGATTCCAGCTGCTGCACTCAAGAACGATGGCGCTGGGGATCGTTTTGTTAATTTCTCACTTATCTTGGCGGCAAGTACTCCATGGGCTCACTTAGGCCATGAAGTTGCGTGGCAACAAATTGCGCTTCCTTCAAAACCGCTACCAAAAGCGAAGCCAGCAAAGAAAGCACAAGAGTATGTAAGTTCAGAAGGCTTGATAGTTCTTCCTTTCGGTGAAGTTGCACCGAAACTCACGCTATGGAGAGCTCCCACCGATAATGATTCGATTGGTCACATCAGCGAGAAGTGGGATAACTGGGGATTACGTAATCTCCTTCGCGCATCTTCGACTATCTCGAAACGTAATGGAACGACGAAAATTACCCATACCTGGAAAACTGAAAAAGGTATTTCCATCAAACACATTCAAGTTGTTGAATCAGTAGATTCAGGGCTACGAGTTACCGATGAAGTAATTCTTCCTAAACAACTCGATGATGTTGCCCGAGTTGGAATTAATTTTGAACTTAATGGTGGTTTAGATCAATTTACTTACTTCGGAACTGGACCTTCAGAAACTATGCCCGATCGTTCTATCGGCAAAGTCGCGCGTTGGAGTTCATCGGTTGCTGATCAATACATCCCTTATGTAAAGCCACAAGAAAATGGTGGCCATATGGGAGTGCGCTGGTTTACTCTCACCAATCAGACGAATCGTGGTCTCTATTTCCAACTAGATAAACCACGGATGGTCACTGTTACTCCGATGCGTTCTGTTGATTTAGCAGATGCGACTCATAATGTTTTTGTACAACCCTCTGGTAATACTGTTGTGACAATTGATGCAATTCAACGTGGCGTTGGTACTGCTTCGTGCGGCCCGGACACCCTGGTGAAATACAAGATTAAGCCCGGCACTTATAAGTGGAGTTGGACAGTTCTAACTTTCTAGAGAGCTGTAATTCGTTATTTCCAGTTGATTGGCGCTGGATATTTAGCGCTTCGGCCATCACCAGATGAGCGGCGACGAGCTCTGCGAATCATCCAAGGAACGGCATACGCACCAAACCAATGGAGATTAATCTGTGATTTCTCAACAATAGTTTTCGGTTCTTCCGGTGGAAGCGGTTTTCTCCAATCGGGATCATGCGGCAAGTTCAAACGTGCTAGCACTGCTTGAGCAACGCGGCGATGTCCCTCTGAATTTAAATGAAGTCGATCGTCATGGATAAAGCGTGAATCTCTCCAGAAATCATCTTGGTTGGGATCAAAGAGAATCGCTCCAACGCTATTTGCTTTCTTGCGGACGTTCTCATTAAAGATTGCAAAACGCTCTTGCCAGATTTGTGCAGTCTTATTCTTTTTTCCTGAATCTTCCAGCACACAGAAAAGCATGAGAGACACACCGCTCTTAATCAGAGTATCCACCGCAGAGTTGTAAGTGTTAATTGTCTTATCTGGATCGTATTTAGGTCGAATCACATCGTTAGCGCCTGCATGAAAAGAAACAATTGTGGATGGGCCATTAGCTAGTCCAAGGGCAATGGGAACTTGTTCATCATGAACTTGTCCAACTAACTTTCCACGAATTGCTAAATTTGCATAGGTAAAGTTCTCATAATTCTCCGCCATCACATCAGCAACGCGATCTGCCCAACCGCGGTATTTTCCGTTGATGATTTCATCTTGCATACCCTCGGTCATGGAATCACCGAGAGCTATGAAGCGGTTATATGTCATTGTCTTACTCCGCGATGGATCGTTTTCTATCGATGGCATAGAGCGCAATTGACATCGCAACGCTGGCGTTGAGTGATTCAACTGCGCTACTCATAGGAATTGAAATGAGAAGGTCGCACTTCTCACGTACGAGTCGGGAGAGCCCTTTGCCTTCGCTACCAACGATGACATAGAGCGGCTGGTCAGCAATTTCCATCGCATCTACGGTGGTATCGGCATCTCCATCAAGGCCCACAACAAAGCAGCCATAAGTCTTAGCGTCCTCAATTGAGCGAGAGAGGTTGGTGATTTGAGCAATCGGAAGTCGTGCAGCAGCGCCTGCTGAGGTTTTCCATGCAGCTGCCGTAAGTGATGCATTGCGACGTTCTGGAATGAGTAGGCCATCTGCGCTAAACGCTGCAGCGCTTCGAGCAATAGCGCCAATATTGCGTGGATCAGTTACGCCATCAACTGCGATGAAGAGCGCAGGATCTTTTGCGCGAGCAAAAATTTCCTTCTGTGAAGAATATTGGAAAGGTTTAACAACGAGCGCAACTCCTTGGTGATTTGCAATCCCCGTCATATTTTCAATCTGACGACGTTCAACTTCCTTAATTCCAATTCCCATTTTCTGAGCCAGGCGAATGCTTTCGTTTAAGCGTTCATCTACATCGACGCCGACAGCAACAACTAATTCTTTGGCAGGAATTCCGGCACGGAGCGCTTCAACAACGGCGTTACGACCAGCAACTGTATCTACATGTTCTCGAGAGTCACGTCGATAATCTCGCTTACGTTCTGGTCCACGGCGATCACTGCGCTTTGCATCGATACGTTTGCGTTCAGTGCGCTTGCGTTGGTTTTCTTCCTTTGATTTATATTTCTTATGGTAGGGACGATCCTCAGCGCGCGGGGTTGGCCCTTTGCCACGAAGTGAACGCTTTCCTTTTTTCGGCGGCTTACGGTCTGGCTTTGCCATTAGTTGATACTCCATCTCGGTCCTTGTGGGGTGTCTTCAATGGAGATTCCCATTGCAGTTATGCGATCACGGATGGAATCCGCAGCAGCAAAATCTTTTCGGGCGCGAGCAGCTTCGCGTTGTTCAAGTAAGAGCGCAATAAGTCCATCAACTGCGCTGGTTAAATCAGCGCCTTCTGTTTCACCAAAGGCAGGATCAAAGGGATCGCAGCCAAGAATGCTCAGTGCGCCGCGGATGTGGCCTGCGTTTTTCGCTATCTCGCTCTTATCGCCGTTGGTAAGTGCAGTGTTGCCGCTTCGCAACCATTCAGAAATGAGCGCCAAGGCTTGTGGAACAGATAGATCATCATTCATGACAGCAGCAAAATCATCGGCAATCACAGTATGAACTTCACCGACAACTTCTTTGGCGCGCTTTAAGAAGTTTTCAATACGTCGGAAAGCAGTAGCTGATTCATCGAGGGCTTCAAAGGAAAACTCGAGCATCGACCGGTAATGAGCACTTCCTAAATACCAACGCAGTTCGATGCCACGGACTCGCTTGATGACTTCCATAACTTGAAGTGAGTTGCCAAGTGACTTACTCATCTTCTCGCCCGATGTAGTAACCCAAGCGTTATGCATCCAGAGTTTGGCAAATCCATAACCAGCAGCTTGTGATTGCGCGATTTCATTTTCGTGATGCGGGAAGATGAGATCTAATCCGCCGCCGTGAATATCAAAATCTGCACCGAGATAGGCATGTGCCATCGCCGAACACTCTAGGTGCCAACCTGGACGTCCAGGTCCCCAAGGAGTAGGCCACGATGGATCACCAGGCTTTGCAGCTTTCCATAGCGCAAAGTCTCGTGGATCGCGTTTATAGGTTTCATCAGCGTCGCCAGCTGGCAATAAATCATCAAGTTTCTGATTAGAGAGCGTGAGATAACTCTTGAGTTTGCGAACCTCTAAGTAAACATCGCCATTGCCAGGTGCATATGCTGAACCATTCTCAATTAATTTCTTCATCAACTCAATCATCTGAGTGATATGGCCGGTAGCTCGTGGTTCATATGTTGGCGGCAAAACATTGAGTGCTTGATATGCATCCGCAAAAGCGCGCTCATATTTCATCGCCACAGCCCACCAAGGAGCAGCTTCATGGACTGCTTTATGAAGGATTTTGTCATCAATATCGGTGACGTTACGGATAAAAGTCACGTTATATCCCGACGCCATCAACCAGCGGCGCAAAATATCGAAGTTCACACCGCTGCGGATATGGCCGACATGTGGAGCGGCTTGAACCGTCGCACCACAGACATACATGGAAACTTCCCCAGATTTCAGCGGCTTAAAGTCGCGGATCTCGCGGGTTGCGGTGTCATAAAGTCGTAGCGCACTCACGGCCGACATCCTAATTCTTCTTTGCAACTAAAGCGGTTGCAATCGCAGAGATACCTTTACCTTCACCAGTAAATCCCAATCCATCA
>DAIOTH010000014.1:0-20541 GCA_036752125.1 Candidatus Nanopelagicaceae bacterium | reverse complement strand
ACATCTCAGTTGGAAGGGATCGGCAAGCACCCTCATACTGCCATTCCCAATTTGCGGCTACCGGCTTCGGTAAGCGAGAGGTTTCGGACATGGGTGAACCATACAATCGCGCCATAGGTTGTTCAAGTACCTTGACCGTATATACCCATTTCAAGTCGCGCGTATCACAGCCTGCCCCCACTATTGCCCCATGGCTGAGAACTCCATGGCTGAGAACTCTCTTGAAGCGCTCACCGTTGCTGCGGTGGCTCGCAGATTGGGAGTAGCTCCTGCAACCCTTCGTACCTGGGATCGGCGTTATGGCCTCGGACCAACCGAACACAGCACTGGCGAACATCGTCGTTACAACGGCCGCGACTTAGCCCGCCTTACATTGATGCGCAAACTTGTGATCGCCGGAGTATCACCTGCCGAAGCGGCCCAGAGAGCGTTGGCTTTTGATGGTGATGTTTCACCTGATGCCATTGCAAACTCTATTTCTAACGATGTCGCAGTTCGCGAAGAGTTAGTGGAAACATTGATTCGCGCAGCACGTGCTTATGATCGTAATTTTATTGAAGAACTTCTTCGCTCCGAACTCTCGGCTCGTGGAATCACTAACACCTGGAACGAAGTCATCGTTCCACTTCTGATTCTTATCGGTGATGAGTGGGCAGAATCGGGAACCGGTATCGAGACCGAACACCTAGTAAGTGAAATCATTAAGCGGTTGCTACAAGAAGCAAATTCTTCAATTCAGAACCCCATTAATGCTCGTCCCGTGTTGTTGGCATGTATTGGGGAAGAGATGCATTCACTTGCGTTATACGCACTGGGTGCTGCGCTCTCAGAACGAAAGATCGCGACGCAATTTCTTGGCGCACGGACACCGATTGAAGCTATTAGCGCCGTTGTGAAACGTTCAGCACCACCTGCGATTTTTCTCTGGGCGCAACTTGATAAGAATGGAAAACCAGAAGTGCTTGGCGAAATCCCAAGCATCCGTCCTGCGCCACGCGTCGTCTTAGGTGGACCAGGTTGGAATCGTAAGGAAGTTAAGTCTGCGGTTCTCGTCGATGATTTACTCGATGCGTGTGAAGAAATCATGAGGGCAGTCGGAGCCTGATTTCTATCGGGATTCCGAGCGATTATTAGAACCATTATCTGACCCATTAAGGTGGAGTGGTGAACGAGAACGTCAATGAAAAGGTCGCAATGCTCGGCCTTACCTACGACGATGTTCTTCTCTTGCCAGATGCTTCAGATGTAGTCCCGTCCGAGGTAAATACCCGAACCCAGCTCACGCGCGATATCTATCTTGATATTCCACTTATTTCATCGGCGATGGACACTGTCACCGAGTCAGCGATGGCGATCGCAATGGCGCGCGCGGGCGGAATCGGAATCATCCATCGCAATCTCGCTATTGATGAGCAAGTCACTCACGTGAAATTAGTTAAGGGCGCCGGGCTTCGCGTTGGCGCCGCCGTTGGTGTTGGCGATGATGGATTCGAGAGGGCAGAAGCGCTTATTGAAGTCGGAGTGGATGTGGTTGTTGTTGATACAGCGCATGGCCACCATCGAGCAGTCCTTGAAGCAATTGCGAAGATCAAGAAAAATTTTCCAAAACAAGAAGTCATCGGCGGCAATGTTGCTACTCGCGCTGGAGCCCAAGCTCTGATCAATGCTGGCGCAGATGCAGTAAAAGTTGGCGTGGGTCCCGGTTCGATCTGCACAACGCGCGTTGTTGCTGGCGTAGGAGTTCCACAAATTACTGCAATCATGGAAGCTGCTAAAGCATGTAAGAAAGCAGATATTCCATTAATAGCTGATGGTGGATTGCAATATTCCGGAGATATTGCAAAGGCGATTGTCTCGGGCGCAGATACCGTGATGTTGGGTTCTCTTCTTGCAGGTTGCGATGAATCACCAGGCGAACTTGTTGAATTAGATGGAAGAAAGTTTAAAACTTATCGCGGTATGGGATCACTTGGTGCAATGCAAACTCGTGGTGCTAAGAAGTCCTTCTCTAAAGATCGATATATGCAAGATGATGTTCTTGCCGAAGATAAATTAGTTCCAGAAGGTATTGAAGGAAAAGTTGCTTATCGTGGCCCCGTTGCAGATGTTGTCCACCAACTTGTTGGCGGGCTTCGCTCCGGTATGGGTTATGCGGGAGCAGAAGATATTGCCGCCCTCCAAAAGCGTGGCCGCCTCATCCAAATTACTGCAGCCGGGCTGCAAGAGAGCCATCCTCACGATGTTCTCGATGTAGCTGATGCCCCTAATTACTATCGGAGCCGATAATGGTTGATATCGAGATCTCGCCCGGCAAAAGAGCGCGCACGGCATACTCTTTTGATGATATTTCTATTGTTCCTTCACGTCGCACTCGCGAACCAAATGAAGTTTCCATCTCATGGCAGATCGATGCCTATAAATTCGAACTTCCTCTGCTTGCAGCTCCCATGGATTCTGTGGTCTCACCTGAAACGGCGATTGCGATCGGAAAGCTTGGTGGTTTAGGCGTACTCAATCTTGAAGGTCTATGGACTCGTTATGACAATCCGAAGATTCAACTCGGTGAAATATCCTCAATTCCCGCCGATCAAGCTACTCGTCGTATGCAAGAACTTTATAAAGCTCCGATTCGTCCAGAATTAATTAAAGAGCGAATCGCTGAGATAAGAGCAGCCGGAGTCACTGTTGCAGGCGCGCTATCACCACAACGAACTGCCGAGTTCCATAAAGCAGTTATTGATGCGGGCGTAGATATTTTTGTTATTCGCGGAACAACAGTGAGCGCCGAACATGTTTCAAAAGAGAAAGAACCGCTTAATCTCAAGAAATTTATTTACGAATTAGATGTTCCGGTGATAGTCGGAGGATCTGCTACTTCCCAGAGCGCACTTCACCTTATGCGCGCAGGCGCTGCTGGCGTATTGGTCGGATTTGGTGGCGGCGCAGCGCACACCACACGACAAGTTCTTGGAGTTTCAGTTCCAATGGCAACTGCGGTAGCAGATGTTGCATCTGCGCGACGTGAATATCTTGATGAGTCAGGCGGCCGTTATGTACATGTCATCGCTGATGGTTCGGTTGGAAAGAGTGGCGATATCGCAAAGGCAATTGCGTGTGGCGCAGATGCGGTAATGCTTGGCTCACCACTTGCTCGCGCTGAGGAAGCGCCAGGTCGTGGCTGGCATTGGGGAACAGAGGCGCACCATCCTGAAGTTCCGCGCGGAACTCGCGTGCATGTTTCTACCGCTGGAACTTTGCAAGAGATTTTGCTTGGCCCATCTCACGCCGCAGATGGCTCCATGAACCTCTTTGGCGCTCTTCGTCGCGCGATGGCGACGTGCGGATACTCTGAACTTAAGGAATTCCAACGCGTCGAAGTAGTTCTTAACAGAGCTTAAAGACCTCTTCTCATGCAGCGTAGTAACCATGTTCTCGTTATTGATTTTGGTGCGCAGTATGCCCAACTCATCGCGCGACGAGTACGACAAGCACATGTCTACAGCGAAATAGTTCCTTCCACGCTCTCTGTCGATGAAATTTTGGCCCGAAATCCACGCGCCATCATTCTCTCCGGTGGTCCGTCATCGGTTTACGAACTAGGCGCACCAAAGATTGATCCAAAACTTTTTGAACATGACATCCCGGTTTTTGGAATCTGCTACGGATTTCAAGCAATGGCAGAAGCTCTGGGTGGAGAAGTAGCAAAGACCGGAACTTCAGAATTTGGTCGCGCGCACTTTACTGCCGATACAACGTCACACTTGTTCGCTGGACTTGATTCACAATTTGATGTCTGGATGAGCCATGGCGATAGCGTTACTCAAGCGCCGGCGAACTTCCATGTAATAGGAAATACTGCACACACACCCGTCGCTGCCTTTGAAAATGAAAGTGGACTTCTCTCTGGAGTTCAGTTCCACCCAGAAGTTCTGCATACTGCATTTGGCCAAGAGATATTGCGGCGCTGGTTGATCGATATCGTGAAATGTAAGCCAACATGGACCTCAGATAACATCATCGAAAACGAGATCATCAACATAAAGTCCCAAGTTGAGAATAAATCAATTATTTGTGGATTATCTGGCGGTGTCGATTCGGCTGTTGCTGCAGCCTTAGTTCAGCGAGCAGTCGGCTCACAACTTACTTGTGTATTTGTGGACCATGGACTACTTCGCGAAGGTGAAGCTGAACAAGTAGAACGTGATTTTGTCGCTGCCACTGGGGTTAATCTCATGGTGGTTGATGCACGTGAGAAGTTCTTAACTGCCCTGAAAGGCGTTACTGATCCGGAAGAGAAGCGAAAAATAATTGGTCGTGAATTTATCCGAACTTTCGAAGAAGCAGCAGAGAAGATTTCCAAAGCGCATAAAGTTGAGTTCTTAGTGCAAGGCACGTTATATCCTGATGTTGTTGAATCAGGCGGCGGTAGCGGAACAGCAAATATAAAGTCGCATCACAATGTTGGTGGACTACCAGAAGACTTAGATTTCACTTTAGTGGAACCACTTCGCTCCCTATTTAAAGATGAAGTGCGCGAAGTTGGTGCGGCGCTGGGTTTGCCAACACCGATTATTTGGCGCCAACCATTCCCAGGTCCAGGCTTAGCGATTCGAATAATCGGGGAAGTTACTGAAGAAAGACTTAGAGTTCTTCGCCAGGCCGACTCCATTGCACGTGAAGAATTACAATTGGCGGGTCTAGATCGCGAGATCTGGCAATGCCCAGTTGTATTGCTCGCTGATGTCCGTAGCGTCGGAGTTCAAGGCGATGGTCGAACTTACGGCCATCCGATTGTGCTCCGCCCAGTATCAAGCGAGGATGCGATGACAGCGGATTGGTCGAGAGTTCCTTATGAGGTACTCGCGAAAATCTCTAATCGCATTACAAATGAGGTCCGTGAAGTAAATCGTGTCATTCTCGATATTACTTCTAAACCTCCAGCGACAATTGAGTGGGAATAAGTTTTCGAGTTCAAAGATTCGAGATCACAGAAAGGAGCAGAAGGTGCTACGTCGCAAAGTTTCCATTGTCATTGCAGTACTTTTTGCATCCCTATTTATCTCGCCTGCGACCTCACATGCAGAGACTAAAAAGAATAAAGTCACAAATACCAATACAACAGTGGCAAAAAAAGAGAAAGTTAAATGTAAATCCACTCGCGCTGCAGCACAGACTCCAGCTCGCATCTCCCCGCCGAATTCAATATTAAAGAGATTTCCTCGCACAATTACTTTGCAAACTAACTGTGGCGATATCGTCATTCAAACATTTGCAAAACAAGCTCCAGTTACTATCACTGTGATGTCAGCGCTTGCCAACGGAGGCTTCTTTAATCGGACTCTATGCCATCGTTTAACAACTGAAGGAATTTTTGTTCTGCAGTGTGGAGATCCAACTGCCACAGGTACAGGTGGACCTGACTTTAGATATCGCGACGAGAATCTTCCGACTGCAGGTACCGCAAATTATCCTGAAGGTGTTGTGGCGATGGCCAACTCAGGGCCTAATACCAACGGCAGCCAATTCTTCCTGGTTTATAAGGACACAACCCTTGGGCCCAACTACACAATTTGGGGCAAGATTGTTTCTGGTCTAGAGATTGTTAAATTTATTGCCGAAGGCGGCGTTAAAGATGGCGGAAGTGATGGAGCGCCACTGCGTACTGTCTCGATTGAGAAAGCAACGACTGGAAATTAACTGGCGAAAAACTCAGCGTTAATCAGTGCTAATAACTTTGAAGATCTCCGCAACTCTTCCCTCAGATAATCCATTTGCCTGAGCGTTCTTCTCGCCCCAACTGCGCACCATATTCTCTAGCTCTTTATTGTGGGCGGTCTGGCTTACATGAGCATGCAGAGCAGCCATCTTCTTGGGGAAAGTTTCAGTGATATCAACAAAGTGATTCGGAGTTGGTGAGCCAGTTATCCAAACTTCACGCACTCGCCAGGGTTCAAGTCCTGCCGCTTTGAGATCAGGAAAAGCGAAGGGATTTCGAGCGTCGGGGTACACCGCTTGTATCGCAGTTTCACCCGCCGCAAGATGGTCGGGATGACTTGAATATATACGTTCCCAATTTCGCTCTGGTGATTGCACAACCATACGATCAGGTTTTGCAATACGAATCGCTTTAACTATTTCTTTTCTCAACTCAATCGAAGGCATTAACCAACCGTCGCGATAATTTAAGTAGGTAATCTGCGAGACTCCAACTGCTTTACCTGCATCACGTTGTTCTTGTTGGCGAACTTTTGCCATCTCTTCAACAGGAATTCCAGACTCTTCTCCACCTTGATCACCATTAGTGATAATGCAATATGAGACTTCAATGCCAAGAGATGTCCAGTGCGCAATAGTTCCGCCGGCTCCGAAATCACAATCATCGGGATGGGCCATAACCACTAATACGCGCTTGATTTCTGAATCGGAGAGTGGAGTCACCTGCCTATCCTAGACTTCTCGCCATGTCAGCGCGCATACAGAAATCCTTACTTGATGGGTTAAATCCCCAACAAAGCGCAGCTGTTACCCATAGCGGTGGTCCATTACTTGTTGTTGCGGGAGCGGGCTCAGGTAAAACTAGAGTTCTAACGCGCCGTATTGCATATTTAATGGCAGAGCGCGGAATTCAACCCTTTGAAATTTTGGCGATTACTTTCACAAATAAAGCTGCCGGAGAGATGAAAGAACGTGTTGCAAGTTTGGTGGGAAATCGCGCAAAAATTATGTGGGTCTCTACATTCCACTCTGCATGCGTTCGTATCCTCCGCCAAGAAGCAGTCCGCTTAGGTTTCTCGACCACTTTCTCAATCTACGACCAAGCCGATAGCTTGCGACTTGTAACGCTTGTAATGCGCGACCTTAATTTAGATCCCAAGCGCTACAACCCGCGGGGCATTGCGTCGGTCATTTCAAATGCCAAGAATGAATTATTAGGCCCTGCTGACTATCGCAATGCCACGCAAAATAGTTTTGAAGAAGTTGTCGCTGAGGTCTATGCGATCTACCAACAACGTTTAACTTCTGCGAACGCGATGGATTTTGATGACCTCATCATGAAAACCGTTGAAGTCTTACAGAAATATCCAGAAGCCCGGGCGCGGTATCGCCATCGCTTTAAACATATTTTGGTTGATGAATACCAAGACACAAATCACGCCCAATACATATTGATTCGCGAATTAGTCGGCACCGATCGGGAAGGAATTCCGGCCGCTGAGCTATGCGTTGTTGGCGATGCCGACCAATCAATCTATGGCTTCCGGGGCGCCACAATCCGAAATATTCTCCAATTTGAAGAAGATTATCCTGATGCAACCACAATTCTTTTAGAGCAGAATTACCGCTCCACCCAGAATATTTTGAGCGCTGCAAACGCTGTTATCTCACTTAATGAAGACCGCAAAGAGAAGAATCTCTGGTCAGAAGCGGGGAGTGGGCCAAAGATCATTGGCTTTGTTGCAGAAAATGAACATCATGAAGCCGAATTTGTTCGAGATGAACTTTTCCGTTTACAACGAGAAGGCCTGTCCAACTTTGGTGACACTGCAATTTTCTATCGCACCAACGCTCAATCGCGCGTCTTTGAAGAAGTTTTTATGCGCGCAACAATTCCTTACAAAGTTGTTGGCGGCGTGCGATTCTACGAACGTAAAGAGGTAAAGGATCTTCTAGCGTATTTACGCGTGATAGTTAATCCAGATGACGAGGTATCGATGCGCCGCATTATTAATACCCCGAAACGTGGAATTGGTGATCGCGCGCTCGATAACATTGATGATCTTGCAAAGAAAGAAGGCTTGTCGTTCTGGCAGGCTCTTAATCGGGCGAGCGAGGCTGGTCTGACCCCCAAAACTTCAACGTCGATCTCGCAATTTGTGGCGATGATTGGTGCACTTCGTGTTCTTGTGGAAGCAAAGCGGCCACCTTCAACTATTGCTGCAGCAGCTCTCGAGCAATCTGGATTACTTGATGAACTGCGTGATAGCCATGATCCTCAAGATGAGGTACGAGTCGAGAACCTCGAAGAACTTGTTGCAGTTGCTGAAGAATACGAAGAGCGCGAAGTTGATGAAGGCGAAGAGATTTCACTCTCTGGGTTTTTAGAAGATGTAGCCCTTGTTGCTGATGCGGATGAAATTCCAGAAGGTGAAGATCATGGTGGCGTGGTTACTCTTATGACGCTCCATACCGCAAAAGGATTGGAATTTCCTACCGTTTTTCTCACTGGCATGGAAGAGGGAGTTTTTCCGCATTCACGAACGCTTGGTGAGAAAAAAGAATTAGAGGAGGAGCGACGCTTGGCATATGTAGGGCTGACTCGCGCTCAACAACGACTCTTCTTATCACGCGCCGAATACCGGTCTTCCTGGGGCGCTCCAAATTACAACCCGCCTTCACGCTTTCTTGATGAAATACCTGAAACGCTTGTTGATTGGAATAAGAGTGAAAGTGGTTTTGCTACTCCACCAATTACGAGGAAGAAATTTGCGCCACCACCGCTTCCTAAAGCGACTGGAAAGCAATCAACCACTCTTCAACTCGAAGTGGGTGACCGAGTCTCGCATGACACTTTTGGCTTGGGCACTGTGATAGCAGTCTCAGGATCAGGGGATAAAGCAGAAGCCACAATAAATTTCGGAAGCTACGGAGATAAGCGTTTGTTGCTCCGATATGCGCCAGTAGATAAGTTATGACCCATGGACCTTTTTGAATATCAAGCACGAGATCTATTCGAAGCAAATGGGGTCCCAGTTCTCGCTGGCGCCGTAGCCACAACTCCTGAAGAAGCTCAAAAAGCTGCGGAGAAGATTGGCGGCAAGGTAGTTGTTAAAGCCCAAGTAAAAATTGGTGGTCGCGGTAAAGCCGGTGGCGTGAAACTCGCTGAAAATCCTGCAGACACTTTTGAAAAAGCGAAAGCAATTTTAGGTATGGACATTAAAGGACATACCGTTCACAAAGTGATGATTGCAGCAGCTGCTCCAATCGAAAGTGAGTATTACTTAGCGATTCTTCTCGATCGTGCAGCTCGCTCATTTCTTGTGATGGCATCTGTCTCTGGTGGAATGGATATCGAAGAAGTCGCTCATAAAACCCCAGAAAAATTAGCCAAGGTTCATGTCGATCCAAATGAAGGAATCTCTCACGAAAAAGCGATTGAGATTGTGCGTAAAGGTGGATTTCCCGCTGATGTAGAAAAGGGCGTTGCTGATGTCCTTGTCACACTCTGGAAAACCTTCCAGAACTCTGATGCCACTTTGGTTGAAGTAAATCCATTAGTAAAGACCGCTGATGGCCGAATTATTGCTCTCGATGGAAAAGTTACCTTGGACGATAACGCAGCTTTCCGCCACCCTGATCATGAAGCGCTCATTGATCATGCCGCTACTAATCCTTTGGAAGCGCTCGCAAAAGAAAAAGATTTAAATTATGTAAAGCTTGATGGTGAAGTTGGTGTGATTGGAAATGGTGCGGGCCTAGTGATGAGCACTCTCGATGTTGTTGCCTATGCGGGAGAGAAGTTTGGAGGGGTAAAACCAGCGAACTTCCTCGATATCGGCGGTGGCGCATCAGCCCAAGTTATGGCTGATGGCCTCTCCATTATTCTTGGTGATCCCGCTGTTAAATCTGTCTTTGTCAATGTCTTTGGTGGAATCACGGCCTGTGATGCGGTCGCAAATGGAATCGTTCAAGCGCTCACAATGTTGGGCGATAAAGCAACCAAGCCAATTGTGGTTCGCCTCGATGGAAATAATGTTCTTGAAGGTCGACGAATTCTCAATGAAGCAAATCATCCATTAGTTCAACAACTCGACACCATGGATGGCGCAGCAGCAAAAGCTGCAGAATTGGCGGCGAAGTAACATGGCAATTTTTCTCAACGAAAACACAAAAGTCATTGTTCAAGGAATGACGGGTTCTGAAGGCACTAAACACACTCGTCGCATGATTGCTAGTGGCACCAAGATCGTTGGTGGAGTTACCCCTGGAAAAGGTGGACAAGTTGTTGAAATAGAAGGAAAGTCTCTTCCCGTCTTCAATACAGTTGCCGAGGCCGTTGCCGCTACGGGAGCAAATGCAACTGTCATCTTTGTTCCACCAAAATTTGCAAAGAGCGCAGTTGTCGACGCGATCGATGCACAAGTTCCTTTAATTGTCGTAATTACTGAAGGCATTCCTGTTCATGACACCGCAAGTTTCTTTGCTTACGCTCAAAAGATCGGTAAGTCACGAATTATTGGCCCTAACTGCCCTGGACTCATTAGCCCTGGTAAGTCCAATATTGGAATCACTCCAGCTGATATCACCGGCCCTGGAAAGATTGGTTTAGTTTCAAAGTCAGGAACTCTGACTTACCAGATGATGTATGAACTTCGAGATATTGGATTTACTACTGCAGTCGGAATTGGTGGCGATCCAGTTATTGGAACAACTCATATTGATTGCCTCAAAGCATTCCAAGATGATCCCGAAACTGAAGCGATTGTGATGATTGGCGAAATTGGTGGCGATGCAGAAGAGCGTGCGGCTGCATTCATTAAGGAATATGTCACGAAGCCAGTCGTTGGTTATGTTGCCGGCTTTACCGCTCCAGAAGGAAAAACAATGGGCCATGCAGGCGCAATTGTTTCTGGATCTTCAGGAACTGCAGAAGCAAAGAAAGTAGCGCTAGAAGCAGCGGGAGTAAGAGTTGGTAAGACTCCAAGTGAAACTGCGACGCTACTTCGCTCCATACTTAAGGGCTAAGGAAGCCCAATGTCTGGCATGCTGCTTGTAAGTTTTAAGCAAGCAGTGCGAAGTATTACTCTCATACTTCTCCCTCTCTCTTTTATCTCGCTCATTGCTTGGGCAACAGCTGGTAGCTCTACTGGAAATACTGCAGATCCACTCCGAGCGGCTCTCTGGTTCTTTCTCATAGCTCATCACATTCCGCTCGATCTTTCACTTTCTAATAACGCGATTTCTGGCGCTCTCACTTATTTCCCAATAGGCGCATTGCTCATACCATTTCTCGCAATCAGAAGTGGTTATCGCAAAATCATTGAGGAGCAGGGCGAGTTTGCTCCGCGTCAGAAGCGTTTACTCATTATCTCTCTAGCATTGTCTTACGCCGCAGTCGGAACAATTCTCTCCCTATTTGCAACTGGTAACACAGTATCTGCCCCTTTTTATTTAGTATTTCCAATTCTCTTTATCGTCGCAGGATTATCTGCCTTTCTTTCCAGCAACTTACTTCCCGAACACGGAATTAAATTTCCATGGCAGCGGGCGCTTAAAGTTTCATGGATAGTTCTCATGGCGCTCATTGGAATTGGTGGAGTAATCTTTTCACTATCACTTGGGTGGCACTTCACTACTGTGTTGCAATTGACCCAAGTTATCGAGCCTGGAATTTTTGGTGGTCTCGCATTTCTTGCAGTCCAAATTCTTTATCTCCCAAATTTTGCTATTGCAGCACTTAGCTATTTAGCAGGAAGCGGCGTTGTGATTGGTAATGGATCGTGGCTTAATCCCTTTGTGCATCGCATAGATGAAATTCCGGCAATTCCACTATTGGGTGGTCTTCCTGTACATCCTCACCCTTACTTGATTCTTTTAGTGTTGCTCTTTGTTGCTATTGGATTCCTCATCGCCCGATATGGGGAAGGAATTTATTCGGATCGAGTAGAACAGCAACGTTTCTATCTCGCTACCTTGGGATTTATCGTAGCTCTTACACTCTTTATTGCCCGTGCTTCAAGTGGAGAGTTACTCTCATCGAATCTATCCTCCGTTGGGCCACAGTGGTGGTTAATGCCAATCATGCTAACTCTTGAGATAGCACTTGGAATCGCATTGAGAATCTATCTCCCAATACTCATCAATAAAATTCGTGAGTCGCGAAATGCAACGAAAGAGACTATCTAAGGCCCATATTCAAGAGTGAGCCTCGGAATCGAAACTAGCATTTAGACTTAGCGCTATGACACCAGCGCTCATTCTCGATGGCAAAGCAGCTGCCGCCTCAATCAAATCCGAGATTGCGCAGAGAGTAAAGAATCTAGGCCGCACTCCAGGCCTTGGAACAATTCTGGTTGGTGATGATCCTGGTTCGCACGCATATGTAGGTGGAAAACATCGTGATTGCGCTGAAGTTGGAATCAATTCGATTCGCATTGACTTACCTGCCAGCGCTACCCAGTCCGATGTACTAGCCGCAATTTCACAACTCAACAACGCTGCAGAGTGCACCGGATACATAGTTCAACTCCCACTACCTACTGGGATCGACACCAATAAAATTCTTGATGCCATCAATCCTGATAAAGATGCTGATGGACTTCATCCAGTTAATTTAGGAAAGTTGGTCCTAGGACAATCTGCTCCACGACCCTGCACACCGCGGGCCATTATTGAATTACTCGCAAGAAATAATATTTCTCTTAGTGGTAAAGATGTCACTGTTATTGGCCGTGGAATTACGGTAGGAAGACCGTTGTCACTGCTTCTTTCTAGTCGAGAAGTTAATGCAACTGTTACGACTGTACATACTGGAACTCGCGATGTTGCAACTCATACTCGCAGCGCTGATGTTGTTATAGCAGCGATTGGTCAACCCCACTTCCTCCGCGCTGAAATGGTGAAGAGTGGTGTTGTCGCAATCGATGTCGGAATTACAAGAACTGCAAATGGATTACAGGGTGACCTTCATCCAGATATCGCGAAGGTAGCGGCAGCGCTCTCTCCGATGCCTGGGGGAGTTGGCCCTATGACGCGCGCCATGTTGCTCTCTAATCTTCTTGAGATTGCCGAGCGTTAATTTAGTGATGAAGAAATTCTCATATCTCCTTGCGCTCTTAGGAGTCAGTATTGGGATCGCCGCCTCTGTTCGCTTTGGCGCCCTCTTTATTGCAGCGGCCACCGCGCTATTTGTAGCTCCTGATTTCAAGGCGATGCGCACCATCGAGAAAGTAATCCCGGTCGCTCTCGTTGTGTCCCTGATAACAATCGCATTGGCGCTTCCTCGTCGTTAGCAGGTAAGTTTCGCGCCATGAGTAGATCTGGAAAAGTAACTGTTGTTGGCGCTGGATTCTATGGATCGACCACTGCGCTTCGTTTAGCTGAATATGACATTTTCGAGACGGTAGTTCTCACAGATATTGTTGAAGGTAAACCAGAAGGATTAGCGCTAGATATCAATCAATCACGTTCGATTGAAGGATTTGAAACCAAAGTTGTGGGCGCGACAACAACTGCAGATGGCAAAGGTTATGAAGCAACTGCTAACTCGGATGTCGTCGTCATTACTGCTGGTCTTCCACGTAAGCCTGGAATGAGCCGTATGGATCTCATCGGAGTAAATGCCGGCATCGTTCGTGGTGTTGCTGAAAATATTGCGAAGCATTCTCCTAATGCAGTCCTTATTGTTGTTTCAAATCCACTTGATGAGATGACAGCTCTTGCACAAATTGCATCAAAATTTCCATATAACCGCGTTATGGGCCAAGCTGGAATGCTTGATACTGCTCGTTTCACCCACTTCGTTGCTGAAAAACTTAACGTTCCTGTTGCTTCAGTAAAAACTCTCACTCTTGGAAGCCACGGCGACACTATGGTTCCAGTTCCAAGTCGCTGTACTGTCGATGGAAAGCCATTGTCAGAAAAATTGAGCGCTGCAGAAATTGATGAACTTGTCACTCGCACTCGTAATGGTGGCGCGGAAGTAGTTGCGCTTCTTAAAACTGGTTCTGCTTATTACGCACCATCTGCTGCCGCAGCTCGAATGGCTCGCGCCGTCATCAAAGACACGGGTGAGGTAATGCCAGTCTGTGCATGGGTAGAAGGCGAATATGGAATTTCAGGAGTTTATCTCGGCGTAGAAGCTCAACTTGGTCGAAGCGGAATCAAGAAAGTTGTCGAAGGAAATCTCACCCCATCTGAACTCGCCGAGCTTAAGGTTGCTGCTGAAGCAGTCCGCTCGAAGCAAGCAGATGTGAAAGATTTATAAGAAGAACTTGGAAATCCGAACTCGAGTACCTGAAAGGTAGATAGATGAGCAAGATCAAAGTACAAGGAACCGTCGTTGAGCTCGATGGCGATGAAATGACCCGCATCATTTGGGATTTCATCAAGAAGCAGTTAATCCTTCCTTATCTTGATATCAACCTTGAGTACTACGACCTAGGCATCGAGTACCGCGATGCCACAAATGACCAAGTCACTATTGATAGCGCAAAGGCTATTCAGAAACATGGCGTGGGCGTTAAGTGCGCAACCATCACTCCAGATGAAGCTCGAGTAAAAGAATTTAACTTGAAGCAGATGTGGAAGTCCCCTAACGGAACAATTCGCAACATCTTGGGCGGCGTGATTTTCCGTGAGCCAATCATTATCAAGAATGTTCCAAGGCTAATTCCACACTGGAGTAAACCAATCGTGATTGGCCGTCATGCCTTTGGTGATCAATACCGCGCCACAGATTTCAAAGTTCCTGGTCCAGGAAAATTAACCGTAACTTTCACTCCTACCGATGGCTCCAAGCCCATGGAATTTAATGTTTTTGATTTCCCATCCTCAGGCGTTGCTATGGCGATGTACAACCTTGACGATTCCATCAGAGACTTTGCTCGTGCTTCATTTAATTATGGAATTGCGCGCAAGTACCCGGTCTATCTCTCAACAAAGAACACAATTTTGAAAGCATATGATGGACGCTTCAAAGATATCTTTGCTGAAATTTATGAAAAGGAATTTAAAGCGGAGTTTGAAAAACTTGGTTTGGAATATGACCACCGCCTCATTGATGACATGGTCGCTACCTCACTTCGTTGGGAAGGTGGCTATATCTGGGCCTGTAAGAATTACGATGGCGATGTTCAATCAGATACCGTCGCACAAGGTTATGGATCACTTGGTCTCATGACCTCAGTTCTTATGTCACCAGATGGCCGCACTGTAGAAGCAGAAGCAGCGCACGGAACTGTTACTCGCCACTATCGTGATCACCAAGCTGGCAAGGCAACCTCAACCAATCCCATCGCATCAATCTTTGCTTGGACGCAAGGTCTACAACACCGTGCCAAATTGGATAACACTCCAGAAGTTGGCAAGTTTGCAAGCGCTCTGGAAAGAGTATGTATTGAAACTGTCGAGAGTGGAAAGATGACGAAGGATCTAGCACTTCTCATCAGCAACGATGCACCGTGGCTTAACACGCAAGAATTCTTAGCAGCAATTGACGAGAATCTGCAGAAAGCCATGAAGTAGGTAGTAAGCACTAGTAAGAATCCAATAAAAAAGCCCCCGAAATCGGGGGCTTTTTTAATTTCAGAATTACTTGAGTCGTTTTCCGTCAGCCACATTAAATAGATGAACAGAATCACCCTTTGCAGTAACTGTGACGACTTGGCCTGATTTCGGTGGGTTCTTTGGATCCCAACGAATAATTACTTGTGCGCCTTCATCACTTGCGTTAGCAAATTTGAGCGCCGAATCAACAGGTTTGCCGTAAACGAAAGCATCTGCGCCAAGTTCTTCAACAACTTCAACTTGGACATCAAATCCCTTGCTCGATGGCGAGAAACCTTCAGGACGGATACCAACGATGACGGATGAACCAGCAGATGCAGGAACATCAACATCGAGACCGCCGAGTTTTGCTTTACCACCTGAAACTGGAGCGATGAGTAGATTCATCGCAGGTGAACCAATAAAGCCGGCTACGAAAGCATTTGCTGGATTGTCATAAAGATTTCGTGGTGTATCGACTTGTTGCAATAGACCATCTTTAAGAACGGCAACGCGATCACCCATAGTCATAGCTTCTACCTGGTCATGCGTTACATATACAGTTGTGATTCCAAGACGGCGTTGTAGCGCAGCGATCTGGGTGCGAGTAGCAACGCGAAGTTTGGCATCAAGGTTTGAAAGTGGTTCATCCATCAAGAAGACTTGTGGTTCACGAACAATGGCGCGACCCATTGCGACGCGCTGGCGCTGACCACCAGATAACGCTTTTGGCTTTCTCTCCAAATATGGTTCAAGATCCAAAAGCTTTGCCGCTTCAAGTACTCGGCGATCGCGCTCTTCCTTTGCAACTCCAGCGATCTTGAGAGCGAAGCCCATGTTTTCGGCGACAGTCATATGCGGATAAAGGGCGTAAGACTGGAAAACCATCGCGATATCGCGATCTTTAGGTGCAACATTTGTGACATCACGATCGCCAATGAGAATTGCGCCGGTATCAATTTCTTCAAGACCTGCGAGCATGCGAAGTGATGTTGATTTACCGCAACCTGATGGTCCGACTAAAACAAGAAACTCACCGTCATTAACAGTGAGATTTAGTTTGTCGACTGCAGGAGTTGTGGTTCCTGGATAGATGCGTGATGCATCTTTAAATACGACTGATGCCATTTTTTCTCTTCCTTCTCCGGGCAGGTACGTGCCCGACGGTCCGTTGGATGAAGCAAGTCCACGTCTCTGTGGATGCGCGAAGGTTACGCGCGAGGTGAGCGTGAGGGAAGAGGCCTACCTCATAATTTTTGGCGTGGCTAACGGGTGGTCTTATACCCTGAGAGTCCTATGGACCCTGGCGGTGCGCAAGCGTTCAGCGTCGGAGGCTTCGCCTTCGACCTCGGAGTCGTAATCCTTTTTATCCTTCTGGGATCAATCTTTGTCGCGGCTGAAATCGCTCTCATCTCACTGCGCGAAGGCCAACTCAAGTCTCTCTCCGAACGTAGCAAGCGCGGGGCGCGAGTTGCTGCTTTGGCTTCTCACCCCAATCGTTTTTTAGCTGCAGTTCAAGTTGGAGTTACGTTGAGCGGATTCTTATCTGCTGCCTTTGGTGCAGATCGCTTAGGTCGTTATGTTGTACCTCGGCTCGTTGATGCCGGTTTGAGTCAAGGTGTCAGCGAAACTCTCTCACTAATCGGACTTACATTAGTGATTGCGTATTTTTCATTGGTCTTTGGCGAATTGGTTCCAAAACGAATGGCGCTGCACTCCACAGAAAAGATAGCGCTCTTTGTAGCCACTCCAGTGGCAGTTATCTCGCGACTTTTCCGGCCGTTGATTTGGCTGCTCTCACATTCATCTGACTTGATCTTGAAGGCCTTTGGTATTGATCCCAAAGCTTCGCGAGAAGATATCTCTGAAGAAGAATTGGTGGATCTCGTTACTGGGCATAAAGCTCTCACTGAAGAAGAGCGAGACATTGTCGAGGAAGTTTTTAACGCAAGTGAACGCCAAGTCCATGAAGTCATGGTGCCGCGAACCGAAGTTGATTTCTTGGATGCTAATTTGCCAGTAGACGATGCAACGCGGATTGCGGTGGAAAAATCTCACTCACGTTATCCCGTAGTTCGGGGAAGTAGTGATGAAGTAATTGGATTCATTCACGTCCGCGATTTGATGGAACCCGAATATGCGGGCAAGAACGTCCCAATTATGAACCTCGTACGTACGATTATGTTCCTACCTGGGACTAAGGGCGTACTTCCTGCGCTCTCTGAAATGCGCGCACAACGCCAACAAATCGCCATTGTTCTTGATGAATATGGCGGAACAGATGGAATTGTGACCCTTGAGGATCTCGTTGAAACTTTGATTGGCGACATCCACGATGAATATGACGAGCAGACTGCAGAAGTCTCGAATCAGTCTCGCACGGGCGATTATGAGATTGATGGTTTGATTTCACTGGAGGATCTTGCAGAGCAGACTGGATTAGAAATTCCAGAAGGTCCTTATGAAACCCTCAGCGGATACGTCATGCATTCTCTCGGACGCATCCCCGAGATCAACGATGTCATTCACATTGATGGTGCGCGCCTAACGGTGTTGAACATGGAAGGAAAGCGCGTTGGAACCCTGCTGCTCTCGCAGTTAAAGACCCAATCGTCGTGACAGGCTCCGTTATAGGCTGCCTTACACGAATTGTCATATGACGAAACTACGAGCAGAAATTGAGAAGATAAGCCAATGAAGCGCGTGCTCTCTGGAATTCAACCCACAGCTGATTCATTCCATTTAGGAAATTATCTTGGAGCTGTTAAACAGTGGGTGGATCTACAGAAAGATCATGATGCTTTTTATTGCGTTGTCGATTTACATGCACTCACTGTTGAAACGGAACCTGCGCTATTACGCCGCCGCACTCTCGTTGCAGCTGCGCAGTTGATTGCACTCGGCTTAGATCCAGAAAAATGCACTCTCTTCATACAGTCTCATGTTCCAGAACATAATCAACTCGGTTGGGTACTGGAATGTCTTGCTGGTTTTGGCGAAGCAAGTCGTATGACGCAATTTAAGGATAAGTCACAGAAGTCAGGGGCAGACCGAACTGTTGTCGGGCTATTTACTTACCCAATCCTTCAGGCTGCAGACATCATGCTCTATCAAGCACATCGAGTTCCGGTTGGGGAAGATCAGCGCCAACACATTGAACTAACACGCGATCTTGGTCAACGTTTTAACTCGCGATATGGCGAGACATTTGTAATACCAGAAGCGCACATCATGAAGAGCGCAGCGAAAATTAATGATCTTCAGGATCCCACGGCAAAGATGAGTAAGTCTTCAGCCTCTAGCGCCGGCGTTATCGACATCCTTGATTCCACCGATATAAATGTGAAGAAGATTAAAAGCGCGGTAACCGATACCGGAAAAGAAGTAAAATTCGATGAGAAAAACAAGCCAGGAATTTCGAATCTGCTCTCAATACATTCTGCCCTAAGCGGCCGCACTATTGCAGAACTAGAAAATGAATTTGCTGGAAAGGGATATGGTGATTTCAAAGGAGCGGTCGCAGACGTGGTTACTTCCTATTTTGCACCGGTTCGCGAGAAGACACATGAATTACTTTCAGATGAATCAGCTCTATTGAAGATTCTCAATCAAGGAAGCCTCAAAGCTCGGGCTGTGGCATCAGTAACCTTACAGAAAGCGTATTCAGCGCTTGGATTAGTTCCCAATAGTAATTTTCCAAATAGTAATTAAGGTCGTTGCATCATGAAATTGAGAGCGCTGTTTGTAGCGCTAATAATGATGGTTTGCGCAGCAAACATAAGTCATGCCGAAGAAGTTCAACCCAAAGTTGCCATTGCATATGACATCGGCTTTCTTGGTGACAACTCATTTAATGACTCGGTAAATGCTGCGCTGAGCGTTGCGAAGAAAAAATATAACCTTGTAGAGCCCTTTATCCGCGAGGTTCCCACTAATGGAACTGCAGTTGATCGGCTAATACGCCTACGATTCCTCGCAAAAAGTGGTTACACACTGATTATCACCGTTGGGCCAAGTTATCGAGATACTGTTAAACGAGTTTCGATGGAGTTTCCTGAAATTCAATTTGCCATGATTAATGATCGAACACTGGGACAGCTCAACATTTCAAATATTTACTTCAATGAAAACGATGGCGCTTATCTGGCGGGGGTCTTAGCTGCAACTACTTCCAAGCGAAAATCGGTGGGCTTTGTGGGAAGTGAGCCAGAACTGCTGGTGAGCTTCACAAAAGGAGTTAAAGACACTTCTTCAAAAGTTAAAGTCGTCAACATTCCTTTTCCAGATGAAATGAGCGCCTTAAAGAAGGCTCTGACGAGAGTGGACATTGCATATTCGACGTGGGATGGCGATGCCGCAGTTCTTACAACAATAATTGAGAACTTCAGTGGGAAAGTTCGACTCATTAGCGAAGCACCCGATCAATTTTTTGCCGCTCTACCGAGTGCTCAGAAAGTAATGATTGGTAAAGTTGAAAAAAATCTTGTTAAACCAATAGATCAACTTGTTGGTGCGGCTCTAGCAAGTCGTGCAATTATTGATGTGGTTGATGAAGCAAATGGCATATATGGCCGTGAGTACTCCGTTAAAAATGGTGGAGTTACTGTGAAAGTATTTTCCAACGCTGCTGGGGCACGAGCAGTCAGTTTGGCCATCTCTCGGATTCGTGCTGGCAAAGTTTCAACAAGACCTTGAGGGTTTCCACTCAAACTTTGAGATTTGCCACTTTTTCAACGGTTTTGAGGCGAAAGTTGCTCAATTCGTTATAAGCCGCGCGCAGAAAAGGTGAGTTTCGGTAGATAGGGTGCGCCTACAACGTTACCTATGGAATCCCCATAGGTCCCTCGGGAGGAAATACTTTGAAAAAGACAATTCGAATCGTCGCAGTACTTGCCGCTGCATCCCTCGCAGTAGCGGGCGCTGTAACTCCGGCCTCTGCAAAGACAACAAAGGCCTGCCTCGCTCTTGATACTGGTGGTGTTGATGACAAGTCATTCAACGCTTCAGCATGGGCCGGCGCACAAGCAGCTCAAGGATCTGGCACAACCGTTAAGTATTTGGTTGCACAGTCCGATGCTGATTACGCTCCAAATATTAAGAAGCTTGTAGATGAAGGCTGCAACATCGTTATTGGTGTTGGCTTCCTTATCGCAGGCGCAGTAGAAGAAGCTGCAAAGAAGTATCCAAAGACTAACTTCGCAATCGTGGATAGCGGCCCTGCAGGCGTTGCAAACCACAAAGCACTTCTATTCGCAACAAACCAATCTTCATTCCTCG
>DAIOTH010000013.1:0-20619 GCA_036752125.1 Candidatus Nanopelagicaceae bacterium | reverse complement strand
GAACTACGTATGAGTGACTCTCGGACTTGGGGCTACATTCCTGCGCACGAAGTTAAAGGGAGAGTTCTATTGCGACTTTGGTATTAGTAGGTTTTTCCGTGAACATGCTTTCTCTAAATCAATATCAATCAGGAGAATAATGGAAGTGCGATAACCTAACGAAATGCGTCGATACGAGCACATTGTTATTGGTGCCGGTTTGATTGGTTCTGCTGCCGCAAAATATCTTGCACAAGAGAGTTCTGATGTACTTCTCATTGGCCCTCGAGAGCCGAGCGATTACAGTCGAGCTGATCTCTTCGCGAGCCACTTCGATAACTCTCGCGTGCAGCGAATTATTGGGTGGAACGCTACCTGGACGAGATTAAATATTGAATCCGCGCTGCACTGGCCAGTTCTTGAAACTCAATCAGGAATTAAATTTCACGACCCTAGTGGTTGTTTGTATCTCGCACCTGAGCAAGACCAGTATCTAAGCGGTGCGACTGAAGTAGCAGAGCGATTTCAACTAAGTTTTTATCCAATTAAGAACAAAGCATCTTTACGAGAGATTGCTCCTGAGATGAACTTTGATAGCGATGTCGTAGGACTTTATGAATCCGCTCCATCCGGTTCAATAAATCCAAGATTACTTGTGGCAGCCCAACAAAAGGTATTCGCATCTCTCTCAGGAACGACAGTTGAGGACGTTGTAATCAATGTCGAAAGAGTTGAAACTGGTTGGAATATTCGAACAAGAAAGGGGGAGAGCTTTTTAGGGGAAAACCTACTGATAGCGGCTGGCTCTTTCTCCAGATTCAATTCGCTCCTCAAAAGAGAGCTAGACATTCAAACAAAGACCGAAGTCGTAGTTAATGCTCAATTGAGTGAAGATGATGCTCGAAAATTAGATCATCTGCCTTCCTTGCTTTACGAAACTTACCAAGATGATTTTGACGGAATTTACCTAGTGAAACCACAGCGTTTTGCTGACGGTAAGTGGTACTTAAAGATGGGGCTAAATCAGAAGATAGATATCTACTGTGAAAGATTAGAAGAGCTACAACACTGGTTTAGAGGTGATTCTCATAAGAAGTATCTGCCGGTGCTGAAAAGAGAATTGTTGAAGTTGTTTCCAGAAGTTAATTTCTTATCTCTAGAAACTAAGCCATGTGTCATCTCTCGGACCCCGACAAGTAACCCATATATCGATATGGTTGATGAAGGACTCTTCATCGCAACGGGATGTAATGGTTATTCTGCAATGTCCTCTGACGCCCAAGGACGAATCGCAGCTACGCTAATGAGAGCCAGAGATTACGAACCCGGTTACTCTCAGCGCGATTTAGCAGCAGTTTTTAAAGATCTATCCGCTTAGTTTAAGAAAACTAGCGAGAGAAAGCTTCAGCAATAAGCGCTTTTTGCTCTTCTTCGTGAACATAAATACTTCCTGTCGCAGGGCTTGCAGCTGCGCGACGTGATACGCGGCGAAGTTCGCGACCGCCGAGATGTTCAGAGAGATTTGCTTGTACAAATGGCCATGGTCCTTGGTTTGCAGGTTCATCTTGTACCCAGAGCAAATTGGCATTTGGATGCTTGCTAATTTCTGCGACGATATCTGTCACGGGAAGCGGATAAAGCTGTTCCACACGCACGATGGCTGTGGTTGTATCGCCAAGTTTTGCGCGCTCTGCAACTAATTCCCAATAAATCTTGCCGCTACAGAGAATTACACGAGACGCGCCAGAAACAGTTGAATCACCAATAAATGGCTTAAATGTTCCAGAAGTAAAGTCAGAGAGTTTCGATGCTGCTGCTTTGAGACGGAGCATAGATTTTGGTTCAAAGACAATGAGTGGACGACGAGCTGGATTCTTAATGTGCCAGCGAAGTAAGTGGAAATATGAGGCAGCTGATGTTGGCTGTGCGACAGTCATATTGTTTTCGGCGCAGAGCGTTAAGAAACGTTCAATGCGACCTGATGAGTGATCAGGTCCTTGCCCTTCATAACCGTGTGGGAGCAAGAGAACTACCGAGGAGCGCTCTCCCCATTTCTGAAGAGATGAAGAGATAAATTCATCAATAATGGTCTGGGCGCCATTTGCGAAATCTCCAAACTGGCCTTCCCATATAACTAGGGCGTTATCACGCTCAACTGAATAGCCATATTCAAAGCCCATTGCGGCATATTCAGAGAGTAGGGAATCAACAACAAAGAATTGATTGTCATTTGTGATGAGTCCTCGTAGCGGAATCCATTCACTTCCATCCTCATGATCGCGAACAACAGCGTGGCGATTAGAGAAAGTTCCACGACCTACGTCTTGACCTGCAATTCGAATCGGATGTCCTTCAAGAAGAAGTGATCCAAAGGCAAGCATTTCGCCGCCTGACCAATCAACTGTTCCGTCATCGAGCATTGTGACGCGACGTTGCAATTGCGGTGTGAGTTTGGGATGTACTTTGAAATTCTCTGGTACTGCAACTTGGGTAGCGGCAACTTTACGTGCAACATCTTCGGTAATTGCTGTGTTGGTTTGTAGGGGATCTAAAGTCTCAAGGCGATTAAATGCAGGCTTTTCTGGGAGTTTGTCATGAACGGCGTTGAAGATGCCTTCAAGTTGGGCCTGGAATTCGCGAGCAATCTCATCGGATTCTTCTTGAGTGATATCACCACGACCGACTAAAGCTTCAGAGTAGAGCACGCGAGTTGTGCGCTTCGCATCAATAAGTTTGTACATGCGTGGTTGGGTGAAGCTTGGTTCATCACCTTCATTATGTCCACGTCGGCGATAGCAGACCATGTCAATCACAACATCTTTGTTAAAGGTCTGACGGTATTCAAATGCTACGCGTGCCACGCGAACGCAGGCTTCAGGATCATCTCCATTGACATGGAAGACCGGAGCTTGAATCAACTTAGCAATATCTGTTGAGTATCGGGAAGAACGTGCAGATTCTGGAGAAGTTGTAAATCCAACTTGGTTATTGATGACCACATGAATTGTTCCACCAGTGCGATAGCCACGAAGTTGAGACATGTTCAGCGTTTCTGCAACTACACCCTGTCCAGCGAAAGCAGCATCACCATGAATCAAGATGGGAAGCACAGAGAACGCGCTCTTGATGTTCTTCTTATCTTGCTTAGCGCGGACAATTCCTTCGAGAACCGGATTAACCGCTTCTAGGTGTGAAGGATTAGCAGCGAGGTAAATCTTGGTTTTCTCACCAGCTTCAGTAACAAAATCCCCGTAAGTTCCGAGGTGATATTTCACATCGCCGGAGCCTTGGACTTCATTTTCTTGGTAGTGCCCCTCAAACTCTTGGAAGATTTGACCGTAGGACTTACCTGCAACATTGGCGAGAACATTGAGACGTCCACGGTGCGGCATTCCGATGCTGACTTCATCAAGTTGAGCCTTTGCTGCATAGCGCGCAATTGCATCGAGAAGTGGAATAACAGATTCTCCACCTTCAAGAGAGAAACGTTTCTGACCTACGAATTTTGTGTGAAGGAAAGTTTCAAATGCTTCTGCGGAGTTGAGTTTGCGCAAGATTCGAAGCTGCTCTTCACGAGGGAAGAATGGCGAACCCACTTCGACCTGATTCTGGATCCATTTACGTTCTTCAGGTGAATCGATATACATATATTCAATTCCGATAGAGCGGCAGTACGAGTCACGCAAGATTCCCAAAATGTTACGGAGTTTTGCGTAAGGACGTCCGCCGAAACCGCCTGTAGCAACTTCGCGATCTAGATCCCAGAGAGTTAAGCCATGAGTTACAACATCGAGATCAGGATGGCTTCTCTGTTTGTATTCCAAAGGATCTATATCAGCCATCAAGTGGCCGTTAGTACGGTAGGCCTGAATTAGTTGTTGAGTGCGCGCAGCTTTATTGAGTTGATCTTTACCTTCTGGAATGTCCGCATGCCAATGAATTGGAACATATGGAATTCGAAGCGCTGCAAAGATTTCACCGTAGAAATCCCCATCGCCAAGAAGAATCTCGTGAATTCTGCGGAGGAAATCTCCGGATTGTGCGCCTTGGATGATGCGATGGTCATAAGTGGAAGTAAGCGTGACAACTTTTGAAATAGCGAGTTCGGCAATGGTTTCCTCGCTCGCTCCTTGGAATTCAGCTGGGTAATCCATCGCGCCAACTCCAAGAATTAAACCTTGTCCTTGAACTAAGCGCGGTACCGAATGAACTGTTCCGATAGTTCCGGGATTTGTGAGTGAAACTGTGGTGCCTGCAAAGTCCTCAACAGTCAAAGCGCCTTTACGGGCTTTCTTAACGAGAGATTCGTATTCAGCCCAGAACTGACCAAAATCAAGAGCTTCACAACCCTTAATAGATGGAACAAGAAGTTGTCGTGAACCATCTTCCTTTGCAAGATCAATTGCGATTCCAAGATTGATGTGATCCGGGTGGCCGATTGCAGGTTTACCATCGAGTTCGGTAAAGAAAGCATTCATTTCGGGAGCTTCGCGAAGCGCCTTAATCATCGCGTAACCAATTAAATGTGTGAAAGAAACTTTTCCACCACGTGCACGCTTTAAGTGATTATTTATGACTGTGCGATTGTCAATCATTAACTTTGCTGGAATTGCACGAACACTTGTGGCAGTTGGAACGGTGAGTGAAGCTTCCATACTTTGTACAACGCGATTAGCAACTCCGCGGAGTGGTTCAACTCGTGCGGCAGAGGGAACTGCAACTTGTGGAGTTGGTTTTGCAACTGCTTGCGCAGGAGTTGGAGTTGGCTGCGTTGCTGGTCGAACTGCAGGTTGCGGAGTAGTTACCTCAGTAATTTGCGGAGTTGGTGTTGCAGGTACAGATGAAGCTGCTTGTGTCGGTGCAGGTGTGCTCTGTTGTCTCTTGGGAACTGGGGGAGTTCCGGGTGCAGACTTCGGTGCACCATTTGTTGGAAGTGGTGCCCCAGGTTTGTATCCGGAAAAAAACTCTCGCCAATTTTCTTCAACTGAATTTGGATCGGCCAAGTAACGCTCATACATTTCATCGACAAGCCATTCATTGGAGCCAAAAGAGCCACCAAATTTATTGTCGGGAGTCATACCTGCCACAGAAAGTAAGCCTATCTGCGCGCAGGAGCGAGGCTCTACCTGAGCGCAGCGTTATTGGCCACAGTTCTTGCGAGCACTTTCGTTCTGCGCAAACCTCATTGCTAGGGCAGGCTCCCGTCATGGCATTGGCGTTCATCACGGGAGCAAGTCGGGGTCTCGGCCGTGAGGTAGCCCGCGCCTTGAAATCTTCGGGCCACCAAGTAATAGGTATCAGTAAAGAACCGCAGCGCGCCGATTCAGCGAGCGCGGAGCTGGGAATCCCTTTCGAAACCGTAGATTTTCAAGATATTGCCGCCACTCGCTCCTTCGCGCAATCCATTCTTGAGAAATATGGAACTCCTGAAATATTGGTTCTTGCCCATGGAGTGATGAGCGACAAGATGGCAAAGACATTGCGCACCAATGATGATGAATGGGCTCGAGTATTGAATATCAATCTCAATTCTGTCTTCACTTTAGTCAACGCTATTGGCGCACCTATGGCAGAAGCGAGAAATGGTCGCATCATTATTTTCTCAGCTTGTCTTGGTCGAATGTCTGGACCTGGAAATGCTGGTGGACTTGCTCCGTATCGCATTTCAAAAGCTGGCGTTAATGCTCTGGTTCGAAATCTCGCTCATGAAACTGGTCACGGATCGCGCGGATTACTTGTTGATGCAATCTGCCCTAATCACACTCGTACCGATATGGGTGGCCCTGATGCTCCACGAAGTGTTGAAGAAGGCGCCGAGACTGCAATCTGGTTAGCAACGCGTGAATTTAGTTCTGGAGATAAAACTGGATTACTGTGGGAAGACCGAGAAGTTGTTGACTGGTAACTACTTTGTACTGGTGCGTGGGATTGATGCCAGTGCAGCAATAAATGTAATAAGAGCATAAGTACCAAGAGTTAGTCCGAGCGCTAAACGCTCTCCATCAATCATGTAGTACGCAACGCCCATAGCGATGAGATTCGCCAGCACTGTGGGTCCACGTCCGTAATTTCGCTGTTGTAGAAATCCGCGACCTGCAAAGAAAAGACCGATTCCTCCAATTATCAAGAAAACAATCTCAGCGATTACTGCGTCAAGCTCTTCAACTGAAGATGTAAGAGTACGAATAAGTAGGTAGGCGCCTAGTCCAAATAAGAAAATTGCCTCGATTCTGACCAACCACGCGGCGATTATGTGAATGCGAGCTGGGATCACGGCCATACGGCGAAGAATAGAGTATGAGAAAGCACTATTTATTCCTTGCTTTTTGGCGGAGTCTTTAGTTATGGCCTCATTCGACGACGGTATTTACGACTCACTTACAGGTCTTTTGGCCCCACCCTATTTTTATGAAAGCTCAGAGCGACTTCTATCGTGGGCGGAGCGTAGCCATCACCCAGTTTCACTAATTTCGATTCGACTTCCAAGTCTCAATGATGATTTGTTACTGAAATGTGCACGTGATTTGATCTCTGAGCTACGTGGTGGAGATCTTCTTGCTCGTATGGGAAATCAGAGCTTTGCACTATTACTTCTCGGCGATAAATTGGGAGCAGAGCAATTAATCTTTCGATTAAAGAACACGATAAAACCTGAACTCACTTATGAAGCCACCGCTATTGAAGTGGGAGAAGGAATCGAAGCGGGATTACAGAGACTTGCAATCTAATTATTTGGAATGAAGATCGAACTTCGGTAATAACGAAGTTCTTCTATTGAATCTTGGATGTCGCCCAGCGCTCGATGATTTCCAGTCTTCTTTGGCGCGTTGAAATAAACTTTTGGATACCAACGTCGCGCTAGCTCTTTAATTGAAGAAACATCAATGGTTCGATAGTGCAGATATTCGTTAAGGCGTGGCATATCTCGTGCGATGAAGTTTCGATCCATTCCAACCGAGTTACCAGCCAACGGTGACTTTCCAGAAACGGTATGCGCTTGTAAGTACTTAATGACCATCTCTTCAGCTTGAGAGAGTGACACACCGTTGGGAATTTTCTCAAGCAATCCAGATTCGGTATGCATAGTTCGCACTTCATCACGCATTCCTTCAAGCTTTTCAGCTGAGGTTGCAATAACTACATCTACTCCATCGCCCAAGACGTTGAGGTCGGCATCGGTTACCAGTACCGCGATCTCGACGAGCGCATCGTTTTCCAGCGACAACCCAGTCATCTCGCAATCAATCCAAATCAGCGGCGGGTTTTCGGAGGCCATAGGTAGAGAGCCTATTGTGAGCGATATTTCACCGCTCGTTCACCTTCCGTTAACTCGAACTCAACCCCTCACATCGCCGTAGATAGCAGTATCCGCCTCGTGACGATGACCGAAAAACAGGCTTCAAGCCCGACACCGGCACCGCGAGAGATCACCACACAACCACGACGTTCTGATCAAGTTTTTCGTTCAGTGGTATTTCTTGGGGGGCTCTCGTCGTTAGTCATTCTCTCCGCAATTGCGCTCTTCCTTGGAATTCGCGGCTTTGAAATTATCACTCGCGAAGGACTGAAATTCATTACGGGTTATGAATGGTATTCGTCAATTAACGCCGATGGACTTTCAGGGGATCAACCTTCCGTGTATGGAATCGGCGCGATGCTTATCGGAACAATTATTACTGCGTTGATAGCAGTTGTGATTGGCGTTCCTATCGCGGTAGCTACAGCGCTTTTCCTAAATTTCTATGCACCAAACTTCATTAAGGGATTCCTAGTTTCTGTTATCGATCTCATGGCAGCGTTCCCATCAATCCTCTTTGGTTTGTGGGGCCTCAACGTTTTGATGCCGAGCGCAGAGTACTGGGCAAAATTGCTACACAAATATTTTAGTTTTGTTCCACTCTTTGAAGTTTCAGCGCCAGTTTTTACTCGGTCACCTTTTATTGCGGGCGTTGTGTTGGCAATCATGATTATTCCAATCGTTACCTCGGTAGCGCGTGAAGTCTTTTCACAAACTCCTCTCGATCGCATACAAGCGGCGTACGCACTCGGAGCTACAAAGTGGTCAATGATTAGAGCAGTAGTTCTTCCATTCGGATCAAGCGGTGTAGTTGGTGGAGCAATGCTGGGTCTTGGTCGTGCCATGGGCGAAACAGTCGCAGTATTTACTGTGCTAAACATCGTGTTTCAAGCTAATTTCCAGATACTCCTCGGCGCGGGAGGAAACGTTGCCTCACTTATCATTCTCAAATTCGGAGAAGCTTCGGCTGAGGAAATCAAAGCGCTGATGGCCGCAGGCCTAATTCTCTTTATCCTTACCTTGTTGGTGAACATGATCGCCGATCTCATCGTCAATCGCGCTGGACGTCAGGGTCGATAATGACAATCACAACTCCGAAGCCGATGAAACCCTGGCGTGCTACTCCCAAAGCGATGGTGCCTAACTTTATTGCGGGACTCACAGTCATTTTAGGTACATGGTTCTTAATTGATTTCACAGGGCTTGCTGGAAAACTCGGAGCATTTATCGCAGCATCTTCTCTCGCGATTGTTACTTTGTCGCTGGCTGCAGGAATTCAACGTGGAGTTCAAGCCGCAAAGAATGCAGCAGTAGGAACTTTTGTCGCTATCGGCGCCATCACGGCCATGTTCCCGGTCGTAAGTATTTTGGGAACTGTCGTAGTTCGAGGTGTTCGAGGAATCTATGTTGGATTCTTCACCAACGATATGTCACTTGCCTCTGTAAATGACCCACTGGATAAAGGTGGAATTCTCCACGCAATTATTGGAACTCTTCTCTTAATTCTTTTTGCCATGTTGATTTCGGTTCCGCTTGGAATTCTGACCGCTCTTTACTTAACTGAAATTAAAGGGCCTGGATCTCGTTTGATCAGATTCCTAGTCCAGGCTATGAGTGGTGTTCCATCAATCGTCGCCGGACTATTTATTTATTCAGCTTTCATTTCAGGAACTGGACGAGGCTTTAGTGGATTCATGGGCTCTCTTGCGCTTTCGATCTTGATGTTGCCAACAGTGGCAAGAACTGCAGAAGAGGTTCTATTGCTTATTCCTGCCGATCTTCGTGAAGCCGGATTAGCTCTTGGAGCAACGCAATGGCGCACTGTTGCAATGGTTGTTGTTCCCGCGGCAAAGAGTGGATTGATTACTGCAGTAATTCTTGGAGTGGCTCGCATTGCGGGCGAAACTGCGCCGCTTCTCTTTACAACCGGTGGCGGCGATGCTGTCAACGCAAATCCATTTGATGGCGTTATGGGCTCAATCCCATTCGCAATTTGGAAAGCTCTTATTGCAGGTTCTGAAGAATCAAATGCTCGCGCTTGGGCATCAATTTTCATTCTTTTGGTAATCGTTTTGGCGCTCTTCTTTTCAGCGCGCCGCCTAGGGAAGAGGAGAGTATGACGATGGCTGAACAAGTAACGCCAAGTTCGCTGGCTGGAATTGCAGGTGCAAATCCACGGAAATCTCCGGGCACGATTCCTCTAGGAACCGGTCTTGAAGCTCGTAATGTCCATGCATGGTTCGGAAAGAATCATGTTCTCTCTGATATCTCACTAGATTTTGCTTCAGGAACTGTCACAGCACTTATCGGACCATCTGGTTGCGGAAAATCAACATTCATCAGAACGCTCAATCGCATGCATGAGTTCATTCCTACTGCAGCAATGGCTGGTGAAGTTCTTCTCGACGGTAAAGATGTTTATGCTCCAGGAACAGATGTCACAAAGATTCGCCTCAAGATTGGTATGGTTTTTCAAAAGCCAAATCCATTTCCATCAATGTCAATCGGAGAAAATGTTCTAGCCGGGCTCAAACTTGCTCAACTCAAACAGAGCAACAAAGAGGATTTACTGGAAGAGTGTTTAGTTCGTGCAGGTCTCTGGAATGAAGTGAAAGATCGTCTTGATGCACATGGCGGCTCCTTATCGGGCGGTCAACAACAGCGTTTATGTATAGCTCGTTCTCTAGCGGTAAGGCCTCAAGTACTGCTGATGGATGAACCTTGTTCAGCACTTGATCCTGGCTCAACCCTGCGAATCGAAGAGACGATTCGTGAGCTCTCTGAAACCATGACTATTGTCATCGTGACACATAACATGCAGCAAGCGGCACGTATTTCGGACTACACCTCATTTTTCTTAGCTGATGGGGGACCTGGTGTGATGGTTGAAGTTGGACCTACAAGTGAGATCTTTTCACGTCCCAAAGACCAGCGCACTGAAAATTACGTCACGGGACGATTCGGTTAGGCCGTAACCAAGAGTTCACTTAACGTTGTGCTTCTGTTTAGCAATATGAGAAGCGTTGTTTGAATCGGATTCATAGGTTCTCCCTGAAGGAAACCACTATTCGCTACTTATTCAAAAAGGAGACCACCTTGGTCCGCAAGTTCTTAATGAAAATTTCTCTTGTTGCAGCGATTTTCTCCCTCGTAGCTGCACCTGCTTACGCCGTAAATCTCGTTGGTGGCGGCGCAACATTTGCTAATCCAATCCTTGATGCATGTAAAGCTGAATATGCCCGCGAAACAGGCGATAACTATGTTTATAACTCTCTCGGTTCAGGCGCTGGTCGCTCTGGAATTGATAAAGGAGATTTTGATTTTGGATGGTCTGATACTCCACATCTAGGAGCTACTGCGCCAAAGACCATGATTCATCTTCCAGTCGTGGCTGCTCCAGTGGCCATCATTTACAACGTTCCTGGAATTAAAGGCAACGCAACGCAAATTACTCTGTCTCCTACAACAATTGCGAAGATCTTCTCTCGTCAAATTACCAAGTGGAATGATCCTGCGATTAAAGCTGATAACAACCGTGTGATTAGTACACCAGTATTTGCCACAGAACGCGTCAAAGTAATGGTTGATGGAAAGTCCACAACTCAGACTGTCACCAAGAAAGACAAGGATGGAAACCCCATCGTTTCGCGCTACACAAAGAAGCGTGAATCAGTTCAGTTCCCAAATACTGAAATCGTCGTTGTTTATCGAAACGATTCTTCAGGTACTTCCGGAATCTTCACAAATATGCTCAAAGCTGTTGCAGGTTCAGTTTGGACTAAGGCAGGAAATAACGACTTCACTGCTTCATTCCCCGGCAACATCAACGACATTAAGAATCTCGGAAAAATCCAGGGCGCAAAGGGTTCTGAGTTGACCACAGCGCTAGTAGCAAAGACTCCAGGAGCAATCACTTACGCAGAAAAAGACTATGCCAATAAAGTGAAGCTCCCAGTCGCAAAAGTTCTTAACAACGCCGATATCGCAGTACAACCAGGAGCTGCTGGAGTATCAGCATTCCTTGGCTCTGCGAAGTTCAATGACAATGGAACGCTAGCTCTTGATTACACCACCAAGAATCCTGGCGCTTATCTCTTGGGATCCACTTCTTACGCGCTCGTCCTCACAAACTATCCAGATAAAGCTAAGGGCGCAGCGGTAAAGAAGTTGATGACCTACATCCTTGATAACTGTGCGAAGAAGTTCCCAGAAACAGAATTCGCTGTTATTGATGGAGCGCTATATGAGTTCAACAAGAAGTTAATTGCTCGTATCGGTTAATTTCTAAGCTAAGTAAAGAGAATTTTCCCGGGCGCTCGAGGGAGCCCGGGAATTTTCTTATTTGCGAGGTTTTCCGGAGAAGTAGGTGTGAAATTTCGCATCCCAATTAGCTCTTATGTCAGCAATAGCTTGCCCTTCGCTACTCATGGGAAAGATGCTTCCTTCAATCTTGCCACCTAGTGCAGTTAATTGATCAAGCAAGGCGGAGTTCTTCTTTACATGTTCGAAAACGCCGTCGGGGGAGCTGTATTCCTCCAGGACCACACAACTACTGTTATCAGCAGTGAAAAACATGTCATATCGCAGAATTGACTCTTGCTTTTTTACTTCTTCCAGCATCTTTGTAGCAACTGCTTTAAATTGATCAAGATTTTCTGGGGCTATTTTCGGAAAAATAGCAACCGCCATCATGTTCTGCATAACGCTCCTTGAATCCAATTAACTGCCACAATAGAATTTTCAGGTGACAGTCTTTCACCAAGAGAGCAAGAAAACCATCACAGGTCATAAAGCTCTCAGAGAAGCGCTACGCGATACCCAGACTTACTCTTCTGACCTTCAAGGTGATGCTGATGTTCGCGACTATCGACAGCTACCGCTCGAAGTAGATCCCCCGAGACATCACCTCTATCGATCTGCGCTCTCTCCGTATTTTGTAAAGCCGACAATTGAAAAACATGTTTCACGCTTTCGGGAGAATTCGATAAGGCTCATTGAGCGTTACTTCTCCGGCGATCCAAAAGAAGTAATTGCTGAGTTAGCTCTCCCACTCGTTATGGAAAATCTGGGAATTATCTATAACCGACCGCAAGATGTTTCGGAATGGATTTCATGGGGACCTGATGTGTGGACTGCTGAATCAGATAAGCGAGATGGGGCAGTTCTGCATCGTTATCTGGATCAGATTTATGAAGAAGCGCTCTCTCGATCCTCTCAAGATGTATGGCAAGAAATTGCATATCTTGAAATAGAAGGAAAACAGATCACAGCAGATGAATTTCGAGGGATTGCTGGAGTCCTATTAGCTGGTGGGCGAGATACCGTTGTGAAACTTCTAACTGGAATTATCTGGCATCTTGGACGAGTTCCGACAGACCTAGAAAAGCTTCGTTCTAAAAGAGAGTTAATTGGCCCTGCCATTCAAGAGTTTCTCCGTTTCTTAACTCCATTACCGTTGATGAACCGCACAACAGTTCCTGAATCTGGAGCGAGCGAGCTCCCTCCAGATAGATATGTGGGCATGAGCTTTATATCTGGTAATTTTGATGAGAGTGTTTTTGATAATCCATTTGAGATCAATCTCGAACGTCCAAGAAATCCACATCTGAGTTTTGGTTTCGGCCCACATACTTGTCTAGGTAATCACATTGCCGAAATTGAAGCTCGGGTCTTTTTAGAAGCGCTGTTGGACTCGACTTTATCTTGGAAGCACCATACGGAAGAGATTAAGTTTCATAATTCACCATTTGAGAAAGTGCCGGACCACTTCGTTTCGCTCAAGTCGGTAAAGATCTAGAACCGGTATTGAACGCTCGATAGCACCAAGTCAACGTAAGTCATATCAGACCACGAGAACCATTCACGAGTGAATATAGAGTCATCATTGACATTGAATGATTCGTGCATAAAACCAGTTCCAGCATCAGTTGCTTCAAGTAAATCCAAAGCTTTAATACGGTCCTCTATCTGAGTAGATGTCAAAGCAGCTATGGCGATAGCAATCGGCCAAACATGATCTTTTGGAGTGTGTTGTGAGCCAACTCCCGCTGCTTTCGTTCCAGAGAAGAAATATGGATTCTGGCGAGAGAGAACAAATTCACGCGTTCTTAAATAAAGTGGATCATCTGGGTTAAGAACCTCAAGATAGGGAAGACTCATTAGAGATGGAACATTTGCATCATCTATAAGGAGTGTGTTTCCTAGTCCATCTACTTCGTAAGCGTAAATTCCGTCGATAATTGCGAAGTCCATAACTCCTTGCTCAATCTCTGCGGCAAGATTTTTTGCCTCACTTCTGCGTGAGTCGATGATTAGATTCTTTAGCTCGTTCATTAAGAAGAGATTTGAAGGAACGAGATACCCGTAAACACATGCGTCATCGCTAGGCCGGAATGCGGAGTAGACCATTCCAGTTGGGCCCACCGGTGCACCGCGACCTTCATGGGAGAGCGAATCATGGGGAACTTGATTACTTCTTTTAAGAATATAACTCTCAGGATCATGTTTTTGTTCACGTTTTGCGAGTTCAAGCATTACGTCTACGGCTTGTTGAAATTTAGAGTCGAGATGATCTGAAACACCATAATTCTCGTGGATTTTTCGAGCCAGATAGAGAATGGAAGCCCACGAATCTAATTCGAATTTTCTCTCAAATACCCATGGTGATTGATCAGGGAAATCCTTATGCCAACCAGCACCGTTTGGTTCTGAATTAAAAGCGTTGGCGTAGGGATCAATCAGAAATAGCTGAACTTGAGATTTGCTGAGATTGACGAGAAGCTCAATGACTTCTGGATGCTGTGATTGCAGAAGTGGTTTTACTTGCCAGGTCGAATCACGGAGCCACATTGCCGGAATATCTCCCGTAATGATGAAGGGGAGCCCAGTCTTACTTTCCGTAAGTGTTTTAGAAAACAAACTCTGAATCGCTCTATCAACGCGCTGGAATCTTTCAAGAGAGATTAAAGAATCGAGACCTGGAAAGACCTCCAGAGTCGTTAATTTCATAGAGGGAATCCTATGGAGCGCGCCCGGCAGGAATCGAACCTGCGACAACCCGCTTAGAAGGCGGGTGCTCTATCCGACTGAGCTACGGGCGCATTTGTGGCGTAAGTCTACCGAGTGCGATTAATTCCGCGGCTAGACGATAAGGTTTCGCCTCGTGGCAGAGTTCATTTACACAATGAAGAAGGCGCGAAAAGCGCACGGTGACAAAGTCATTCTTGATGATGTCACATTGATGTTCTTGCCAGGCGCAAAGATTGGTGTGGTTGGCCCAAATGGCGCTGGAAAATCAACAGTTCTTCAGATCATGGCCGGTTTGCAACAACCATCAAATGGCGAGGCATATTTAACTCCGGGATACTCCGTTGGAATTCTTCTGCAAGAGCCACCGCTAAATGAAGAGAAGAATGTTTTGGAAAATGTACAAGAAGGCGTTGCCGAAACGATGGCATTACTTGCGCGCTTCAATCAAGTATCAGAAGAGATGGCTAGCCCTGATGCGGATTACGATAAATTGCTTGCAGAAATGGGAACTCTTCAGGAAAAACTTGATCACCTTAATGCCTGGGATTTAGATTCACAATTAGAACAAGCTATGGATGCGCTTCGTTGTCCACCTGCTGATGCTGATGTGAAAGTTCTTTCGGGTGGCGAACGTCGCCGCGTTGCTCTCTGTAAATTGCTTCTCCAGAAACCGGACTTGTTGTTACTTGATGAGCCCACAAACCACTTAGATGCCGAATCAGTCTTATGGCTGGAGCAATTCCTATCCAAATATGAAGGAACTGTCGTAGCTATCACCCACGATCGTTACTTCCTCGACAATGTTGCGCAATGGATCCTTGAACTCGATCGCGGTCGCGCTTATCCATATGAAGGTAATTACTCGACATACCTTGAAACCAAGGCGGCGCGTTTAAAGATTGAAGGACAGAAAGATGCGAAGCGCGCAAAGCGTTTAGCCGAAGAATTAGATTGGGTGCGCCAGAACGCAAAAGGTCGTCAGGCAAAGTCGAAGGCACGTCTGGCTCGATACGAGGAGATGGCGGCTGAGGCCGAGAAAGCTCGCAAACTAGACTTTGAAGAAATTCAGATTCCAATGGGCCCACGACTTGGAAACATTGTTGTTGATGTTGAGAATCTCTCTAAGGGCTTTGGCGAGAGATTATTGATAGATAACTTGTCTTTCTCGCTTCCACGAAATGGAATTGTTGGCGTTATTGGGCCAAACGGCGCTGGTAAAACCACGCTATTTAAGATGATTCTTGGATTAGAAACACCAGACTCTGGAAATATCAAAGTTGGTGAGACTGTAAAGATTTCTTACGTAGATCAATCTCGCGGCGGAATTGATCCAAAGAAATCACTCTGGGAAGTAGTTTCAGATGGGTTAGATTTCATGAAAGTCGGTGCTGTTGAAATGCCGAGCCGCGCATATGTTTCAGCATTTGGATTTAAAGGTCCCGATCAACAGAAGGCTGCGGGAGTTCTATCTGGTGGTGAGCGAAACCGACTTAATCTTGCTCTGACTTTGAAGATGGGCGGAAATCTTTTGCTTCTTGATGAGCCCACAAATGATCTTGATGTAGAAACTTTAGGATCTCTAGAAAATGCGCTTCTGGAATTCCCCGGTTGCGCGGTAGTTATTTCGCACGATCGTTGGTTCTTGGATCGTGTAGCTACCCACATCTTGGCTTATGAAGGCGACTCTCAATGGTTCTGGTTTGAAGGAAACTTCGAATCGTATGAGAAAAATAAGATTGATCGACTTGGCCCTGAAGCTGCTCGTCCACATCGAGTGACTTATAGAAAGTTAACTCGATGAAATATCAACACAAAGCATTTGTGCGCTGGGATGATTTAGATGCAATGGGTCATGTCAACAATGCGAAGTATCTGACTTACGCCCAAGAAGCTCGCTTTGAATGGTCATTTGTGCAACATACTCGCGATGGCAAGCTCCCTGGAATTCTTGAAATGGTAGTGGCGAGAGCAGAAGTTGATTTCTTAGCGCCGATTTTTCAAGGTGGAATCTATGTAGATGTTGAACTTTGGGTAGAGTCCATCGGGAATTCCTCTTTCGCAATGGTCTACGAGATTAAGGATGAGAAGAAGCTTTATGCTCGCGTAAAAACTGTTCAAGTTGCAGTCGATGAAAGTGTTGCAAAATCTCGCCCACTCAATGATGAGGAAAGAGCTTTCTTGCAGCGTTATTTAGAGGAGAAAAAGTGAGTTCCAAGCTAGCGCCCCGCGGCGTCCGCCCTTGGTGGCGCGATGCAGTTACCTACCAAATCTATATCCGTTCCTTTGCTGACTCTAATGGCGATGGAATTGGCGACGTTGAAGGTATTCGCTCGAAACTTGGCTACTTGCAAAAACTTGGCGTTGACGCAATCTGGATTACACCTTGGTATCCATCTCCCCAGAACGATCATGGTTATGACGTCTCCGATTACATGAATATCGAACCTGATTATGGAACTCTTAAAGATGCAGAACGATTAATCAAAGATGCACATGAACACGGCATTAAAGTAATCGTTGATATTGTTCCAAACCACACTTCCGATCAACATAAGTGGTTCCAAGCAGCTCTGAAATCTAAACCAGGATCTCCAGAACGTGCTCGATATATTTTCAGAGATGGCAAAGGTCCCAATGGTGATTTGCCTCCAAATAATTGGCAAGCGGTTTTTGGTGGACCTGCGTGGCATCGCATCGTGGAAGCAGATGGAAAGCTAGGACAGTGGTATCTCCATCTCTTTGCAGTTGAGCAACCAGATCTCAATTGGGAGAACCCAGAAGTTCGTGGCCACTTTGAAGATGTATTGAAGTTCTGGCTTGATCGCGGCGTTGATGGTTTCAGAATTGATGTTGCCCATGGAATGTTCAAGGAGAAGGGTTTGCCTGACATTCGCGAGAGTTGGATTTCCAAAATTCTCGGTAAGAATAATTTCACGCGGATGTTGAGTCCAGAACATAAACCTTTCTGGGATCAAGAAGGTGTACACGACATTTATCGCAGTTGGCGCAAAATTCTCGATTCCTATCAAGGCGATCGCATGGCCGTAGCAGAGGCGTGGGTCAGTCCAGCTTCTCGAATTGCGCGTTATGTAAGGTCAGATGAACTTCAAAACTCCTTTAACTTCGAGATGCTCACAACGCTCTGGAAACCCGAGGAAATTCGCAAAAAAATCAACAATTCCATCTCAGCTTTAGCTGAAGTCGGCGCTCCAACTTCGTGGGTTTTTAACAATCATGATGTTGTTCGCTCAGTCGACCGCCTTGATCTAGGACTCACAAATCACGGCGACACCACATTTTCGCGTCAAGGAGATCCGGCAAAGTTAAATATTGCTCGTGGAACTTTGCGCGCACGTAGCGCAACTTTGATGGCGCTAGCACTTCCAGGCGGCACATATCTTTATCAAGGTGAAGAACTTGCTGTTCCAGAAGTTCGAGATATCCCAGAAAATCGCCTGACTGATCCGCGTTGGAAGATGAGCGGATATAAAGATCGTGGACGAGATGGTTGTCGAGTTCCAATTCCTTGGAAAACATCTCCACAAGGAGCTTTTGGTTTCTCAACAAATGAAAAGTTAAATCCTGAGGATGCATGGCTTCCTGCTAGCTCATGGTGGGGGCATTACTCGGCAGAATCGCAAGAAAACGATTCCAACTCAACGCTCAATATTTATCGCAAAGCTCTGGCAGTCAGAAAACTCGAACCAGGACTTGGCGATGGCCCTATGGATTGGATTGAAGCTGGTAAAGACGTCGTTGCATTCTCCCGCCCAGGAAATTTTGCTTGCTACATAAACTTTGGCGAAGACTTTTCTCTTCCAGCAAATACTGAAGTTCTTGTCGCAAGCGGACCGCTCAAAGGAAATCTGCTTCCAACTGATACAGCAGTCTGGGTCAGAGTTAAGTAATGCCTAATACCGCTTTGCAAGAAAAAACCGTCAAGGTACTTGCAACAGCGCAGGTACTCAACGGTGTTGGAGTAGCGGGAACTGTTGCGGCTGGATCACTCCTCGTTGCTTCAATTACCGAATCTGAAACTCTTGCTGGGTTGGCACAAACTTCATCTGTACTCGGCGCCGCAGCTCTGGCTCTTCCACTTGCTCGTCTCACAGCGCGCGGGGGGCGAAGGCTGGCGCTCTCAATTGGCTTCATAGCAGGCGTCATTGGCTCTCTTTTCGCCATCTTTGGAGGCTCGCAAAAGAATATTTATTTCATGCTTATAGGAACATTTCTTGTGGGCGCAGCTTCTGCTGCGGGATATCAAGCTCGATTTGCTGCAGTAGACCTAGCAACGAATGAAACTCGCGCAAAACAACTTTCCTTTGTTGTATGGGGATCGACAGTTGGCGCAGTAACGGGACCAAACTTAATGGAACCTGCTGGAAACTTGGCTGAGCAATTAGGTTTACCAAGATTAGTTGGCCCTTACATTATTTCTGCTCTAACTCTTGCGCTTGCCACCATCGTCATTCAATTGTTCTTGCGGCCCGACCCATTTCTTACTGCATCTCAACAAGCTGGTGTGTCAACGAGAACCAAGGGTTCTACGAAAGCCGCCCTCAAACATATTCGCACTAACCCAAAAGCGCTCTTCTCGATTCTCTCGATAGCAATCGGCCATGTTGCAATGGTGTCCATCATGGTGATGACGCCCGTTCATATGGCTCATGTTGATGTAACGCTAACGATTATCGGATTAGTGATCAGTGTTCATGTCTTGGGTATGTACGCCTTTTCTCCTGTTGTTGGAGCACTAAGCGATCGATTAGGTCGAATGCGTGTGATTCAAATCGGCGTTGTCACGCTTCTTCTTTCAGCAATTGTCTCTGGACTTGCTGAAGCTGACGATGCGATAACTTTAGGAATCGGATTGTTCTTACTTGGCCTTGGTTGGTCTTGCACTCTAATCGCAGGTTCCGCTTTCTTAACCGAATCGGTAGCGCCAGAGATGAAAACTTCCTCACAAGGTGCAAGTGATTTAGTCATGAATTTATCTGGCGCAGGCGGAGGTGCTTTAGCGGGAGTGATTATTGGAACTTTGTCGTACGGCTGGCTCTGCGCTTTTGCTGCTATTCCCGTCGGTTTACTAGGTCTTTGGTCGTTAAAAATAAGCCGCGGATAGAAGAAATGGCCGAAGAAGTTAATTTATATGAAGCTATGGGAGGCCGAGCAACCTTCGAGCAACTAGTTTCGCACTTCTATGCGTTAGTAGCTGTAGATCCCGTTTTGCGCCCCATGTATCCCGATGAAGATTTTAAAGGTGCTGCAAATAGATTACTGATGTTCCTTGAACAGTATTGGGGCGGTCCCAAAACTTATAGTGAGGAAAGAGGCCATCCACGTCTACGGATGCGCCATTCAGCATTTCACATTAGTGAAGTTGAGAGAGATATCTGGTTGCAACACATGAAATCTGCGGTCGATGAGCTGGATATGAAATCAGAACTTAAAGCAGAACTTTGGAGTTATCTTGAGATGGCTGCTCACTCAATGGTGAATCAGCCACGAGGTTTTTGAGATTTATTTCCAACTTTAAGAATCTCGCCATTTCTTAAATACCACAACGTTCCTTGTCGATCCCGAACAGTTGTAATACGTAATCCCACAGTTTCAACTTTACCTTTTACTTCAAGGACATCGACATCATCGCCCACGCCATATTGATCTTCCAAAAGCATGATGATTCCCGAGAAGACATCGCGCACAATTGTTTGCGCTCCAAGTCCAACTGCAAATCCCACAACACCAGCAGATGCGACGAGAGGGCCAAGATCTACACCGAGTTCGCCAAGAATCATGGCACCGGCGATTAGCCCGATAAGCGCTTTTGAACTGCTATTCAAAACAGAGGAGGCAGTTCGAGCTCGTTCGCGTTGACGCGTAACTGAAGACTTTTCGCCAGGGATGAAATCTGCTTCTGCCACTCTGCTTAAAGTTCGAGTGATAGCTCTCGTTGATATTTTTTGAAGAATGATTGCGAGGACCAGAATGATAAGAATGCGGAGGGGAGAGCCGAGAAACCAGTCCAATGCCTCTGAAAGGCTCACATTCAGCTCCATTTGAGCAAGACTTTATAAGAACTTAATCAAATATCCGCACAATTCAGGGCCAATTCGGGCAGGATTTCCCCCACGACGCGAGCCACGCGTCGGACCAAAGGGGATTTAAGACGGTGACTACCTCATCGAGAAGGACACTAGTTTTAAACGCCACCTATGAGCCACTAGGTGTCGTTTCTGATAGACGCGCGCTCATTTTAGTTTTGAACAATCGCGCAACAATGGTTGAAGAATCTGGCATCACACTTCATTACT
>DAIOTH010000012.1:0-20706 GCA_036752125.1 Candidatus Nanopelagicaceae bacterium | reverse complement strand
GTATCTGCAGTAATCACATCAAAGTCATAATTTTCATAACCGCAATAGGGTTGGGTTTTGCGTAGATCCCACGGCATACCCGTGGAACGTAATACTGGTCCAGTCACACCAAGGGTGATGCAACCCGCGAGATCCAAATAGCCCACATCTTTAGTGCGCTTAATCCAGATTGAATTACCAATCAATAAATCAGCGTTATCTTTAAAATTCTTACGGAGATCTTTAACAAGTTCGCGAATATGCGAGACAGTTCCTTCTGGAAGATCTTGAGCAACTCCACCTGGGCGGATATACGCCATATTCATGCGGAGGCCAGAAACTTTTTCAAAGACATCCAAGACTTTTTCGCGTTCGCGGAAAGCGAAGAACATCGGGGTGATTGCGCCAAGTTCGAGAGCTCCAGTTCCAAGTGCGACCATGTGTGAAGAGATGCGGTTGAACTCCATCATCATGACGCGAATGACAGTCGCGCGTTCTGGAACATCGTTGGTAATCCCAAGAAGTTTTTCAACGCCAAGGCAATATGCGGTCTCATTAAAGAGTGGACTCAAATAATCCATGCGGGTAACGAAAGTTACGCCCTGGGTCCAAGTGCGGAATTCAGTGTTTTTCTCAATTCCAGTATGGAGATAGCCAATTCCACAACGAAGTTCAGTGATTGTTTCGCCCTCAAGTTCGAGCATTAGACGAAGTACGCCGTGAGTTGATGGGTGTTGTGGACCCATATTTACAACGACACGTTCTTCTTTCGCACTTCCGATTTCAGAAGCGACTTGATCCCAATCGCCACCGGTTACTGAATAGATTGTTCCTTCGGTGGTTTCGCGTGATGATGCAAAAGTACTCATCGATATGACCTCCTGTTATCAGGAGCCGGAACAGTTGCGCCGATATATTCGACTGGAATTCCACCAAGTGGATAATCCTTACGTTGTGGATGTCCGGGCCAATCATCTGGCATCAAAATACGAGTAAGAGCTGGATGTCCATCAAAGATGATTCCAAACATGTCGTAAGTTTCACGCTCATGCCAATTAGTTCCTGCCCATACTTCAACAAGAGATGGAAGATGTGCATCTGATTCTGGAACCGATACTTCTAGACGAAGTCGACGATTATGTGTCATAGAAAGTAATTCATAAACTGCATGAAGTTCGCGCGACTTATCTTCTGGGTAATGAACTCCGCTTACGCCAAGGCATACTTCAAAGCGAAGCGTTTCGGTATCTCGTAGCGTTTTAGCTACATCAAAGAGTCTTTCGCGCTTAATATGTAGCGTTAATTCATTTCGATCGACAACTACTTTTTCAATCGCATCGTTAAATTCTGGGAACGCTTTTTCTAATTCATCTGCAACATCATCGAAATACGAACCAAAGGGGCGTTGCGCGGATGTTGGCGAAAATGAAGCGCGTTCCAACCCGCCATAACCTGAGGTATCGCCGGTTCCGGAAGCGCCAAACATGCCCTTTTGTTCGCTCATTATTAATCAGCCTTGCTTCCAAATACCGGCACTTGGTGGGTAGGAAGTGAGGCAAGGGCTGCTGCTTCCACCTCTTTAATAATCTTCTGGCGGTTAACGCCAAGCTTCTCATTCGAAATTTGTTCATGTAATTTCAAAATCGCATCCATCAACATCTCTGGACGTGGCGGACAACCAGGAAGATAAATATCAACTGGAATGATGTGATCAACGCCTTGCACGATTGCGTAGTTATTAAACATTCCACCTGATGATGCACATGCTCCCATCGAGAGCACCCATTTTGGCGCAGTCATTTGGTCGTAGATCTGACGGACGACTGGCGCCATCTTGTTTGAGACGCGACCTGCGACGATCATCAAATCTGCTTGACGTGGTGAGGCGCGGAAAACTTCCATTCCGAAACGAGAAATGTCGTACTTACCTGCAGAACCAATCGCCATCATCTCAATTGCACAACATGCCAATCCAAATGTTGCTGGCCAGAGCGAGTTCTTTCGCATGTAGCCTGCGAGCTTCTCAACGGTGGTTAATAGAAAACCGGAGGGGAGTTTCTCTTCTAGACCCACGATTAATCCCATTCCAATCCGCCGCGGCGCCATACATAGGTATACGCCACAAAAACCGTAAGAATAAAGATGACCATTTCAATTAATCCAAAGAGTGCGAGTTGATCGTATGCAACCGCCCATGGATATAAGAAGACAATTTCAATATCGAAAATAATAAAGAGCATCGCAGTTAAAAAGTATTTAACTGGAAAACGACCGCCACCTTGAGCTTGGGGGCTCGGTTCGATTCCACATTCATAGGCATCGAGTTTGGCTCTGTTGTAGCGCTTAGGGCCAGAAAGTGCGCCTGCAACGACCGAGAAGATTGCGAACCCGAAGCCAATCGCGCCAATAACAATGATCGGGACGTATGGGTTCACAACGCTGAATCTTAGGTGAGCCCTAGAAAATGAGTGAAATCAGGAGCCCTTGATGGCTGTGTGAACTGCCACAACTCCCCCCGTGAGGTTTACCCACGATGGATTGCGCCAGCCAGCAGCACTCATTTCGGCAGCCAACTGCTCTTGATTAGGCCATGCTCGTATTGATTCAGCGAGATATACATACGCTGAAGGATTTGATGAGGTTCGCTTCGCCAATTTTGGCAACGTTTTCATGAGGTAATTCATGTAGAGAATTCGAAAGGGCTTCCAGGTTGGAGTTGAGAATTCAACAATCACCATTCGGCCACCTACTTTGGTAACTCGCAAAGCTTCTTGTAATGCTTTCTTGAAATCATGAGTGTTGCGAAGTCCAAAAGATATTGTTGTGAGATCAAAAGTGTTCTCACTAAATGGCAGATTGAGTGCATCGCCTTTCACAAACTTTAAATAAGGTCGCGCTTTTCTGCCTTGTGCCAACATCCCTTCAGAAAAATCAAGAGAAGTGACTTCAGCTCCAGCTTTATGGAGTGGTTCACTTGATGAACCAGGGCCAGCAGCAATATCAAGAATTGTCATTCCAGGATGCGGATTGATAATAGTCTGAACTTTTTTCCGCCAACGCTTAGTCTGTCCCAAACTCAATAGGTCATTTACTAAGTCATAACGTCGCGCCACCCCATCAAACATTGATGAGACTTCTTCGGGATCTTTACCAAGGTCAGCTCGACTCACGCCCCCATCATTCCTAGCGGTAGGCTTATTTCACAAGTCGAATTGATTTAGAAATACCTAAGGATGGAGAAAATGCATACCTCAATCACCACGGAGTTGCTTGGAGAGCATCCCGCGTTGCTTGATATCTCTATCCCTGAAATTCAAGATGACGCGCTGACTTCTTGGGTGCGTGGTGGTGATGGGCTTATAGGTTTTGGAATCTATAAGTCTCATGTTGTTAAAGGTGCACATCGTTTTGAGCAAGCGCGCCAATGGTGGCGGGAACAAGTCAACGCCCTTGATATTCATAACAATGTTCATGGCACTGGAACTGGCCCAATTCTCTTTACTTCCTTTGCCTTTGATGAAGCTGAAGATTCCATACTTATCATTCCTAAGGTTGTTGTGGGTCAGCGCAATGGAAAGTCCTGGATCACTTGGATTGGCGCAACTCCACAACCAGCTCTACAGACCACCACACCTCAATCACAACCACTCAGCCTTTCTTGGAGCGGTAGCAATGGTGATGTCTGGCAGGACCGAGTCGCGCGCGCGGTAGAGAAAATCAAGAATGATCAACTTGAAAAAGTTGTGCTCGCTCGCTTTGTTACTGGAACTTCTCAAGAGAAAATTGATCAAAGAAAACTACTCACACAACTTGCGTCGGAGTATCCATCTACGTGGGTCTACTCAAATCATGGTCTCGTTGGTGCGACCCCGGAATTGCTAGTACGTCTAAGCAAATCACTGATCACTTCTCGAATCTTGGCCGGAACCATTCGTAAAACCGGAGATGACGAGAGAGATCTTGCGCTCGCTGGTTCTCTTGCTCGCTCCTCAAAGGATTTAGAAGAGCATGAATATGCAGTTCGTTCTGTCGCTGAAGCGTTATCGCCATTCTGCACTTCCACAAACGTTCCTGAAACACCATTTGTTCTTCATCTCTCCAACGTTATGCATCTTGCTACCGATGTGACTGGAGTTCTTGCTGACTCCACGAACCCCGCAGATATCTTTGATTTAGTTGCACGCCTTCATCCATCGGCGGCGGTCTGTGGCACTCCGACTGAGTTGGCGAAACGAACGATTGATGAAATCGAAGCTATTTCTCGGGGTAGATATGCCGGCCCAATTGGTTGGATAGATGCCAAAGGCGATGGTGAATTAGGTATCGCGCTACGTTGTGGCCAAATATCTAACGATGGCCACTCCATCAGAATCTACGCCGGCTGCGGAATCGTCGCGGGTTCAGATCCCGAACGTGAATATGCTGAAAGCCAAGCCAAACTACTTCCAATGCGTAGCGCTTTAGAGAAGCACTAGCTCTTTATATTTCTTTACCACTTCATAAATTGAATCTGCATTTGCTTCACGGTTAGGCATCTTCGCAACAATGACATGAAGCTTGGGATGAATACGTTGTAAAGCAATATGTAGCTCTTTTCCACTTTTCACTTCTTCGCATGAAACTCCAAATCCACTAACAATCTTGGCGATATCACGGCCATGAGGAGTTCCGAAGATAGTCTCAAACCCATCAACTCCACGTTGTGGCAAGGTAGAAAATATTCCGCCGCCATCGTTATCAACAACGATGACGGTTAATGTATCTTCGGTGAGATTTGCTAGCGCTGAGATGTCATGGAGAAATGCAAGATCTCCTATGACTGCATAGGTTTCATCATGTTTTGTGGCGATTCCTAAAGCTGTAGAGATATTCCCATCAATTCCTGCAAGTCCTCGATTGGCATAAGTCTCAATTCCAGAACGTGGAACCGCAAAACTTTCAAAATCTCTAATGGGGCGAGATGATGAGATAAATAACGCAGCATCATTTTCTAACTCTTCTGAAACAACGGCAGCAACTTCAGCTTCTGACCAATCTGGCAGGACCGCAAGGGCGGCGGCGGCAACTTCTTCATATTTATGCCATAAGTCATGCCAGGCATGGTCAATCTCAACTGGGTTCTTAAGTGAGGGAATAACGCGGTGAATTTCATCTGCGGTACGAGCCGTATCAATATCTTCGGTGCGCGGGTCTATCACCATTACTCGCTTTGAACCTTGAATATAAGCGTTAATGCTCCGTGAAAGAGTTGTGCGTCCGATAACAATCACTAAATCAGCTGCAAGTTCGCGACGAACTCGCTCATCAGATAAAACTATCGGTGCATGTGCAATTGCGCCTTCAAAGACTAGAGGATCTTCTGCGACTACTAAGGCACCAAGGTCGGCGGCAAAATCTTCAATCTCATCAACGCTAAATCCTGCGCGATCATGGCCCACAATCAGAACGTTCTTCGATGAATCTATTGATATCTCGCCCGGAACAATCTCGCCTTTGTTAAGTGGAGTCGGATGGATACCCGAGAGCCAATCGTTGGAATCTTCTGGCAGCAGTGGTTCATCAAATTGCAGATTTATATGTACTGGACCCGCTCCACTAAGAAAATGAGTTAGGTCAATAGGAGCAGCGCTATCGATACTATTTCGTACAAAATCCCCAAAAATATTCTGTTGATTTGTTGTTTGATTCGAACCAGTTTTACGTAACCGCGCTGGGCGATCTGCTGTTAATAGAAGTAAGTTGACATCACTGTGATGCGCTTCCAAAACTGCAGGATAGTAATTAGCAACTGCAGTTCCGCTGGTGCAGACAACGGGAACGTACTTACCTGAAGCTTTTGAAATACCTAGTGCAAAGAATGCTGCTCCGCGCTCATCGATACGGACATGGAGATTAATAAGCCCTTTCTCACTGGCTTGATAGAGCGCAATTGATAGCGGTGCATTTCTTGACCCGGGAGATAAGACAACATCTTCAATGCCAAGTTCAATTAATTGGCGGACGGTATGACGCGCTAACGCAGTAGATACGCTCACATCGCCCCCCTCAATCCCCAAACTTCAGTAATGCGATTGCGCCACCACTCTAATCGCTCTGGAGAAACTTTGAGTTTCTCCAACATTTCGCGAGATATTTCGAGTGGGCTAACGCTCATAGCCCCATTTTCAATTGCAATTACACCAAGGTCTTCTTTCATTAAAGCCCCTGTGGCTAGTCCGCATGCGTAGTTCAATTCAGGTAGTTGGGAAGCTAACTTCAATCCATATGAGATTCCCACCACCGATTCCAGAGCACTTGATACAACAACAGGTAACTTGTGATGCGCAGCTAATTTCAAGGAGCGATTGATTCCACCAAGTGGTGAAACTTTAAACATCAAAATATCAATAGCGCCATCTAAGTTAAGTGCAAACGGATCCTTAGCTTTGCGAAGAACCTCATCGCCTGCAATCTTTACATCAACAATCAGTCTTTCTCTTAACTCCCGAAGGTCATCAAGGGTCGCTACTGGTTGCTCTACATATTCCAAGAAATTTCCCGCAACTTCACCAAAGATAGTTCTGATATTAAATACCGCGTCATCGACGCTCCACGAACCATTTACATCAATCCGGATCTTTGCGCTCGGTAAAACTTTGCGAACGCGAGCAATACGTACTAAATCCTCTCGAATTCCAGTTCCGACTTTTACTTTGACGGTATCTACTCCGGGATACCAAGAGAGAATCTGCTCAATCTCACTTTCATTATCTGATGCGGGAACTGTGGCATTGACAGGGATTGTCGAACGTTTTCCCGAAGGCAAATTTGTAGTTGCTGCTTCAATCGCGCTTTCTAACCAAGGTAGTGATTCACGCGCGTCATACTCCAGAAAGGGTGCGAATTCCCCCCAACCTTCTGGGCCTTCAAATAAAGCGGTTTCACGTACTTCAATGCCACGAAACCTTGTCTTCATCGGCAGCGCCACAACCCGAAGAGATGAGAGAGCGTCCTCGAGTGTGAAAGACATGGCCTAAAAGAAGTTATGGACGCTTAGGAAACTTATCGAAATTCGGTGCGCGCTTCTCTTTATAAGCATCGCGCCCTTCCTGTCCTTCTTCGGTTAAATAGAAGAGCAAGGTTGCATCGCCCGCAAGTTGTTGAACTCCAGCAAGTCCATCATCGGCTGCATTAAGACCCGCTTTAAGAAGTCGGAGCGCCATAGGTGAGTGGCGGAGCATTTCGCGCGCCCACGAAACAGTTTCAGCTTCCAACTCTTTTACTGGAACAACAGTATTTACTAAGCCCATATCAAGTGCTTCTTGCGCATCATATTGGCGACACATAAACCAGATCTCACGGGCTTTTTTCTGTCCCACATGTCTGGCTAATAAACCGGCGCCATATCCACCATCGAAAGACCCGACCATTGGTCCAGTCTGACCAAACTTTGCATTATCTGCCGCTACCGTGATGTCGCAAACAACATGCAGTACGTGTCCACCGCCAATCGCCCATCCTGCCACCATCGCGATAACCGGTTTAGGTGTACGACGAATCTGAATCTGCAAATCTAAAACATTGAGTCGACCGATTCCTTTTTTACCAACTTCGTCACTTCCGATATATCCATCATCTCCGCGAACCGAGATGTCGCCACCGGAACAGAAAGCTTCATCACCTTCTCCAGTAAAGATAATCACGCCAACTCTGTCATCATCCCGAGCGAAATTAAATGCTTGTTGTAGTTCGGCGAGAGTTTCAGGGCGGAATGCATTGCGAACTTGTGGGCGATTGATTGTTATCTTCGCCATTCCTTCTGCAATTTCATAACGCACATCAGTGAAATTCTCTGATCCTGCTCCACGTTCCCACTTAGGAATTTCGCGGCTACCTGGTTCACGTTTAATCGGCTTGCTCATATGGCATACCCTACGGTGGTTATGGTTACCACGGTAAAGCGAGAAGTACGCACCATCGAATCTTCGTGGTCGACCCCACAATTCCTTGAGGCGCTATTGCTGGCGCTTAAGGGCGATGGACCTGCGCTATCGACCACGCCACTCAGCACCAATGAAGTTGATTCACGAGTGGCTCTCGTTGTAACAACTTCAGGCTCTACTGGAAATCCCAAATCAGTTTTGCTTTCTGCAAACTCTCTTATCGCCAACGCGCGCGCCACTCACAAATTCTTAGGCGCATCAAGTGGTGAACGATGGTCACTACTTCTTCCTACTTCACATATTGCAGGTTTAAACGTTCTGATTCGCTCTATCGAACTTGGCACAGAACCTGTCGGCGTTGATAGCAAAGCCGATTACTCCGCGATTGTGCCCACTCAATTACATCGCGCCCTAAATGGCGATAAAGCACTTCTTGAACATCTAAAGAACTGTAAGGCAGTACTTATTGGCGGTGGACCACTTGATCAATCACTCAAAGATAGCGGCGCTAATTCCGGAATCAACATTGTTACTACTTATGGAATGACTGAAACTTCCGGCGGAGTTGTTTACAACGGCGCACCAATTGAGGGAATCTCCCTTGAAATTCAAAATGAGCACATAGCGATTAAAGGGCCGCAAATTGCGCTCGGATATCTCAGTGGAGAATTTCCAATCCACGATGGATGGTTTCAGACTAACGATTACGGAACTTTTGAAAACGGAAGCCTAAAAGTAATCGGCAGAATCGATGATCAGATCATCTCTGGGGGCGAGAAGATTTCTTTAAGTGCAATTGAAAACTTTCTCCAGAATGAATTCTCATCGCCTGAAATCGTCGCCTTTGCACGATTGGATAAAGAATGGGGCGAGAAACTATGTATCGCCACCACCCAAGATATTGCCCTTGATGCCCTTCAAGAACGGCTTAAAGGAAAATTTGGCGCACATGCTTCACCAAAAGAGCTGATTAAAGTTTCTGCTATTCCATACTTAGGTATTGGAAAACCTGATCGAAAGAAATTGGCTGATGACAACGCGTGAACAATGGATCGCAGGAGCTCGTCCTAAGACTCTTCCTGCCGCTATTGCCCCGGTATTAGTTGGCACTGCTTTTGCTGGATATAACTCCACCGTTCTCCATACTCTCTTAGCTCTTGTTGTGGCTCTTGCACTTCAAATCGGCGTTAATTACGCCAACGATTATTCCGATGGAATTAAAGGCACCGATGCTGATCGGATTGGTCCGATGCGCCTGGTGGGATCTGGAGCAGCATCACCTCAAGATGTTAGGAAGGCAGCGCTGATTTCTTTCTTTATTGCAGCTCTTGCTGGCCTACTTCTTGCTTCACGAACTTCTTGGTTGATTCTGATTGTCGGAGCATTAGCCATTATTGCTGCGTGGACCTACACCGGAGGCCCTAAGCCTTATGGGTATGAAGCACTCGGTGAAGTTTCAGTATTTATTTTCTTCGGAGTAGTCGCAACTGTTGGAACGTACTATGTACAAACGCAGTCAATATCTCGTGAAGTTCTACTTGCCTCTTTTGCAATGGGCGCTCTCGCTTGTGCAATTTTGGTTCTTAATAATCTACGCGATTTAGAGAAAGATAAATCTGCAGAGAAGAAAACCTTAGCCGTAGTGATGGGTGATCAAGGCACAAGAGATCTCTATAAGTGGCTGATGTTCTTTGCCCTGGCAATGTCGGTTGCTCTAACTTTCTTCTCTTTCTTCTATCTACTTGCCCTGGTTTCCTTGCCTCTGATTTCAAAATCTGTACGTGCTGTTAATTCTGGCGCGCATGGAGCCGTTCTCATTGACCTTTTAGCTAAAACGGGGCGAATTCAAATGATTTACGCCGCTGCTCTCTCTTTCGCGGCGTTACTAGTTGCGCGGTAAAATTCCCACATGGTCCGCGTCGCAGTCATAGCCACAATCATCATTCTTGCTCTGATGATTTTTGGCATCATCGATTGCTCGCGAACACCGGAAAATCAGATTAGAAGCCTTCCAAAGTGGGCTTGGTTAGTAATCATTATCTTTGTTCCTGGAATCGGTGCGCTAGCTTGGATTATTGCTGGTCGTCCGAAAGGAAATGGGCGTCGTCGTCGCAAAGGCAAAATTGTTCCGCCCGATGACAATCCAGATTTCTTACGTAAGTTATAAACCGCGAATCATTCGCTGATAAAAATTTCCTGGCCTTCGAGTACTTTCTTGTACTTCACCCATGGCCTTAAAACCCAACTTTTCGTAGGCGGCAATCGCAGATTTATTAACAATAAAAACGCCCAGGCCTTGAATTTGCCAGCCTTTTTCTCCAGCCACAGAGTCTACGTAATCAAACATGGCTCGTACTGCTCCGATACCGCGATACTCGGGATTACTCCAACATCCGCCGACCCAACATGTAGCGCCAAAATCTCCACGTAATCTCTCCAAGAACATCATTGCGATGTCTTTACCGTCAATTGAAGCGACGAGATATGAATTTAAGTTAAAGAGTTCACGCCATTCTTTCTCAGTGAAGGCTATCTCGCGTTCATAACTGCTACCAAACGCTTCTGGGCTCTCTAGTAATGATGCCAATCTAATTTCACGCAGGCGCGACCATTCATCTGGTGATAGCTCATGGCATAGAACTACGTGAGACATTTAATTTTATAAACCAGAATATGTATGGCGACCTGTGCCCCATACATTTACATATACATAATTAAATAAATAAGTGGAGCCGGCTAATAGACATAACCACGCTGCTTTGCGACCTTTCCAACCTGCGGTCACTCGTGCATGGAGATAAGCGGCATAGAGAATCCAGGTAATGAACGCCCATGTTTCTTTGGGATCCCATCCCCAATATCGTCCCCAGGCTGCTTCCGCCCAGATCGCACCTGCGATAACAGCAAAGGTCCACAATGGAAATACAAATGCAACTAAACGGTATGAAAGTTGATCGAGCATTTCTAACGAAGGAAGGCGTTTAGCAAAGGGGGTGCGCTCACCTTTTCGCTCCATTCGATCAAGCCATAAATATGTTGCAGCTACTGTGTTTGAAAGTAAGAAAACTCCGCCCGAAAGAATCGCGGCAGCGACATGCACAACAAGCCATGTTGATTGCAGCGCTGGGACCAATGGCGCACTTGGACGGTAAAGCAGAGTAATTGCAGTTCCTAAAATCAGAAGAACCGCAATAGAAATTGGAAGACCAAGCCAACGTAAGTCATATTTACGGCCCACAATCAGATAAGCAAGTGCAAAAGTTAGAGCTCCAGAGATGGAGTACTCATACATATTGCTCCACGGAACTCGACTTGCTGATACGCCTCGAGCTATGACTCCTAAGAAAAGTACTAACGTTGCAACGACAAAAACAGTGGTTGCGATCTTGCTCGACTTCAGCGTTGTGGTCCGGTCAATTGCGCTCGATGCACCTTCCTTATTGGCACGTACTGCAAATGCTGTCTCATACGTGTAGAAAATAAATGAGATTGTGTAGATAAAGAGCGCTCCGTAAACCAAATCATTGGAGACATATGCCCAATCAGTTTTGGTCACTTCTTCTCCTTTATCTCATTAGCCATCTTATTAATCTCATCTTCTAAACCCGGCAACCTATTGAGCGCTAAACCAGCAATCTCAAGCTTGCCATTAACTTCACGTACCCAGATCCGTCGTTGACGAACAAAGAGTGAAATCATCAATCCAATGATGGCGAGAATACTTCCAATGAGCGCGTATTGCTTACCGGGATCACGCACTACTTGAAGATTTACCCAAGGAATTACGCCATTGAATGTGATGGAACCCACCTCGAATTGATAAGTCTCGCCAATACTTAAAGCCCATAAACCAATGCGCTCCATATCTTCAGTATCGATGCGATACACAGATTGCGGAACGCCAGTATCCATCTTTAGATCACCTTTCCAGACTGAGACTAAAAGTCTTGGATCGAGTAACTCTGGAAATGATGAAAAGCCACCACGCACCTTGTCGCGCGCAGCAGTTGGAAGGAAAGATCCCACAAATCCCACTTGCGGATCCATATCAGGAACTTTTATTGCCCCAATAGATGTGAGGTTTGCATCTTGTGGCAAAAATGGAACTGGACCTTCAAATTTCACTGCTCCATTTAAATCTTTCACGGTAACGAGCGGTGAGTAACCATTTGCTTGGAGATATACCCGCGTGCTGCCAAATGTGAGGGGCTCGTTAACTCGAACTAATCGCTTAACTTCGGGGGTGCCAATCCCATCTTGGATAGTCACTTTTAATTCATAATTTTCTGGGGCGTTTGTTTCAGGGTTATACGTCGCATCAAAATTATCTGCTTTGATAGTAAATGGAGGTAAATTACTGATGGAGAAGAATCGACCAGGGGTGAGATTGTCGTAGCTGGTAGGGGTATTAATGAATCTCTCGCCAACATTAACTATCGCTTCGCCGCGCATACCAAAGACAGAACTTCCAGCAATTCCCAAGAGCACAACAATAAGTGAGAGATGGAAAACTAAGTTTCCAGTTTCTCTTATATATCCTTTCTCGGCAGCGATTGAATTTCCTTCACGCACTATTCGGAAATGTTTTGATTTCAACCAGCGCTCTGCACTACTTAATTCGCCGTCCACTTCCTGAAATCCTTCCATTGCACTAAGGCTGGAAGGTGCGGAAGCTGGAGCTTTGAAAATCTCACGGAAGTAATGCCATGAACGTGGCACTACACAACCAATGAGAGAAATAAAAAGGAGAATATAAATCGCCGAGAACCACGGTGATCCATACACATCAAAGAGATAGAAGCGATCCATCCACTTTGCACCAGTTGGATCACTTTCAAAGTACTCGCGAACTTTTAGCGGTGATTGCGTGCGTTGTGGAAATAGCGAGCCGGGAATTGATGCTAAACCGAGAATGAGAAGAAGTATTAGCGCGGTGCGCATGCTGGTGAGCTGGCGCCACAGATAACGCAACAGCGAAATACCTTGGAGTTCAGGAGCGCTCATCAGATCACCGGAATAAATCCACTAATAGTTCCGCGCAGCCCCGCCATCAAACTCTCCCAGATGCCCAATACTTGAAGCAGACCAATCAGAATCAAGAAAGCTCCGCCAATAAAGGAGATTGTTTTACCGCGCTGCAATAAGTAGTTTCGAAATCTAGCTGAGCGATCTAGAAATAGCGCAAAGAGAATAAATGGCAGTCCAAGCCCTACACAGTAAGCCAGAGAAAGTATCGCGCCGCGAGTAGCGCTGGCTTCAATAAATGCCAAAGTCTGCACCGCACCAAGTGTTGGTCCTATACATGGTGTCCAACCTAAACCAAACATAAATCCCAGAATTGGCGCGCTTAGAAGTCCTGTAGACGCCACAAAAGGAAATTTAAATGAACGATAAAACTTCTCGGAGAACATAAAAACTAATCCAAAGAAGATGGTGAGAACTCCTAGTAAACGAATAAGTAGATCAGAGTTCCGAGTTATTGCATCGCCTAGTGCTCCAAAGAGAAGACCGTAACTTGTAAAAAGAAAAGCAAAACCCAATACAAAGAGAAATGAACCCAGCACCATTTTCCTCTTTGATGAAAATGCTCCTGATACATAACCTAGATATCCGGGTAATAAAGGCAGTACGCAAGGTGAGGCAAAAGAGATAAGCCCAGCAAGTATCGCAACAAGAGATGCCGCCAGAATGCTGCCATCGAAGACTTGATTTACTAGAAAATCATTCATTGGATTTCACTCGCTCAATCAGATCTTCCAGCGCTGAGTATGTAACCTCGCCACTCACTCGGGCCGCAATTCGACCCTGGGTATCAATAATCAACGTAGTTGGAATTGCATTTGGAGTGAGTTGACCATGGAACTTTAAAAGAATTGCATCATCAACTAGTGATGGGTATTGAATGCCAAATCGCTCTACGAATGCGCGCGCTGCTACCAAACTATCGCGAGTTAATACTCCGAGAAATTGCACTTCGGGATGTTTCATCGATAACTCTTGTAACGCTGGGGCCTCAGCGCGACATGGAGAGCACCATGAAGCCCAGACATTAAGAACCAATACTTTTCCAGCACTTGCCGTAAAACTTCCACCATCCAAAGTTGGTCCTGAAATCGCTGGCGCTGCTTTTCTATCGGCCTGAGGGATAAATGTTGCTACGCCATTACCTGCGATGAAAGATTGTTCATTTGTCCCCATAGTTCCGCCATTTGAGCAGGCGACCATAAATGGGAGAAGTAAGAGAACGAGATATTTCTTCATTTCTTCTTCGGTGGAAGTAAGTGCGCAGCAGGCTCGCTATAGGTAAGTCCTACAACTTTCCCCGTGGCATCAAAGTGGAGACTTGTGACCGATGCTAAAGAACATTGCCGCTTCCGTGGATCATGTAAGAAGCGACGACCTTCCACCGATGAACGAAGAATCCAGATGGGTAATTGGTGCGAAACTACTAATGCATCTTTTCCTTGCGCCGCTACGCGAGCTGCCTCGACAGCGGCGCTCATGCGCGCTACTTGCTCGGTATATGGCTCTCCCCATGATGGACGCCATGGATTCCACAGATGACGCCATGCACTTGGCCGTTTTAAAACTCCATCACCTACACCAAATGGTTTTCCTTCAAAGATATTTGCTGCCTCAATTAATCGATCATCAGTTGTGATTGCAAGATTATGGTGAGTTGAAATCGGTAACGCTGTTTGTTGTGCGCGTTCCAGTGGTGATGCATGAATGGCGCCTAAAGAGAGTTCTTTGCTCCATTCCGCCACGGTGCGCGCCATCTCTTGCCCACGTTCCGAGAGTTTCCATCCAGGCTGGCGTCCGTAGAGAATGCTGTGAGGATTTTCTACTTCACCATGTCGCACCACATGAACTGTTGATGCAATCGCAGGTAAATCACTCATATGACAAGCATAAAGGGTTACCGTTAACGAGAAGCAATTACGGTATTTCGTTACTGTGCTCACATGCCGCGCATCGCTTTCTTTGATGTAGATAACACCATCACGCGCGGATCTACCCTCTACTTTCTTGGTCGCGGAATGTACAACCGTGGCTTCTTTACTAAGCGAGATATCGGGGCATGGGTACTAGCAAATATTCGCTTTCGAATGACAGGCACAGAAAAAAATGAAGTTATTTTGCGTTTTCAAAAGGCAGCAACTGACTTTATTGGTGGGCATGATGTTAAAGAGATTCGCATAATTGGTGAAGAGATCTATAACGAGTTTGTCTCTCCTGCAATTTGGCATGGCACAATCGATCTGGCAAAAGAACATCTCGAAGCTGGGGACGAAGTTTGGTTGGTTACTGCTTCCCCTGAAGACTTTGCTAATTTAATTGCCGAGCGACTTGGGTTTACTGGTGCTATTGGAACTAAAGCTGAGATTGCAGATGGAAAGTACACCGGTAATTTACTTGGGAAGTTATTACATGGAAAAGAAAAGGCAATTGCTATCGAAGAGATGGCACGCGCTCGCAATATTGACTTAAAGGAATGTTTTGCATATTCCGATTCTCATAACGATCTTCCACTTCTCAGCGCTGTCGGAAATCCGCGAGCAATTAATCCAGATGCAAAACTTCGTATTATTGCATTCTCTCAAGGCTGGCCGGTACATGATTTCCGAAGGCTGCGTTGGTTAAACCGCGTTATCGGTCCTGTTGTTAGCCGTCTTGCTGGTTTCTGGGTTTATTTAACTGCTCGCTCTCGTCGCTAACTTTCTCTCCAACTATCTGAAGGCGACAGAACACTTCTCTGTTCAGTAATGTAGGCCAGTTATGTCCATGACAGGTACCTTCGATAGCGATGTGAATCAATTTCCATCCTTTGCTCAAGAGCTACGTGAACGAAGCGACGAAGATTTAACAAAACTATTTACCCTCCGCCCCGATCTCATTACGCCAGTTCCAGCCGATATGACTGCGCTCTCCACTCGCGCTACTTCAGCACCAAGCTTGCTGCGCGCGCTAGAAACCCTTAATCAATGGCAATTCCAAGTACTTGAAGTATGCGCCGCGCTCAGCGACCCTTTCACCTCAAAAGAGGTAATTGCTCTCAGCGATAAAGCTGCGGAATTAGTGATTGCACACTTGCATTCCATAGCACTTATTTATCGCGATGGTTATGGATATCGCATGCCGCGCGCAGTTCGCGACATTCTTGGGAATGAGCCTGCCGGGCTTGGTCCACAATCTGCCTCACCTATTGATTTCAAAATAATTGCTAAAGCGCCAGCAGCTGCAAAAGAAGTGCTAAATAAATTAACTTGGGGAACACCGCGTGGCCAAGTTGGAGATATTCGCAAAACTGGAACGCCGATTCATTGGCTACTTGAAAACCGATTACTTATTCCGATTGATACATCGACCGTTGCACTTCCTCGTGAAGTTGGAATTTACCTGCGTGGAAATAAAGTCCACCAAGAATTAGTTATTTCTCAACCTGCGCTGGAAGGTGCGAAAGTAAAGAGCGCTGATATCGAACGTGCTGCACTTGCTTCTATCTCCAATACTCTGCGTTGGGTTCAAGAGTTGATGAATTATTGGTCAGAAGAAACTCCAACATCGCTCCAATCTGGTGGACTTGGTGTCCGCGACCTAAAGAAGGCTTCAGAACATCTCGGCGTTGATGAAGTCTGCGCTGCATTTATCGCAGAACTTGCTTACCTTGCTGGAATTGTTAACGTTGAAGCAGATGGTCGAATATTGCCCTCTACACAATTTGATTTATGGCAGAACAAAGAACCAGAAGATCAATGGCGGGATCTAGTTTCACTATGGAGAGTTACATCTCGGGTTCCAGGACTTATCGGACGAAGTGATTCTCGAAATATCACAGCGCTGAGCACCGAACTTGATCGCAGTAACGCTGCACTTATCCGCAGGCTCGTCCTTGATCTTCTCTTAGAAAGTCCCAGCATCGCACCCACTGTAAAGAGCGCCCAGAAAGCAGTTTTATGGCGTTATCCGCATAGGCGTGGCATTTCCATTACTGCAGAACTTGTGGAGTGGACACTGCGTGAAGCAGAGTGGCTTGGAATTACTGGCGGAAATGCGCTCTCAGTTTATGGCGCGAAGTTCATTAACGATGACGATGAATTAGGAATTAACGCTGCGCTGCCCAAGCCCGTTGAACATATTTTGGTGCAAGCCGATAACACCGCCATCGCTCCTGGTCCGCTCACTATTGAAGTCGCCCGAATGCTCTCAACTTTTGCTGATATCGAAAGTCGCGGTGGCGCGACCGTTTATCGTTTTAGTGAAACATCGATTCGCCGCGGCCTAGATCATGGACATTCTGGTGATGAAATCAAGAGATTCCTAACTCAAACTTCCAAGACTCCCATCCCACAACCTCTTGAATATCTCATCGCTGATGTTGCAAAGAAACATGGAAAGCTCCGAGTTGGTTTTGCAAATACTTATCTACGATGTGAAGACCAAGCAATCATCTCTGCAATACTCTCTGATAAAAAACTTGAACATATTGCCTTTCGACAAATCTCTCCCCAAGTTCTGGTCTCTGATACGGAAAGTGATGAGACGATGGAAGAACTCCGTCGCGCTGGTTACTTCCCTTCTGGAGAAAATTCCAAAGGCGCTGTTGTTAATCTTCCTATCCAGAAACGTTCTAAAGCTCGCCCGAAACCACCGCGAATAATTGGTGAAGTCCTAAAACCTTCCAATCAGATGCTCACCTCGGCACTTCGCACACTGCGTACCGGCGAGCGCGTTGCAAAAACTCGCCCTATAGGTGAAATTCCACGCACAACTGCAAATGAAACCTTGGATCTACTTAATGAATATTTAGGATCGGGAGTTGCGCTTCGCATCGGTTACGCCGATGCCAATGGTGGAGTAACGCTTCGAATTATTGATCCACTCTCTATTTCACTGGGAACCCTTGTGGCCCGCGACCATGCCACTAACGGCATTACCCCTTTCAAAATAGCCCGAATTACGGGGGTCACGACCGCATGATGACGAGATACGGCAGACTTCTCTCATGAGCGCAGAAATGTTAAAAGACCTCCAAGCGCTCGTTGAAGTTGAGAGCCCCACAGAAGATTTAGATGCATGCGTACTTGTTCTCGAGAAAGCAAATGAGATAACTACCCGCCTGATTGGAAGAGCGGCGCGAATCATCCAAGAAAAAGGTCGTCCGGTTTACTGGCTTGGTTCTGAGAATCCAGATGTAGTTCTACTTGCACATCTCGACACAGTCTGGCCGATTGGATCTTTTACTCCACTCTGGAAAGTTGAAGGCGATGTAGTCCGTGGCCCTGGAATTTACGATATGAAAGCTGGATTTATCCAAGCGCTATACGCGATACAACATCTAGATCTAAATAGAGTTGCGTTGATTGCTACTACCGATGAAGAAACAGGTTCTGCAACATCGCGCGAATTGATTGAAAACGTTAGTAAGAAAGCAAAAGCTGTTCTCGTTCTGGAATCTGCGATTGATGGCAAGGTAAAAATTGGCCGTAAAGGTACATCGATGTACAAGATCACCATTCATGGTCGCGCAGCTCATGCTGGACTTGAACCTGAGAAAGGTATTAACGCCACTGTCGAAATCGCAACAATTGTTAATACGATTATTGCGTTAGGGAATAAAGAGTTTGGAACAACTGTTGTTCCTACTGTTATGAATTCTGGAACTACCACTAATACTGTTCCAGCTCTTGCAACGCTCGATATTGATTGCCGATCTTTCACCCTTGCCGAAATGCAGCGAGTCCAGGCTGCAATTAATAACCTCAAGCCGGTTCACCCTGATGCAAAGCTTGAAGTAACTGGTGGAATAAACCGCCCACCTCTCGAGACTTCTGCCACTCAGGCTCTCTATGAAAAATGTGAAGCGGTTGCAGAAAAACTTGGCATGGGAAGTATTGGTTCAGCATCAGTCGGCGGCGCCAGCGACGGTAATTTCGCAGGAATTCACACTCAGGTTCTTGATGGCCTTGGAGCTGTCGGTAACGGTGCACACGCGACCCACGAACATATTCTCGCTTCTCATTTAGAACCACGCGCTAGCCTTCTTACTGCGTTGGTTAAAGAAATCTTGGCATGAGCGACGGACCACTTATTGTTCAGAGCGATAAAACGCTCTTGCTAGATATTGATCATCCACTCTCTACCGAATGTCGTCGCGCTATCGCGCCATTTGCAGAGTTGGAAAAATCTCCAGAACACATTCATACCTACCGATTAACTTCTCTCGGACTCTGGAACGCACGCGCAGCTGGCCATGATGCAGAACAAGTCATCGATACCCTCCTTAAATACTCACGATATGCAGTTCCTCATGCTCTTCTTCTTGATATCGCAGAAACTATGGGTCGCTACGGACGACTTCGCCTTGAATCACATCCAGTACACGGATTAATTCTTATTTCTACTGATCAAGCGGTCCTTGCTGAAGTGATGCGCGCAAAGAAAGTTGCACCACTGCTTGGCTCAAAAGTTGATGACGAAACAGTTACTGTTCATCCTTCACAACGCGGACACCTTAAACAAGCCCTCCTTAGACTTGGTTGGCCCGCAGAAGATTTTGCTGGTTATGTTGATGGTCAAGCACATGCCATTTCGCTCAACGAAGATGGTTGGAAACTCCGTGATTATCAAAAGCTTGCGGCCGAAGGTTTTTGGCATGGAGGTTCGGGAGTTGTTGTGCTTCCTTGTGGCGCAGGAAAAACTATGGTGGGCGCTGCTGCAATGGCACATGCTCAAGCCACAACACTTATTCTTGTAACAAACACGGTAGCTGCTCGCCAATGGCGCGATGAATTACTCAAGCGCACCAGCCTTAATGAAGATGAGATTGGTGAATATTCTGGCTCTAAGAAGGAGATACGCCCTGTAACTATTGCTACATACCAAGTAATGACCACCCGAAAGAAAGGCGTTTACGCTCATTTAGATCTCTTTGATTCCCATGACTGGGGTCTCATCATCTATGACGAAGTGCATCTACTTCCCGCACCAATTTTTAGATTTACTGCAGATATTCAATCCCGACGTCGCCTTGGATTAACCGCAACCTTGGTCCGCGAAGATGGCATGGAAGGTGAAGTTTTCTCACTCATAGGACCAAAAAGATTTGATGTTCCGTGGAAAGAAATCGAAGCCCAAGGTTATATCGCTCCAGCTGACTGCGTTGAAGTGCGCGTGACTCTGACAGATCACGAGCGTCTCACTTACGCAACTGCTGAACAAGAAGATAAATACCGTAGCTGCGCCACAACTGCCACCAAGAAGAATGTAGTTATCGCACTAGCAAAACAACATGCCGATGATCAAACGCTCATCATCGGTCAATACATCTCCCAAATTGATGAAATTGCTGCCGAACTGAACGTTCCTATCGTTAAAGGTGACACCCCTATTAAGGAACGTGAAGAACTATTTTCGAAGTTCCGTACCGGTGAACTGAAATGCCTTGTTGTATCTAAAGTTGCAAACTTCTCCATTGATTTACCGGAAGCATCGATTGCCATCCAAGTTTCTGGAACCTTTGGTTCTCGCCAAGAAGAAGCTCAACGCCTTGGTCGCATCCTCCGCCCTAAAGCAGATGGAAGAGGTGCTCGTTTTTATTCTGTCGTTGCGCGTGACACCATCGATCAAGATTTCGCTCAGAACCGTCAGCGCTTCTTAGCTGAACAGGGTTATTCGTACCGCATTATTGATGCGGACGAAGTACTGCCTCGATAAACCGCGCTCTATCCACTTTAAAGTAATCATGGCGCTTGCCATTGATCATCGTCACCGGAACTTCTTCGCCATAGAGTTTCTCTAACTC
>DAIOTH010000011.1:15359-21094 GCA_036752125.1 Candidatus Nanopelagicaceae bacterium | reverse complement strand
ACTCTGATATTTGCCATTGATTTAATTACTAAGAATTGGGCTGTTGACTACCTTCAATTTCGTGAGCCCATTCGAGTACTTGGCGACTTTCTAAAACTTACTTTTGCCACCAATCCAGGTGCGGCGTTTAATTTTGCTACCGACGCGACATTGATTCTTTCCTCACTGAAGCTATGTGTTGCCGCATTCATTATTTATTACATGCGAAAAGTTACGAACACCCAATGGGCAATAGCTCTCGGTGCGCTTCTTGGAGGAGTCGTTGGAAATCTCTGGGATCGCGCTACTCGCCCTCCAGGAAATTGGCGGGGAGAGGTTATTGACTGGATTGAGCTACCCAACTGGCCAGTCTTCAATATTGCAGATTCTGCAATTGTCTGTGCGGGAATTTTTATGACCTGGCTAGCGATGCGCAATGTCCAGCCGATTTCTCATGATGCCGATTCTGATCAGGAAAACATTAAATGAGTAGCGAGCGCGAAAAACGCACGATTTTGATCTCTGAAGACTTCAACGGAGAACGCGTTGATAGCGCTCTTGCCAAAATTCTTGAACTCTCTCGAAGCGTTGTCGCAGATCTCCTTAATGCCGGAGAAGTGCTACAAGGTAAGAAGCCACTGTCAAAATCTGATCGACTCCAAGTTGGTGATCGACTCACAGTTGTGATGCCCGCGCCATACGATCCTTTGGAACTTAAACCAACTCCAATGGAGGAGCTGGAAATTGTTTACGATGATTCTGATGTAGTTGTTGTGAATAAACCCGTGGGATGCGCAGCTCATGCTAGCCCTGGCTGGACTGGACCAACTGTTGTAGGCGCGCTGATAGCGCGTGGTTATCGAATTTCAACATCTGGGCCACAAGAACGTCAAGGAATTGTGCAACGTTTAGATGCCGGAACTTCAGGATTGATGTTACTTGCCAAGAATGAAAATTCTTACATTGCCATGAAGAATCAATTTCGCAACCGCACAGTTAAAAAGGTTTATCACACTTTGATTCAAGGACACATCGATCCCTCTGAAGGAACCATCGATGCTCCAATTGGTAGACATCCAAGGGAAGATTATCGATTCGCAGTTGTCGCAGATGGCAAGCCGAGCATCACTCATTACTCACTGATTGAGTATTACTCGAGCGCCTCTTTATTACGCGTTGAACTAGAGACAGGACGGACCCATCAAATCCGCGTTCACTTCAATGCTCTGCGCCATCCGCTAGTTGGAGATCTGGCATATGGCGGTGATCCCGTTCTAGCGGCGCGCCTTGAACTCAAGCGCCCCTGGCTCCACGCAATAGAACTCACTTTTAATCAACCTACTTCTGATGAGCGCATCACACTGAGCGCTCCACTTCCCGACGACCTCAAACGCGCCCTCGAGTTGCTCGCGGTCAAGTGAGTGCGGGGGAGTAATCTCGCCGACCGTGAGCAAGGGTTTCGTTCATCTCCACGTCCATACTGAGTATTCAATGCTCGATGGAGCTGCACGTATCGAAAAACTTGCTGAAGAAGTAGCCCGTTCTGGCGATGGCGCCATCGCAATGACTGATCACGGAAATGTTTTTGGAGCTTTTGATTTCTATAAGACTATGAAGAAGGCTGGCGTTAAACCCATCATCGGCATTGAAGCGTATGTCGCCCCTGAATCACGATTTGAAAAGAAGCGCGTGAAGTGGGCTGAAGGCGGAGAAGATGATGTATCTGCTGGTGGCGCCTACACTCACATGACAATTCTTGCTGAGAATAATGTTGGTCTATCAAATCTATTTAAACTCTCTTCGTTGGCATCGCTTGAAGGTTTCTATTACAAGCCACGCATGGATAAAGAGCTACTCTCTCAGCATTCACAAGGATTGATAGCGACCACGGGATGTCCTGGTGGAGAAATCCAAACTCGAATTCGAATGGGCGCATACAACGAAGCCCGCGCAGCAGCTGCAACATATCGAGACATCTTTGGAGCCGACAATTACTTTGTTGAAATCATGGATCACGGAATTGAGATTGAAAGTCGAGTAAAAGATGGCTTATTAAAAATTGCTAAAGAATTAGGTTTACCGCTTCTTGCCACAAACGATCTCCACTACACGTATGCTGGAGATGCCAAGCATCATGCCGCTCTCTTATGTATCCAATCGGGTTCAACTCTTGCTGATCCAAAAAGGTTTAAATTCGATAGCGAAGAGTTCTATTTGAAAGACGCTGCAACAATGCGCCGCATCTTCAAAGATATTGAAAGCGCCTGTGATAACACCCTTCTGATTGCTGAGCGCTGCAATGTCAGCCTTCGCGAAAACGAAAATCTCCTACCGAAGTTCCCGGTCCCATCCGGAGAGACAGAAGATTCATGGTTAGTTAAAGAAGCTGAACGCGGTCTATCCGCGAAGTTTCCTGACGGAGTATCAGAGGAACATAAAGCACGTCTGCAATACGAACTTGGCGTCATGACCAAAATGGGCTTTGCAGGTTACTTCCTTGTGGTTGCAGATTTAGTTGCTCATGCAAAAACTCAGGGAATTCGCGTTGGTCCTGGCCGTGGTTCTGCTGCCGGCTCTCTAGTCTCTTATGTTCTTGGAATCACCGCATTGGATCCCATCGCTCACGGTTTGCTCTTTGAGCGCTTCCTCAATCCAGAACGCATCTCGATGCCTGATATTGACTTGGATTTCGACGAAAGACGGCGCGGAGAGATGATCCGATATGCCACCAATAAATATGGTGAAGATCGAGTCGCTCAAATCATCACATACGGAACCATTAAGACTAAGCAAGCGATTAAAGACTCCACTCGAGTTCTTGGATATCCCTATGCCCTTGGAGAAAAGCTCACAAAAGCACTTCCACCTGCAATCATGGGCAAAGATATTTCTCTTCACGGAATTTTCGACAAAGAAAACGATAGATATGGTGAAGCTCAAGAGTTTAGAAATCTTTTCGAAACTGATCCAGATGCGAAAAATATAGTTGAAATGGCAACCGGCCTTGAAGGCCTGAAACGACAGTGGGGAGTTCATGCTGCTGGCGTGATTCTGAGTCGCGAACCTCTCCTTGATGTTATTCCGATTCATCGCCGCGATGCAGATGGCTCAATCATCACTCAGTTCGACATGGTGGCGTGTGAAGCAACCGGGCTTCTCAAAATGGACTTCCTTGGGCTACGAAATCTTTCAGTGCTTGATGATTGCATCAGCAATATCAAATCAAATCAAGGCAAAGTAGTAGTTCTAGAGGATTTACCTCTAAAGGACAAGAAGACCTTTGAATTACTCTCTCGCGGCGAAACGCTTGGAGTTTTCCAGCTTGATAGCGCACCAATTCGCGCGCTACTACGTTCTATGGCACCGGATTCTTTTGAGGACATTTCCGCTGTAATCGCGTTATATCGACCTGGACCAATGGGTGTTAATGCACATAATGATTATGCCGATCGCAAGAATGGTCGTAAACGTATCGAACCAATACATCCTGAATTGAGTGAGGCCCTTAAAGATATTTTGGGTGACACATATGGCCTCATTGTTTATCAAGAGCAGGTCATGGCAATCGCACAGAAACTCGCAGGGTTCTCTCTCGGTCGCGCGGATCTTTTACGTAAAGCCATGGGTAAAAAGAATAAAGAGATTCTCGATAAAGAGTATGTGCATTTCGAAGAAGGTATGCGCGCAAATGGATTCTCGAGCGTTGCCATCGAAGAACTTTGGAAAACCCTTATTCCGTTCTCTGATTACGCATTTAACCGAGCTCATAGCGCAGGTTACGGAGTTGTCTCATTCTGGACCGCGTATCTGAAGGCAAACTTCCCAACTGAATATATGGCTGCATTACTCACCAGCGTGCGAGACGATAAAGATAAGTCCGCGCTCTATCTCAACGAGTGTCGCCGTATGGGTATAAAAGTTCTCCCACCTGATGTCAATGACTCAAATGGCGAGTACACACCAAAGGGCACCGATATTCGTTTTGGACTTGCAGCTATTCGTAACGTTGGCGAGAACGTTGTCGCATCGATTTCTCGAAACCGCGCCGAGAAGGGGCGCTACCAATCCTTTGGCGATTTCCTTGCAAAAGTTGATGTTCAGGTATGTAATAAAAAAACAATTGAATCCTTGATCAAAGCGGGCGCTTTTGATTCATTAGGTCATTCTCGTAAAGGTTTGATGGCAATTTATCTTGAGGCTATTGATTCAGTGATGGAAACAAAGCGTGCGGAGTCCATCGGGCAATTTGATCTCTTTGGCGGCAATGGAATTAACGCCAATTCTGAAATTACCGGCATCGCGCTAGAGATTGATGCTGGGGAATGGGAAAAACCACTTTTACTTTCTTATGAACGGGAAATGTTAGGCCTCTATGTTTCTGACCATCCATTGTTAGGTGTCGAACATGTGCTGAGAGGCGCAACTGATATTTCCATAAGCCAGATCTTTGATGACGGAGTAAGCCACGAACAAGTCATTACTATCGCAGGACTCATCACGAGCGTGCAAAGAAAAGTAAGTCGTCAGGGACAACCGTGGGCGATTGTTACTATCGAAGATCTAGAAGGTGGCATCGATGTTCGTTTCTTCTCAAACTCCTACCAGCAGCACGCACTCAACCTGATTGAAGACCGAATTGTTGTTGTGAGAGGCAGAATTGATAAGAGAGAAGAAACACCACAAGTCACTGCGCTTGATCTATCAATACCGGATATCAATCAAGCTCCCATTGGGCCGTTTGTCATTAAATTAGAAGCGGAGCGTTGCACGCCACCTGTGGTTGATCGGATGAAAGAAATTCTCCGCTCCCATCCGGGAACTCGTGAAGTGCATTTGAAGATTGAAGGTGGAAACAAAAACACAGTTCTACGCCTTGATGATGGTTTGAAGATTACTGCCTCACCGAGTTTAAGCGCAGATCTCAAGTCAATTCTTGGTCCAGACTGCCTCGTTTAATTATCTGACAGGAATTTCTCCACTCCTTTAGACTTTGGCGGTGTCTCATCACATCACTGCAGAGCTTGTTTCTTGTACTTCTGAGATTTCAGAAAAGCAGGGCTTGCTTTGAAACCTCTCATCCTTTTGCCCGCTGTTGATGTCCGCGAAGGGCAAGCAGTTCGATTGATTCAAGGTGAGCTGAAGAATCAAACAAATTACGGGTCGCCCCTTGATGCCGCGCTTGACTTCCAAGGCGCGGGAGCAGAGTGGATTCATCTCGTTGATCTAGATGCAGCATTTGGAACGGGTTCGAACTTTGAATTACTCGCAGAAGTGATTGGCAAACTAGATATCAAAGTTCAATTGTCTGGCGGAATTCGCGATGAAGAAACTCTTCAACGCGCTCTCTCCACAGGCTGTGAGCGAATCAATCTTGGAACTGCTGCATTGGAAAATCCCGCTTGGATCACAACGGTAATTTCGCGTTTCGGTGATCAGATTGCGGTGGGACTAGATGTACGTGGAAATACTCTTGCAGCGCGTGGATGGAACCGTGACGGGGGAGAGCTATTGGAAACCTTGTCTAAGCTAAATCGCGAGGGCTGTGCACGTTATGTTGTGACTGATGTTAATAAAGACGGAACTTTGCAAGGCCCCAATCTAAATTTATTGCGAGAAGTTTGTAGCGCCACAGATAGCCCAGTCATTGCTTCAGGTGGAGTTTCCACGTTGGAGGATTTAATTACTCTGCGTGAGATGACCGAACTTGGAGTCGAGGGAGCAATAATTGGTAAAGCGCTTTACTCCGGTGCCTTTAA
>DAIOTH010000011.1:0-15259 GCA_036752125.1 Candidatus Nanopelagicaceae bacterium | reverse complement strand
ACTTTAATGTGATACCCGTTGCAGAAAGTTTCCTAGCCGATAATGAAACCCCTTTGACTATATATTCGAAGTTAGCAGCAAATCGCGATAACACATTTCTCTTGGAATCCGCTGAGCATGGTGGAGCATGGTCGCGATATTCATTTATTGGAGTCTCAAGCGAAGCCACGCTAACGGAGAAAAATGGCGTTGCTCATTGGTTAGGAACGATGCCTGCGGGGGCACCAATTGGCATTGATCCTCTTGAGGCGTTGAAAATTTCAAGTAAACACTTACGTTCGCCGAAAATTGCGGGAATGCCTCCACTTACTGGAGGTCTTGTTGGCTACATGGGATATGACTCGGTTCGCCGACTAGAGAGAATTTCGAACATTGCACCAGATCTTCTCAAGCTCCCAGAAATTACTTTTATGTTAACGACCGATCTTGCAGTTTACGATCATCTTCAAGGAACGGTCACTCTTATTGCTAATGCAATTAATTGGGATGGATCAGATGAGAGAGTTGATTTAGCTTATTCATCAGCTATTGATCGACTCAAAAAGATGAGTGAGTTGCTTGGAGGTAACATCCCCAGCACTGTTGCAATGATTGGCGAAAAGCCAGAACCAAAATTTACACAAAACTTTACTTCTGCAGAATTTATGAAGAGTATCGAATCTGTAAAGGAAGAGATACGAAGTGGGGAAGCATTCCAAGTAGTTCTTTCGCAGCGTTTCTCAATTCCTTGCGAAGCGGATCCACTCGATGTTTATCGCATGCTACGTCTACATAACCCGAGCCCCTATATGTATCTATTTAGATTTGCTGATGGGCTTTCGGTAGTAGGTTCGAGTCCAGAGGCCTTGGTAAAAGTAACAGGACGTGAAGTCTTAGTTCATCCCATTGCCGGAACGCGAAGACGCTCGAGTAATGCAGAAGAGGACTTTCGCCTCGGTGAAGAACTTTTGGCAGATCCAAAGGAACGAGCCGAGCATTTAATGTTGGTGGATTTAGGCAGAAACGATCTTGGTCGAGTATGTGCGCCAGGAACTGTCAACGTTGTTGAATTTATGAATTTAGAGAGATACTCGCATGTGATGCACATAGTCTCGACCGTGACAGGAAAATTGGCAGAGGCAAAAAGCCCAGTTGACGCTCTCTACGCGGTCTTTCCAGCTGGAACGCTGTCTGGCGCTCCAAAACCACGGGCGATGGAGATCATAGAAAGTCTCGAACCATCGCGACGCGGAATTTATGGCGGCGCAATTGGGTATGTAGATTTCACGGGAAATCTTGATACATGTATAGCTATTCGTACTGCAGTAATTAAAGAGAAGACTGCTTATGTTCAAGCAGGAGCTGGAATAGTCGCCGATTCAATTCCCGAAAATGAAAATGATGAGTGTCTTAATAAGGCTGCAGCAGTTTTAGGAGCCATAGCTGCCGCGAATGCTCTGCAATTGTTAGGTCAACAAAAATAATATGAGCGTCCTAGATTCCATCATTGCTGGAGTTCTCGAAGATCAAAGAGTCCGTGAACTTTCTAAAGCAGAATTAGATGAACGCATCGCCGCTATTGGTCCAGTTCGTGATCCTTTGGACTCACTGAGAGCGAAACCTTTTTCGGTCATTGCTGAAGTAAAACGTTCATCTCCTTCAAAAGGAGCATTGGCAGAGATATCTAATCCAGCGCAACTAGCTGCGCTCTATGAAAAAGGCGGCGCATCAGTCATCAGCGTTCTGACCGAACAAAGACGGTTCGGGGGTTCACTTCAAGATTTTGTTGAGGTGCGTTCCCGGGTATCAACTCCGATGCTTCGGAAGGACTTTATTGTCAATGAATATTTGGTTCGAGAGTCTCGCGCCTTTGGAGCAGACTTACTATTGTTAATCGTTGCCGCACTTGATGATGTTCAACTTCAGGATTTCTATGCGCTCGCTCATGAATTAGGGATGAAAGTTCTCATTGAAGTTCATGATGCTAGTGAACTAGAAAGAGCTCTGAAAGTTGACCCAGAAATAATCGGTGTGAATGCACGCAATCTCAAGACTCTGGAGATTGATCTCAATAATTTCACTTCCTTACTCCCGAGAGTTCCAAGCAAAATCTACTCGATCGCAGAGTCAGGAATTGCAACAATTGATGATGTGAAATTAGCCCGCAGTGCTGGTGCACAAGCCATACTTGTAGGGGAGACTTTGGTGAAATCTGGGGATCCCGTAGCGAGTATCGCTGAATTTATAAGCGTGAAAAAATCCTAAGTGTCGGAAATAGATAGGTAAAAGTAGACTCGCGATATGGAAGAGACATCAATCATCGGACACTTTGGTCCTTATGGTGGTCGATTTGTTCCGGAAGCGCTGATTCAAGCTCTTGATGAATTGGATAGCGCACATAAAGCAGCGCTCAGTGATCCAGAATTTCAGCACGAATTAGAAGCACTCCATCGCACCTATACGGGTCGCCCATCCATCATCACAGAGGCGCCACGGTTTGGAGTCCACGCAGGTGGTGCTCGGATTCTCCTCAAACGTGAAGATCTCAATCACACCGGTAGCCATAAAATCAATAATGTTTTAGGTCAAGCACTTCTCACTAAACGTATGGGTAAGAAGCGCATCATCGCTGAAACTGGTGCAGGACAGCACGGTGTTGCTTCTGCAACTGCAGCAGCTCTCCTTGGTTTGGAATGCGTTGTTTATATGGGCGAGGAAGATACAAAGCGCCAATCTCTCAATGTTGCGCGGATGAAGTTATTAGGCGCAAGTGTTGTTCCCGTAACCACGGGATCACGTACTCTCAAAGATGCAATCAATGAAGCAATGCGTGACTGGGTAACCAATGTTGAAACAACTCATTACTTGCTCGGCACTGTCGCTGGACCGCATCCATTCCCCACGATGGTGCGAGATTTTCATCGCATTATTGGAGAAGAAGCGCGCGCTCAAGTACTGGAATTAACCGGTCGACTTCCTGATGCAGTACTTGCATGCGTTGGCGGTGGATCAAATGCCATCGGAATTTTCCATCCCTTTATTGATGATCTTGATGTGCGACTTATTGGATTGGAAGCAGGCGGAAGTGGCGTTGAATCAGGAAAGCATGCGGCCACCATCGTTGGCGGCACGCCTGGGGTTCTCCATGGAACTCGCTCTTATGTTCTTCAAGATGAAAACGGCCAAACTGTTGAGTCACATTCAATTTCTGCTGGATTGGATTATCCAGGAGTTGGACCTGAGCATGCATATCTTCATGACATTGGACGCGCCGAGTATCGCGCAATCACCGATGATCAAGCGATGCACGCCTTTGCGCTGCTTTCAAAAACGGAGGGAATTATTCCTGCAATTGAAACTGCTCATGCTCTGGCTGGTGCGCTCCAAGTTGGAAATGAACTTGGTAAAGATGCGATTCTTCTTATAAATCTCTCTGGACGTGGCGATAAAGATGTCCAGACCGCAGCGCAATACTTTGGTATTCCGTTATAGAGCTTGGCAAATAATCATGAGTTTGAGTGAAGTATTCTCACGCGCAAAGAGCGAAAACCGAGCTGCGCTGATCGGATACATGCCTGCGGGATTTCCCACAAAAGACTTAACATCTGAAATCGTAAATGCGATGGTCGAAGGCGGCGTTGACATTGTGGAAGTAGGTTTTCCTTACAGCGATCCCGTCATGGATGGTCCTGTAATTCAGCAAGCAGCTGAGATTTCTTTGCGAAATAGGACTGGAGCAAGTGATGTGCTTAGTCTTGTTTCTAAGATAAAGGTTCCGGCTTTGGTGATGTCCTACTGGAATCCCATCGAGAAATTTGGTGTAGAAAATTTTGTACGTGATCTCGCAACAGTTGGTGGCGTTGGAGTTATAACTCCAGATCTCACAATTGAAGAGTCCTCAGAATGGATTTCGAAGACTAATAATCATGAGATTAATCGAGTGTATGTTGTTGCGCCAAGCACTTCAGATCTGCGGCTAGCGCAAGTTACAGAGGCATGTTCAGGATTTGTTTACGCCGCAAGTTTGATGGGAGTTACAGGCGCTCGCACTTCAGTATCGAGCGCTGCCGGTGAACTCGTTTCTCGCATTCGAAAAGTCTCTCAGTTACCGATCGCAGTCGGCCTAGGAGTGTCTAATGCCGAACAAGCAAAGCAGGTAGCCTCGTATGCCGATGGAGTAATTGTTGGCTCAGCATTTATTAAGTTAGTTTTGGATTCAAAATCTCATCAAGAAGCCTTAGAGAAGGTCAGAAACTTGGCCGCAGAACTTGCTCAAGGGGTGCGGCGCTCTTAAGTGTCGCAAAGTTCAGGCCTGGATTAGACTTCGAGCGTGCTTCCGCAGGTTATGCGGACGTTGAATTTTGAAAGAGTTATGAGACCAAGAAAGAAGGAGTAACCGTGCCAAAGGAACCTCGTCAAAGAGATAACCGCGGAGCCAAGAAATCAGGAGACACAGTCACAAGAAATATCGTGATTGGTATGGTCGCTCTCGTCGTGCTTTCGGGTGTCATATTTACAGTTCTCGACAAACGATCAGGTTCCGAGACCGCTCTGCCTGCTTCTATCGAACAGATCGACGCTTCCAATAATGGTGCGCCACTCACAGCAGAAGTATTGCCTGAGAATGATTACGGAATCGTCTTTAATGCAGATGCTCCATTGTCCATCAATATCTGGGAAGATTTTCAGTGTCCATTCTGCAAGTATTTTGAGACTGCAATGAGTGATTACATTGAAGATTTAGTCCGGAATAAAGAAGCAAAAGTTACTTATCACATGACTTCCTTCCTCGGCATGGAGTCAAAGCGTGCTACGAATGCGGCTTATTGCTCGGTAGACGAAGGTCGATTCCTAGAATTCCATCGCGCTATTTACACAGTCCAGGGCGCAGAAAATAGCGGCATATTCTCAAATAAGAATCTTGTTGAGATAGGCAAGAGGTTGGGTATTACTAGCCCAACATTTGAAAGTTGCGTTAACGATAATAAGTATGGGGAGACCGTAGAAAAGGTTTACCAATCAATGGCGAAGAACAAAGTTGAAGGTACTCCCACAGTATTTATCAATGGCAAGCTTTGGAGTCGTTCTGGCTCTGAATTCGTTCTTGATGAATTTAAGGCGGCGGTTGAAGCAGCGAAGCAGTGATAACCGCTTCGATTCCTTCACCTTCCCAATCTCTCATTGAGGTTGGTCCACTTACTTTTCATTTCTATGCGCTCTGCATAATTCTTGGAGTGGTAGCTGCTGTCTATATTGGAAATAGACGTTTTGTTGCTGCAGGCGGCTCACGAGGTGTAGTGAGCGACGTTGCGGTCATTGCAGTTCCAGCAGGAATAATTGGTGGCAGGCTTTATCACGTCATTACTTCGCCGCAGCAATACTTCGGCGCAAATGGAAACTGGATAGAAGTTTTCTACATCTGGCAGGGCGGATTAGGAATTTGGGGCGCGATCTCATTGGGATTTGCTGGTGCCTACTTTGCATACAAGCGACACCCACGCAACAATCAGATTTCTTTTGCAATTTTCGCTGACGCGCTCGCTCCTGGATTGCTGGTTGCGCAGGCAATTGGCCGATGGGGAAACTGGTTCAATAAAGAACTATTTGGTCGTCCACTCGATGCTCCATGGGCTCTTGAGATTCCTGTTCAATATCGCCCAATTGGTTTCACTTCGAGTCCGACATTTCATCCAGTGTTTCTCTACGAATCTATCTGGTGCCTTGTAGTGGCGGCAATGCTCATCACTTACTTTAAAGGAAGAAATCTAAGGCCTGGCTCTATCTTTGCACTTTATGTTGGTTTCTACTCATTTGGTCGTGGATTAATCGAATCGATTCGAATTGATGAAGCAAATCTGATTTTTGGGTTGAGACTCAATGTTTGGACGAGCGTGTTCTTATTCCTAGGTTCCATTATCTATTTAAGAAATCGCAATCTTCGCTCCCGATCTGATAGAGAGTAGAGGCGTAGAATAGAGTCATGGGTTTAGCTGAGATTCACAAGCGCAATGAAGACCACCGCGCTCATCGTGCGGGTTGGCTACGAGCCGCGGTATTAGGCGTGAATGACGGTTTGGTATCGACTGCTTCATTAATGATTGGCGTCGTGTCGGCGCAGAAAAATGATTTTGTTGTTACTGCTGGTTTAGCAGGAATTGCTGCGGGAGCTATGTCAATGGCAGTCGGTGAATATGTATCGGTGCGTTCTCAGAATGACATCGAAGAATCTGATAAGAAATTAGAGATAGAACATCTTGCTCTCGACCCAGAAGGCGAGTTAGAAGAGTTAACCCAGATCTATCAAGAGCGTGGGATCTCTCGCGCCACAGCAGAAAAAGTTGCCCAGGAACTTCATGCATATGATGCACTTGGTGCACATCTACGTGATGAACTAGGGCAGCACGAATCAACCAAGGCGCGACCCATGCAAGCAGCGGTTGCTTCTGCTTTAAGTTTTACCGCAGGTGGAGCGATGCCTCTACTGGGCGCCCTCGCACCAAGTCTGGGCGGAAAAGCAATCTCGATCATTGCAATTACATTTTTTGGACTGATAATTGCGGGCATCATCAGCGCTAAAACCGCCGGCTCGAGCATTATGCGCACAACTGCGCGCATCGTTTTTGGAGGTGCACTAGGCATGGCGATTACGGCGTTAGTTGGACAGGTCGCACATGTTTCTGGGATTTAGATCCACCAAAGCTCCGACTTCTTGGTAGATTTCACCTCTTCATCGGGCCATCGCCGTCCCTCATCACAAGAGTAAACCTCGTGGAAGTAATCACGCAGGGTATGGGAGCGATTAGTGGCTTTGTTCTCCGCAGTTCCGCAAGCTCAGGGTCTTTATAACCCTGCGAACGAACATGACGCATGCGGCGTTGCGATGGTTGCCACCCTCAACAAAGTTGCAACACATGAAATCGTTGAACAAGGTCTGACAGCGCTGCGCAACCTTGAACACCGTGGCGCATCTGGCGCGGAAGTAAATAGCGGAGATGGTGCAGGAATTCTTACTCGAATTCCTGATCTTTTTTTTCGTGCCGTCTTAAATTTTGAACTACCAGAAATCGGTAAATATGCAGCGGGAATTGCATTTGTTCCAAAAGATTTTAATGGAAAGAAACGAATTGAGGAGATTGCTCAGGAAGAAAACATCACCATCCTAGGATGGCGAAAACTTCCTATCAATCCAAGTTCGCTGGGAGCTACTGCGCTCTCAGTCATGCCAGACTTCGAACAACTATTTATTTCATCGAGTGATTCTGTGTCTGACCTTGATTTGGATCGCCGCGCTTTTTGTTTTAGAAAACGAGTGGAGCACGAACTTTCAGTTTATTTTCCATCGCTATCTTCACGGACCATTGTCTACAAAGGCATGTTAACCACGGGTCAACTCGAAGAATTTTTCCCTGATCTCTCTGACGAACGTTTCGTTTCACCTCTGGCTCTTGTCCACTCTCGATTCTCGACAAATACTTTTCCGTCATGGCCATTGGCGCATCCATATCGATTTATTGCCCACAACGGCGAAATCAATACTGTGCGCGGAAATCGTAATTGGATGGCGGCTCGCGAAGCGCTTTTAGAAAGCAAAATAATCCCTGGTGATTTGAAGAGGCTTTTCCCGATTGTTGATCCAGCTGGCAGCGATTCTGCATCATTTGATGAGGTTCTTGAACTTCTTTATCTCGGCGGACGCTCACTTCCACATTCCATTTTGATGATGATTCCCGAAGCTTGGGAGAACCACGAAACTATGGCTCCAAAGCTCCGCGACTTTTATCGCTTCCACGCATCGCTCATGGAGCCATGGGATGGACCAGCATGCGTTACTTTCACAGATGGTAATCAGATAGGTGCGGTACTAGATCGCAATGGTTTACGCCCCTCTCGATATTGGGTCACCTCAGATGGATTAGTGGTTCTTGCAAGCGAAGTTGGAGTCCTCGATATTCCACAAGAGCGCGTAGTTAGAAAAGGTCGACTACAACCTGGGCGCATGTTCCTTGTTGATATCGAAGCAGGTCGCATCATTGAAGATGAAGAGATAAAGAACGCTCTTGCAGATAGCGCACCATATAGTGAATGGCTTCATGCTGGAATTGTCCGACTTTCAGAGTTGCCTGCTCGCGAACACATAATCTATCCGCACTCATCAGTGCTTCGTCGACAGAGAGCATTTGGATATACCGAAGAAGAGCTACGAGTCATCATCACGCCTATGGCTAAATCAGGTGCAGAACCAATTGGTTCTATGGGCACTGATACTCCGATCGCTGCGCTCTCATCTAAGCCACGATTGCTATTTGATTATTTCTCGCAACTTTTTGCACAGGTTACTAATCCGCCCCTTGATGCGATTCGTGAGGAACTTGTTACTTCACTAGGTGGATCAATTGGACCAGAACATAATCTTCTTGATCCAGGACCTGCTTCATGTCGCCAAATTTCACTTGCGTTTCCAGTAATTGATAACGATGAGTTAGCCAAAATCATTCACGTCAATGCTGACAATAATCTCCCAGGTTTATCTGCCCACGTTGTGCGTGGACTATTCCCGATAGCTGAAGGGGGAGAGGGATTACGACAGAGAATTGAAGAGATTCGTTTGGAGGTCTCTCAAGCAATTGCAGATGGAGCTCGCATCATCGTTCTCTCGGATCGCGATGGCGATGCTGAAAACGCGCCTATTCCTTCGCTCTTGCTCACTTCAGCAGTCCACCATCATTTGATCGCAGAGAAAACGCGTACCAAAGTAGGTTTAGTCGTAGAGACTGGCGAAGTGCGCGAAGTACATCATGTTGCACTTCTCGTTGGTTTTGGAGCAGCTGCCGTCAATCCTTATCTTGCTATGGAGACAGCGGAAGATCTCGTTCTACAAGGCGTCATCACAGGAATCTCGCCCGAGAAAGCTGTGAAAAATCTTATTAAGTCCCTTGGTAAAGGCGTTCTCAAAGTTATGTCGAAGATGGGTATTTCAACCATCGCTTCTTATACCGGCGCACAAGTTTTTGAAGCTATCGGTCTCTCTCAAAATCTCATCGATGAATATTTTGTTGGCACAACATCTCGACTTGGTGGTGTTGATCTTGACGTGATTGCCGAAGAGACAATTGCGCGCCACCACATTGCATATCCACCTGGAGGAGAAGTTCCTGGCACAAAGCGACTGCCGATAGGCGGCGAATATCAATGGCGCAGAGAAGGAGAACCACACCTCTTTGATCCAGAAACTGTATTCGCTTTGCAGCATGCAACTCGCTCTAAGCGGTACGACATTTTCAAACGCTATACAACGCGAATTGATGATCAATCACGTGCGCTTATGACACTTCGCGGGCTATTTACATTTAAAGAAGGTGTTAGACCATCCATCTCGCTTGATGAAGTTGAGCCTGTCTCTTCCATCGTGAAACGTTTCTCAACCGGGGCCATGTCTTACGGTTCAATTTCGCAAGAAGCCCACGAGACATTAGCGATTGCGATGAATCGCATCGGTGCTAAATCAAATACCGGCGAAGGCGGCGAAGATCCTGAGCGCTTTATGCCGCTTCCAAATGGAGATTCCAAGAGATCTGCAATCAAACAAGTAGCGTCTGGGCGTTTTGGTGTGACGAGCGAATACCTCGTTAATTCTGATGATATTCAAATCAAGATGGCACAAGGTGCAAAACCAGGCGAAGGCGGGCAACTACCTGGCAACAAGGTTTATCCATGGATTGCAAAAGTTCGTCATTCAACGCCAGGAGTAGGACTTATCTCGCCGCCTCCACATCATGACATCTATTCGATTGAAGATTTAGCTCAGTTGATTCATGATTTAAAAAATTCAAATAAGGATGCGCGCATTCACGTCAAACTTGTTGCTGAAGTGGGCGTTGGAACGGTTGCAGCCGGCGTAAGCAAGGCACACGCAGATGTTGTCTTAATTTCAGGACATGATGGTGGAACTGGAGCTTCTCCGCTCACTTCACTGAAACATGCCGGTGCGCCATGGGAGTTGGGCCTCGCTGAAACCCAACAAACACTCATACTCAATGGATTGCGCGATCGAATAGTTGTTCAAACTGACGGCCAAATGAAGACTGGTCGTGATGTAATTATTGCGGCGCTTTTAGGCGCGGAGGAATTTGGCTTTGCCACAGCTCCACTTGTTGTCTCTGGATGCGTCATGATGCGTGTCTGTCACCTTGATACATGTCCCGTTGGTGTTGCAACCCAAAATCCTGAATTACGCAAGCGCTTCACAGGCAAGCCAGAATTTGTTGAAACTTTCTTCGAATATATTGCCGAAGAAGTTCGTGAACTCTTAGCAATACTTGGTTTTAGGACGCTCGATGAGGCGATAGGTCAAGTTGAACTTCTCGATACAGCTGCTGCAATCGATCACTGGAAGGCAAGTGGCCTTGATCTGGCGCCGATTCTGAGTTTCCCAAATGTTTCAGCTGACGCTCCGCGTCGCAACACAACCAAGCAGGAACATGGACTCGAAGCAGCCCTTGATAACAAACTCATTGAACTTTCTGCTGCAGCGCTTCAGAAGAGCGAAGAAGTTCGAATCCAACTTCCAATTAGAAATGGAAACCGCACAGTCGGAACCATGCTGGGATCTGAAATCACACGACGATTCGGTGGTACGGGACTTCCCGACGACACAATCGACATTACTTTCCATGGCTCAGCCGGCCAATCGCTTGGCGCTTTTATTCCTCGCGGTCTAACGCTGCGACTATATGGAGATACCAACGATTATTTGGGCAAAGGGCTTTCAGGTGGGCGGTTAATTGTTCGACCAGATGAACGTGCGACTTTTGCCTCTGAAAAGAATGTCATTGCGGGAAATGTCATCGGATACGGCGCAACTCTTGGAGAAATTTTTGTTCGGGGCGTTGTCGGAGAGCGATTCTGCGTGAGAAATTCTGGTGCAATTGCAGTGGTTGAAGGTGTTGGCGATCATGCCTGCGAATACATGACTGGCGGAACAGTTGTCATTCTTGGCACGACGGGACGCAATCTTGCAGCGGGAATGTCTGGCGGCCGAGCATTTGTTCTTGATCTCAACCCCGACTTAGTTAACACAGAGATGGTTGACGTTTTAAGCGTTCCCCGCGATCAGAGTGAGAGATTGCAATCCATTGTTTCGAAGTTCCATGCAGAAACAGGATCAGAAGTTGCGCAGAAGCTACTTGAGAATTGGGCAACAGAGATGAAGCGATTCTCAATGGTGATGCCTCGCGACTATGCAAAAGTTCTCAATGTGATTGATAGAGCAGAGCGAGAAGGTAAATCTCCAGAGCAAGCAATCATGGAGGTGCTCAATGGCTGATCCCCGTGGATTTCTCAATACTGGACGAGAAACTCCGAAACGTCGCCCAGTTGATGTGCGCATTCGGGACTGGAAAGAAGTTTATGAAGAACAGGAATTTGGTGCGCTTCAAAAACAAGCTGGTCGATGCATGGATTGTGGAATTCCTTTCTGTCACCAGGGTTGTCCATTAGGAAACCTCATTCCGGAATGGAATGATCTAATTTGGCGTAACGAGAAAGTTGATGCAATCGATCGACTTCATGCCACTAATAATTTTCCAGAGTTCACCGGTCGCCTATGTCCTGCGCCATGTGAAACAGCATGCGTGCTTGGCATTAATCAAGATCCAGTAACTATTAAGCAAGTTGAGTTACGAACAATCGAAGAGGCCTTCCAATCTGGAAATGTAAAACCGATGCAGCCGGATCGCATGACCGGAAAAACGGTCGCGGTTATTGGTTCCGGGCCAGCAGGTCTTGCAGCTGCACAGCAACTCACTCGCGCTGGACATACCGTCGTGGTTTATGAACGTGCACCGAAAATCGGCGGACTGCTTCGCTATGGAATTCCAGAATTCAAAATGGAGAAGTCAGTTTTAGATCGACGTCTTAATCAGATGCAACGTGAAGGAACTCGATTCCGACCCGGTGTAAATGTTGGCGTTGACATCACAGCGGCGCAATTACGCGCTAAATACGATGCAGTAGTTCTGGCTGTAGGTGCAACTCAGTGGCGTGATCTTGATATTCCAGGTCGAAACTTTCTCGGAATTCACCAAGCTATGGAGTACTTGCCGTGGGGTAATCAGCAGGCGCTCAATGAATTAGAGCAAGAACCACCTATTAACGCTCATGGCAAACATGTAATTATTTTGGGTGGCGGCGATACGGGAGCTGATTGTTTAGGAACAGCAATTCGCCAAGGTGCGGCAAGCATTACGCAAATTGAAATCATGCCTCGTCCTACCGAAGAGCGACCTACTTCTCAACCTTGGCCAACCTATCCAATGGTTTATCGAGTAAGCAGCGCGCACGAAGAGTCTGGAGAGAGACTCTATTCAATTTCAACAGAAGCCTTTATTGGAGATTCTGCAGGACAACTTACTGCTCTCAAGATTGTTGAAACAAAGTTCATAGACGGTAAGTTTGAAAAAGTTCCTGGTACTGAACGCGAGATTCCTGCAGATCTAGTCTTTTTGGCAATGGGTTTTACTGGCGTCGAGAAAAACCAACTTGTTTCAGATCTTGAGCTTACTTTCGATAATCGTGGAAATATAGCGCGCGATCAGAACTACCACACCAATATTGATGGGGTCTTCGTCTGCGGAGATGCTGGACGTGGACAATCACTCATAGTCTGGGCAATTGCAGAAGGTCGTAGCGCAGCATCCGCGGTCGATCGCCATCTGATGGGTGACACACAACTTCCTGCGCCCATCGAACCAAGTGCGCGACCATTGACCGTCTGATTTGTAATGCGTAATTTCATTAAATAATGAGAGATGGAATAAAGTAAGCCAATGCGCCGCGCCAAAATTGTTTGCACGATGGGTCCGGCTGTAGAAAGCCCAGAAAAAGCTGCAGAGTTAATCGATGCAGGCATGAATGTCGCTCGACTCAATCTCTCGCATGGCGGATATGAAGAACATCAAAATCGTCTTGACCTGGTAAGAAAAGCGGCCGCTGATGCAGGAAAGCCAGTCGCAATTTTGGTTGATTTGCAAGGCCCCAAGATACGTCTTGGAAGATTTGCAAGCGGGCCGCACGAACTTAGTCGAGGCGATATTTTCACCATAACTACGGATGAGATTTCCGGAACAAAAGATCGAGTCGGAACTACTTACAAGGGCCTGCCTGGTGATTGCAAAAAAGGCGATCGCATTTTGATTGATGACGGCAAAGTTACGGTAGAAGTTGTTGAAGTTAAGGGAAACGATGTCGTTACGAAGTGCATTGAACCTGGACCAGTATCCAATAACAAAGGCATAAATCTTCCTGGCGTTGCAGTTTCAGTTCCAGCTATGTCAGAGAAAGATATTGATGATCTGAGATGGGGGCTCAAGGCGGGAGCAGATTTCATCGCGCTCTCATTTGTGCGCTCCGCAAAAGATATTGACGATGTTCATCGAATTATGGATGAAGTAGGAATTCGACTCCCGGTCATTGCAAAAATTGAAAAACCACAGGCGGTCGATAATTTAGAAGAGATTGTTCAAGCATTTGATGGCATTATGGTTGCGCGCGGAGATCTCGGTGTCGAAATGCCAATTGAAGATATTCCGCTGGTTCAAAAACGCTGTGTAACGCTGGCACGTGAAAATGCGAAGCCAGTCATTGTGGCCACTCAGATGTTAGATTCCATGATTACTAATTCTCGCCCTACGCGCGCTGAAGCCACTGACTGCGCAAATGCTGTCCTGGATGGCGCTGACGCATTGATGCTCTCAGGCGAAACAAGTGTGGGTTCTTTCGCGATTGAAGCAGTTCGAACCATGGCCCGTATCATTGAAAAGACAGAACAAGAAGCGCTCCATTTAATTCCAGCCTTACAACATAATCCGCGCACAAAAGGTGGGGCAATCACAAAAGCGGCTACAGAAGTTGGACTTACGGTTGGCGCAAAAGTGTTAGCAGCATTTACAAAGTCGGGTGATTCAGCTCGACGCATGTCGCGACTTCGTTCACCCATTCCAATTCTTGCGCTCACACCCGATGCTGCGACTTTTAATCAAATGTCGCTTACGTGGGGAGTGGAACCTCTACTTACTCCGCTCGTCACCACAACCGATGAGATGGTTAAACAAGTAGATGCCATCCTGATTGAATCTAAGCGCGTAGCAAAAGGTGAGTTCATCATGATTGTTGCGGGATCGCCACCAGGAATCCCGGGTTCTACCAATGCGATGCGTGTACATAAAGTGGGAGATGCCGTAGGTGGCGTTGCTCCCGCCTATCGCTAGAATTACGTTTAGCAACTTAGCCTCGGTACTCCAACGGTAGAGAGGGCAGTCTCAAACACTGCATAGTGTCGGTTCAAATCCGACTCGAGGCACATGACAACGGATAGCCACACAACAAAATATCGAATTCTTGTTGCCGAAGATGAAACTCTCATTCGTATGGATCTTGTTGAAATGTTGGGTGAGGCGGGCTACGAAGTTGTTGCAGAAGCAAGCAATGGCGAAGAAGCTGTGAAGCTCGCTGTGGAAGTTAAACCAGACTTGGCTATATTGGATGTAAAGATGCCCGTGTTAGACGGAATTTCAGCCGCGGAAAAAATTATTTCGATTTCACCAGTTCTCATGCTTACCGCATTCAGCCAGAAAGATTTAGTAGAACGTGCTCGCGATGCCGGCGCGATGGCCTATGTAGTTAAACCGTTTACCATCAACGACTTAGTACCTGCAATTGAGATTTCGGTAAGTCGCCATCGCCAGATGAAATCTCTGGAAACCGAAGTTGCTGATCTCCATGATCGACTCGAAACCCGGAAAATTATTGATCGAGCAAAAGGCATACTCATGAAAGCCCTCAACCTTTCCGAGCCAGAAGCATTTTCCTGGATTCAGAGGGCGGCCATGGACCGCCGCATCACTATGAAAGAAGTCGCCGAGGCGGTCATAAACCCCTCAGCTACCCTTAATAAATAAGTAACTTATCGAGAGGTTTTCCGTCTCAAATAACGGGAAAGTTATCTTCGCATGCAAGATATTTCCTTGTGCGGAATGCGAGCCTGGCGCTAGCCTTCACCCCTCCCTGTCCCAGGGGGCATGATCATGAATGAAAGGCAATAAATGAAGAAGCAACGCTTAATTTCTGTTGCTGCCGTAATTGCGCTCGCAGCAGGTTCTGCTGTCGCAATTGCTCCAGCATCGAATGCAGCAGCGAAGACTGTCACGATTGCTTACCAGGGCCCACTAACCGGTGAAGAAGCTCAGGTCGGTATCGATGAACTCAACGGCGTTAAGTACGCTGT
>DAIOTH010000010.1:11824-24511 GCA_036752125.1 Candidatus Nanopelagicaceae bacterium | reverse complement strand
CACTCCCTCACTTCGTGACTTTCAAAATGACCTGCCGCTGCATCCTGCGGCACGTGATTTATTGGAGTATTTCTTTGATTCCGGCTGGGCAGATCCAAGCAAACTTCATCATCAATCTGCGCAATTGAGAAACCTTGTCGGCTCCGCTCGCGAAACAATTGCCGCAAATCTCGGTATTGCAGTCTCTGAACTAGAAGTCGTCGGCGAATTGGGGTTTGGTTTTCAAACCGCTCTTGGGGGATTACTTAAAGATCCTTCAAGGAGATTTGTTTACTCCGAAATTGATCGTCAAGTTATTCATGCTTTTGCGCGCGCACACTCGAACGCAGGTGGTGAGGTTGCTGAACTCAAGCCACGCGAATCGGGAATCGTAAATTTTCAGAGCGCGCTAGAAGATTCAGATTCGTGCGTCATCTCGTGGCAAGCCACAAACCGCGAAATGGGAGTTATACAAGAGCCGCCGAAGATTGATGAGAATCAGAGTCTTTTTGCGGATATGACTGCATCTTTTCCACTTAATCGTCTGCCAGATAAATGGGATAGCGCTTTATGGGATCCGAGAAGTTTTGGTGGACCGCAAGGCATTGCCCTCGTTGGAATATCAGATCACAGCAAATGGCGAAATCCTGGTCCTGAAATTGATAACCGTAGAGTTTTTGGTTCATTCTCGAAACCACTTCTCTTGGCTACCGCTGTGGCTTTGGAGAATTGGGTGAAAAGTTCTGACGAAGATTTTCGCAGGTTACGTGCCCTCAATACCTTCACTCGGGAACTGCTGATCTCCCTGGTAAATGGAGTCCATGTAGTTGGCGATGAGAAGAACTGCGATCCTAGGTTTCTTGCTTTTGTTCTCCCACATTCTGTTGCTGAGGAAGTGCTACGGAAAGTTGAATTAGATGGATTTCTCATCGACGCAGGATCGGCATGTGGCGCTGGGGCGCTTTCACCGAGCCATGTTCTTACCGCTTTGGGTTTTTCAGAGCGCGGAAACTTGAGAATTACCCTCAAGCCGCATCACGATGAAAATACAGTTAAGGAATTAGTTGAAAGAATCGCCGCAAGCGCATGAGCCTTGGGCGTTCGGATTATCAATCGTAAAACCTTGCTTTTGAATGGTGTCGACGAAATCAATTGTCGCTCCCATGAGATACGGAGTACTCATCTTGTCGGTAACGACTTTGACAGTACCAAATGTAGAAACGGTATCGCCATCCAAAGCGCGATCATCAAAATAGAGTTGATAGCGAAGTCCAGAGCAACCACCTGGTTGGACTGCAACGCGGAGACTTAAATCGTCACGACCTTCTTGTGCTAAAAGTGCAGCAACTTTCTCGGCAGCTCCTGATGTGAGGTTAATGCCTGTCATTGTTGATTCAGTGGTCTCGGTTGTCATTTTCTCTCCGTCTACTCTCGATTCGTATGAACCGCAACGCCTACTTTACTCCCCGCATTCCCCTTTTTCGCGCGATAATGACCGAGTGATGAGTTCCCTTACAGATTTGCTCCTCTTGGGGCGCGGCTCTGACCTCTCGAGTGAACGAGGTGTCTCATGTACGGGCGAGCTCCCGGCTGCAAGTGATCCCGATCTGGTGGCTCGTGCGACGCAAGCGCGCAAGGCTCTAGGTTCTCGTGCGATGGTTTTGGGCCATCACTATCAACGTGATGAAGTTATCCAATTCGCAGATATCACCGGTGACTCATTCAAACTCGCGCAAGCAGCCGCTGATAACTCGGATGCCGAATACATCTTCTTTTGTGGAGTCCATTTCATGGCAGAGAGCGCAGATATTCTCACCAGCGAGCAACAGAAAGTAATACTTCCTGACCTTGCCGCGGGTTGCTCCATGGCAGATATGGCAACTGCAAATCAAGTTAGCGATGCCTGGAAAGTTTTTGAAAAACTTGGAATTTCGAAGCGCACAATTCCGATTACTTATATGAATTCATCGGCCGCAATTAAATCGTTCACGGGTGAAAATGGCGGAGCTGTGTGCACCTCCTCGAATGCAGAGCGAGCTATGCGATGGGCTTTCGATAAGGGAGATAAAGTCTTTTTCCTTCCTGATCAGCATCTTGGCCGCAATACGGCAGTATTGAAATTGGGGCTAGATCTACAAGATTGCGTTCTTTGGAATCCTTGGAAACCAAATGGCGGTTTAACAGATTCAGAAATCACCGGTGCAAAAGTAATTCTCTGGCGCGGACACTGCTCGGTTCATGGTCGATTTTCACTCGACAACATCAATGAAGTACGACAGAAGGTGCCTGGCATCAAAGTTCTCGTTCATCCTGAATGCCAGCATGATGTTGTTAGAAATAGTGATGTCGTTGGAAGCACGGAGATGATCATTAGAACTGTTGCAGAGTCACCCGCAGGCTCTCAGTGGGCAGTTGGGACTGAACTCAATCTAGTTAAACGACTTGCTGCAAATAATCCTGATAAATCTGTGATTTTTCTGGATAAAACCGTCTGCTACTGCTCGACAATGAACCGTATTGATCTTCCTCATTTAGTTTGGGCCATGGAATCGCTGGTAGAAGGTCGGCTTGTAAACCAAATTAAGGTTGAGCCAACAACAGCTCACTTTGCCCGAGTTGCGTTAGAGCGAATGCTGGCTTTACCGTAGCGCTCATGGCCGAGAAAAAACCTGCAGAAAAAAAGGGTCGTCCCACTCCGAAGCGTAAAGAGGCGGAACAACAACGCGTCGTTAATCGATTAGCTCCAGCAGCGACTAAAGAAGCGAAGAAGCTACAGAAACAACAAGCGCGCGTGCTTCGAGCACAGCAGCGCGATGCTTATATGCGAGGCGATGAGAACGCTCTTCCTCCACGTGACAAAGGCCCGGTCAGAAAATTCATTCGCAACTACGTAGATTCAAGACGCTCCATCGGAGAATTTTTCTTGCCAATCATTGTTCTCGTGCTATTTATGACACTCATACCTGTTGTGTATGTACAGTTCGCCGCAATCGCGCTGATGTACTCAGCTCTGCTCTTCTCAGTTATCGATGGCTTCTTCTTATCGCGGAGAATTAAACGAGAAGTTACGAGCCGCTTTCCAGATGCGCCACTGAAAGGTCTTGGAATGTACGGCTGGTTACGTTCTACTCAGATCCGCCGCTTGCGCGCTCCTCTCCCACAGGTAAAACGCGGCGACAAGATCTAGGCGCGAGGATTCGGGCTAACCGTTTTTGCGGGATCTTTTTCTGGCAAGTTACCCAGTGCTGAATCAATGGCTCGCATAGTTTCAGAACTTAATTTCACGCCACTTGCTTTCACATTTTCTTTGATCTGCGCTGGTTTTGTTGCGCCAATAATCGCACTTGAAACATTGGGGTTCTGAAGCACCCAAGCAACAGCTAATTGCGCGAGGGTAAGCCCCTCTTGTTCTGCAATCGGTTTCAATTTCTGAACTGCGGTGAGAACGTCATCATTCATCCACCGCGAAATCATGTTGGCTCCACCTTTTTTGTCAGTGGCGCGGGAACCTTTTGGCGGCTTCTTGCCAGGTAGATACTTTCCAGTCAGCGCACCTTGTGCAATCGGTGACCAAACAATGTGGCCAATGCCTTCTGCTTTACAAACCGGATCAACTTTGCTTTCAATCACGCGCCACAACATCGAGTATTGCGGTTGGCTCGAGACGAGTCTGGTGTATCCACGTGCATCTTGAATTTTCAAGGCGCTGGAAATTTGGTCAGCGTTCCACTCGGAGAATCCGATGTACATAACTTTGCCCTGACGTATCAAATCATCAAATGCCGAGAGGCTCTCTTCAAGCGGTGTTTCGTAGTCAAAACGATGAAATTGATAAAGGTCAATGTGGTCAGTTTGAAGTCGTTTCAACGAAGCGTGGACGGATTCCATAATGTGCTTACGGGATAGACCTCGATCGTTTTTTCCTGGACCAGTTGGCCAATAGACCTTGGTGAGCAGTTCATATGACTCGCGCTTAACGCCTTTGAGCGCTTTACCTAAAACTGTTTCAGCGCGCGTTCCCGCGTAAACATCAGCGGTATCAAAGGTGGTGATGCCTGAATCAAAAGCTGCGCGCACACACTTGAACGCCGCATCTTGCTCAACTTGTGATCCGTGGGTAATCCAATTCCCGTAGGTAATTTCTGAGACATACATACCTGAACTGCCGAGACGTCTATATTCCATACCTCCGAGCGTAGCGCCTCCTTGCGGGTCGAGCACTTTGGTGGTTTATTTCGCACACAACTTCATAGCCTTTTGGATTGGGGAAGTCGGTGAAAATCCGACGCTGACCCGCAACCGTGAACGTGCGTCTCTCGCGCGTAAGTCGGATTACCAACCGTGAGGCATCTTTACCACCCGTCGCGGTTTACGGGGCGGAATTTTTTTCGCCATCGTGAATCCCTTTTCTTCTGTGAAAGGTTCACATGTTCAACAAATTTACTAATTCACTTCTCTCAAATATTGCAGCAATAGCTCTCGTAATTCTTCCTATCGCTCTTTTCGCCCCATCTGCCAATGCGGCCACGGGATACCGTTATTGGGGATATTTCCAAGCGCAAAGTGGCGCAACATCATGGACTGCAGCGATGACCGGACCATCAATCGAAGTTAAAGATGGTGATGTTGAAGGCTGGACTTTTGTATTCAGTAACAACGATATTCCAGCCGTTGCGCCGATGATGGATCCAGATTTCGCAACTCTCTGCGAAGGTACTCCAGAAACGACCGGAAAAGTACGTGTCGGTTTAGTCGTTGATTTTGGCGCTGCCAATATTGCGCCAGCAGGCGAAACTCCAATGGAGTTCTTCTCTGATTGCGTCGTGGTTCCCGAAGGATCAGTAGGTCTTGATGTCCTCAAGAGCGCGCTAGAAGTTCGCGCCAACGAATCCGGTTTGATCTGCGGTATCGCGGGCTATCCTGCACAAGAGTGCGGCGTTGAAATTGAAGAACCTACAGAAGAAGCTGCTGTTACAACATCAACACCTGCCACACTGGAAGGTGAAGCTAGCCGCTCAACCCCACTTCTCATGGCGGTGCTGGCAGCGATGCTAGTTGTGGGATTCATTTTTAATCGACGCCGGAACAAGTAGTTGCGCGAGGTAGCCCGAGCTGCTCAGAGCAGATTTCACCCGCTGCTCTGGTGGCTCTGGGCTGCACTCATATGTCTAATTCTTTTTTTAGAGAGCAATAGGTGGAGCTCGACGGCAATTATTTGTGGAGTTCTTCTCGTTGTTTTTTTGAATCGAAATTCCACTTACTGGTTTCAAACTTTTCATTGGGCGCTGCGTTTTGCAGCAATCGCTTTTCTATTTCGCATGGCGATCGGTTTCTTAATTGGAGTGCCAATGCCAGGCACGGTTATCTTGACGCTTCCGCAGATTCAACTTCCCGAAATCTTTGTTGGAATTCGCGTGGGAGGCGTTGTGACCTCTCAACGTTTACTCACCGCTTTTGATGAAGCGCTATTACTGGTTGCGTTGATTCTGGTCTTTGCGAGTGCAAACGCTTTAAGTAATCCTCATAATCTCTTGCGCGTATTGCCCAAAAGGTTCTATGGAATCGGATTGGCAAGTGTGATTGCCAGTTCGGTTGCGCCTCAAACCGCGCGAAGCATTACTCGGGTTCGTAGCGCAAAACGATTAAGAGGCCAGCCATCAGAAGGACTACAGTCGTGGCGCAAAATCGCGCTACCCGTCCTAGAAGACTCTTTAGAGCGTTCCATAGATTTAGCGGCCAGTTTAGAAAGTCGTGGCTATGGATATTTCAAAAACCCAACTCGATATCGTCCTGAACGCTGGGGGGCGCGTGAGAGTCTTGCTCTGAGCGGTCCTATCTACGCACTCCTTGCGATAGCTCTCTTAAATATTTCATCTCCAATCATTTTCTCACTAATACTCATTATTTGTATTTCAACTCCGGTGTTGATCTCATGATTGCTTTTCGAAATGTTTCGTTGATCTACCCGAACTCGCAACGCACCATCATCGAAGATGCGACTTTTAGCGTCAATGAAGGTGAACTGGTTCTGTTGATGGGGCATACGGGCGCCGGAAAAAGTTCCGTTTTAAAACTTATTAATGGTCTAGTCCCCCATCACACGGGAGGAATTCTTTCTGGTGAAATCTCTGTGGCAGGGAGATCCACGCGATCGCTTAAACCTGGTGAATTAGCTGATGTGGTTGGAATCGTCGGCCAAAACCCAGTAAACGGTTTTGTATCTGATCTGGTTGAGGAAGAGATCGCTTTTGGTTTAGAGACGCTCGGCGTTGCACCCGAGATAATGCGTAAAAGAGTTGAAGAAGTCTTAGATCTCTTGGCGCTCGCGCCATTACGACGTAGAGCAATCTCTGAACTCAGTGGTGGCGAGCAGCAGAGAGTTGCGATTGCAGCAGCACTCGTAACTAACCCTAAAGTGCTACTGCTAGATGAACCCACAAGTGCGCTCGATCCCATTGCTGCAGAAGAGGTTCTCTCAATCTTGCATCGCTTGGTTCATGATCTAGGTCTAACTATCATCGTTGCTGAACATCGACTTGAGCGAGTCATCCAATTTGTTGATCGAATCATTTTGGTGCATGGCGATGGAACTCTAGAACTTGGTGGCGCAGAAGATGTTCTCAAAGATTCACCTATCGCTCCGCCACTTGTTGAACTGGCAAAAACCTTAAAATTGCCGACAATTCCACTTAGTATTCGCGAATTTCGAAAGATCGCTCCCTCTATTGAAGTAGCTCTGCAGTCAGTAACTTCGCCAGCTCACAACAATGGTGACGTTCTCTTAAGCATGAAGGATTTGAACGCTTCATACCAAGATTCAGAGAGAGCTTACGCACTCTCAGGTATTAACCTTGAAATTCGAGAAGGAGAAGTTGTTGCTCTAATGGGCAGAAATGGAGCGGGCAAGACAACGTTACTTAAGTGCACAGTCGGTCAAGCGCCTGTGACTGGCGGTTCGATCAAAGTTATGGGGCGTGATCCTCATGGCTTTACTGACAAAGAGTTGATCTCTTATGTCGGTTATGTACCGCAAGAGCCGGGTGATTTGCTTTATGGGCAGAGCGTTCAAGAAGAATGTCTTTTGGCTGATCGTGATAACGGAGTAAATGAAGGTAGTACTTTAAAGATCTATTCGGAGCTAATGAACATTCCCTCATTAAATGCACACCCTCGCGACATATCAGAAGGTCAGAGGCTGGGATTGGCGCTAAGCATCATTCTCTCCGCACAACCTCGGATCGTAATTCTTGATGAACCGACGCGGGGTTTAGATTACGAAGCCAAGAAAGTTCTAGTGCAAAATCTCAAAGAAATTGCTCATCGTGACAATCGTGCGGTATTTATATCAACTCATGATGTAGAACTTGTAGCTGAAGCAGCTGACCGAGTGATCTTCCTTGCTGACGGAGAAGTTATTGCAGATGGCAGCACGCGACAAGTTCTTACAGCATCTCCTGCCTTTGCTCCCCAAGTTGCTAAGGCGTTGCCACAATCTACGTGGATGACAGTTACGGAAGTAGAAAGCTACGTTAATGCGGAGAAATAGAGCTCTTTCTTCCATCGTTCTATCGATTGGTTCGCTTATGGGTCTTGTAGCTTTTACCTGGCCCTTGTACCTGCCTAAGAGTGAGATTTTTCTATTCCAACCTGAAGCTGCGCGTTCGTTTGCAATCATTATTGCGTTGATTGCAGTGGGAATAGTTGCCATTGACATTTCACAGGGCGCACTCGACAGCAAAGCAGTCGCCCTACTTGGAGTTCTTAGCGCACTGATTGCGGCGCTTCGTTTGGTTGGCGCAGGTGCTGTTGGAATTGAACCGATGTGGTTCCTTCTCATCATTTCTGCATATGTCTTTGGCGCTAAGTTTGGATTTTCACTCGGTGTAATTGCGATGGGAATCTCAGCGCTCATTACTGGTGGTATTGGACCATGGTTGCCATTTCAAATGCTTGCTGCGGGCTGGATTGGCATCGCATCTGGAACTATCTCGAAAATTTCCCACAAATTTCATTTAAGGATTCAAATTGCTTCTCTCATCTTTATTGGCCTCATTTCATCTCTCGCATTTGGACTCTTGATGGATCTCCAACTCTGGCCCTGGATTGCAAGTACCGATACTCAACTCTCCTATATTCCAGGCGGAGCGATTTTTGATAACTTTCAAAGATTTATGGTTTTTCATTTAGCCACTGCCCTGGCGTGGGATATTCCTAGAGCGATTACTACGTCGTTATTGATAGCGATATCTGCGCGACCGCTCCTGCACTCGCTCCGTAGAGCTCAACTTCGACTGAATTTCACTTTACATGCGAAGGAACAAATGGCAAGCGCGAGATAACTCCCTCGCTCTGACGACCTCGAATATCAATGATTACTTTTGCGTCAATCGCTAATTTCTGATGAAGCAAAACTAGAGCAATCCCAGTTTTCAAAGTAGGCGAGAAAGTACCACTTGTGACGCTGCCAATTTCCAATCCTGTTTGATCTCTAACAATCATTCCTGCGCGTGGAATGCCTCTATCCACTATTTTCACGGCCTGAAGAACTCGATGTCTTTTCTCTGAACGTTGTTTCAAGAGCGAATCTTTGCCCCAAAATTCTTTATCCCAGGTAACAGCCCACGATGCGCTAGCTTCCACGGGCGAAATAGAGAGTGATAACTCATGGCCGTGCAGCGGGTAGCCCATCTCAGTTCTCAAGGTATCTCGTGCACCAAGGCCTGCAGCTCTTCCACCATGAGCATGAACTCTGGCTAAAACCTGCTCCCAAATTTCTCGGGCATCGCTCCACGAGGTAAGAATTTCGTAACCACGTTCTCCGGTGTAGCCGGTTCGACAGAGAACTATCGGCTTGCCATTGATTGTGATTTCAGAAAAAGACATGTATTCGAGATTGGTTTGAATCCCGAGATCTTTCAATACTTCATCGGCGGCTGGACCTTGCAAAGCGAAGACAGAAAACTTCTCATGAAGATTTTCTATTTTTAAATTGGATGGAGCCTGGGCTTGTAGTCTTGCAACGACCTCGGAGGTATTTGCAGCATTTGGAATTAAGAAGACTTTCTCTGCAGAGTATCGATATGCGATGAGATCATCAATGACGCCACCAGTATCTGGATCGCAGATCAAGGTGTATTGAGCCTGTCCATCACTAATGCGATTCAAATCATTGGTAAAAACTGAATTGAGGTATTCCAGTGCTCCCGCCCCAGTTACCAACGCTTTGCCTAGATGGGAGACATCGAAGAGCCCAACCGACTCGCGAACTGCACGATGCTCATTCAGAACGCCACCGCCAGCGAGGGTTGGATATTCAATGGGCATATCCCACCCGCCAAAATCAGCAAGCTTGGCGCCAGCGTTAAGGTGAAATTCGTGTAATGGCGAATATTTGCTCACTCCAATAACCTAGCCCAATGCCCACAATTCGTGCGACTGATAGCTCTGTTATTGAAGATGTTTTGGTAATTGGTTTTTCCAAAACGCCAAAATCTTCACAAGGTAAACCGCAATTCAAACTGTATAGCGGTGATCTCAAGGTAGATGAAGCGCCGCTTCTTGAAGCGCTCAATGACCTGGGCGCAACTGGTGGCGCAGATGAAGTGATTAAGTTGCCGGGGCGCGCTTCCAAACTCATAGTTCTATCAGGCTTAGGTGAAAGTAAAGCAAGTGATCGGTTTCCTCATGAAGCGCTACGTCGCGCTGCTGGAGCAGCTGCTAGAAACTTAGCGGGCCACTCTTCCGCCACATTTGCGCTACCCCACTCATCGCTCGAAGAATTTAGCGCGATCGCCGAAGGCGCGATGTTGGGAGCATATGCATTTGATGAATTCCGTGGCACATCAAAAGCTGATCGCAAATCGCCACTTGGGAAGATTTCCATCTTCAGTAAGAGTGCAAAGAAGAGCGAGTACACCAAAGCGCTACGTCGCTGTGAAGTCATAACTAAGTACACATTTATTGTCCGAGATCTTATTAATACTCCTCCCAGCCACCTCACTCCTGACTCATTCACGCAGCGATTTAAGAAACTTGCCGCAGGCTCAGGAGTTAAAGTTGAAATTCTCAATGATTCTCAGTTACGTAAATTGGGTTATGGCGGAATCATTGGTGTCGGTCAAGGTTCGGCCAATCCACCACGTTTACTTCATCTTTCGTACACCCCGAAAAAGAAGAGCGTTAAACGCTACGCATTTGTAGGTAAGGGCATCACTTTTGATACTGGTGGTCTAGCACTTAAACCTGCGCAAGGTATGGAAGCGATGAAATCAGATATGAGTGGAGCAGCAGCGGTTTCTGCAGCAGCGCTCGCCATTGCTGAATTGGGATTACCTATTGCAATTGATGCATGGGCGCCTCTTGCAGAAAACATGGTGAGTGATACCGCTACACGTCCGAGTGACATCATCACTATTTATGGCGGCAAGACTGTTGAAGTTCTCAATCCCGATGCAGAAGGAAGACTTGTACTTGCTGATGCAATGATGAAAGCTGCAGAAGTAGGAAAGAAAGCTGGCGGCCTTGATGGACTGGTTGACGTAGCAACGTTGACTGGCGCACAAGTAGTTGCACTCGGTACTCGAACCAGCGCCGTTATGACCAATAATCAGGAATTCTCAGATACATTCTTGAAGATTGCAGAATCAACTGGAGAGCAATTCTGGCCGATGCCTCTGCCAGAAGAACTCCGCGCATCTCTTGATTCCCCTGTTGCAGATATCGCGAATATTGGCGATCGCATGGGCGGCATGTTGGTTGCTGGACTTTTCCTCAAAGAATTTGTGGCTCCAGAACTTCCATGGCTCCATCTTGATATCGCTGGTCCTGCATATAACGAAGCAAAACCTCATGGATATACCCCGGTAGGCGGAACAGGTGTCGCACTTCGCACTCTCGTCGCGCTAGCGGAGTCCATGGCATCTCGCTAATGCTGGCAAGATAGGGTCATAGAAATTTCTCTGATGTGCGAGGTTAATTGTGGCGAACTTTGATCTAGTGGTACTGGGCGGAGGAAGCGGCGGCTATGCATGCGCTCTCCGCGCTGCTCAACTTGGACTCAATGTTGTATTGATTGAGAAAGATAAGTTAGGCGGAACCTGTCTTCACCGTGGTTGCATCCCAACCAAAGCTCTACTCCATGCGGGTGAAATTGCCGATGGTGCTCGCCATGCATCTGAGTTCGGAGTTAAGGCCGAATTTCACTCCATGGATATGGTGGCGGTTAACGCTTACAAAGATGGAGTTATTTCAAAACTTCATAAGGGTCTCCAGGGACTGGTGAAATCACGCAACATTACCTATGTCGAAGGTTCTGGAAAATTAGTTTCCCGCGATACCGTTGAAGTGAATGGCCAGAAATACACTGGTAAGAATGTAGTTCTCGCGACCGGCTCTTACGCAAAATCTCTCCCTGGTCTAGACGTTGATGGCACAACCATCGTCACCAGCGATCACGCGATGCATATGACCCATGTGCCCAAGTCAGTCATCGTTCTTGGTGGCGGAGTTATTGGTTGTGAGTTTGCATCTGTATGGAAGTCTTTCGGCGCTGAGGTCACGATTATCGAGGCGCTTCCTCACCTTGTTGCGCTGGAAGATGAATCCTCGAGCAAACAACTTGAACGTGCTTTCCGTAAGCGCGGCATCAACTTTGAACTTGGCACGAAATTTAAGAGCGCCACAAAGAGTGGCAAAGGCGTCACTGTTACTTTGGAAGATGGAAAGAATTTTGAAGCTGAACTTCTCCTCGTTGCTGTTGGACGTGGACCAGTCTCATCTGGCCTGGGCTACGAAGAACAAGGTATCAAGATGGAGCGTGGATACATCTTGGTAGACGATAAGTGCCGCACCAATATTCCTGGAATTTGGGCAGTTGGAGATCTCATCCCAACGTTACAACTTGCTCATGTTGGATTCGGTGAAGGAATTCTGGTCGCTGAAGAAATCGCGGGCTTAAATCCTCGTTCCATTAATTATGACGGAGTTCCGCGCGTTACTTATTCCGAACCTGAAGTTGCTTCAGTTGGACTAACAACGGCAGCTGCAAAAGCAAAGGGTTATGACGTTGTGGAATTGAATTATGACTTAGCAGGAAACGGTAAGGCGCAGATTCTCAAAACTGCAGGATCAGTAAAATTGGTTTCACAAAAAGGTGGACCAGTGCTTGGAATTCATATGGTGGGTTCTCGCGTCGGTGAATTGCTCGCTGAAGCCCAACTCATCTTTAATTGGCAAGCTGATGCAGCCGACGTTGCGCCTCTCATTCACGCTCATCCCACCCTTTCTGAGGCGATGGGTGAAGCGCATCTCGCGCTGGCTGGAAAACCATTACATGCACATGGATAATCAGACCTTGTTCATCGCTGACGTAAACGGATCGGAGAAATAGCAATGACTTTCTCAGTCAAGATGCCAGCTCTCGGTGAGAGCGTAACTGAAGGAACAGTTACTCGTTGGCTCAAAGCTGAAGGTGATCATGTTGCACTTGATGAACCGTTACTAGAAGTTTCTACCGACAAAGTTGACACTGAAATTCCATCTCCTGCCGCAGGTGTACTTCAAAAGATTTTGGTCGGCGTCGATAGCGTTGCACCTGTCGGAGCTGAACTCGCACTTATCGCCGATGGCGCTTCAGCACCTGCAGCTCCCGCTACTCCTCAAGTTTCAACACCCGCTCCAGCACCAACACCAACTCCGACTCCGACTCCG
>DAIOTH010000010.1:0-11724 GCA_036752125.1 Candidatus Nanopelagicaceae bacterium | reverse complement strand
CACCAGCTCCGGCGCCAGTTGCAGCGACTGCACCTTCTGGCAACGCAACTCCAGTAGTAATGCCAGCACTTGGTGAATCAGTTACTGAAGGAACTGTTACTCGCTGGCTCAAGAAAGTTGGCGAAACAGTAAATGTTGATGAAGCTCTTCTAGAAGTTTCTACCGACAAAGTCGATACTGAAATTCCATCTCCTGCCGCAGGTGTGCTTCTCTCGATAGATGTTCCTGTTGATTCAACCGTTGCGGTTGGAACGCGCCTTGCTTCCATTGGCGCAGCAGGTTCAACTCCTGTCGCAGCGCCTGCAATTCCGCCAGCTGCACCTGTCACAACTTCTGCACCAGCTGCAGCTCCGAAAGCTGTTCCAACTCCCCCACAAACTCCACCACCACTTGTTCCAAAACCTGTAAGCAGCGCTCCGACACCAGCGCCAACAAAATCTTCATCCGTTTTAGATGATTCCTATGTAACTCCAATCGTCAGAAAATTGGCTGCTGAAAATGGCGTCGATCTCACTCGTGTTAAGGGAACCGGAGTTGGCGGGAGAATCCGTAAAGAAGATGTACTTGCTGCCGTAGCGCGTCCTGCCGCGCCTTCAACTTCTCCATCTGCGCCTGCAGTTGCAACACCGAGCGCACCTAGAACTGCTGCACCGATTGCAGTTTCACCTCTGCGCGGAACAACTGTCACAATGTCACGCCTCCGCAAAGTAATTGCAGCTCGCATGTTGGAATCACTTCAAGTTAGTGCACAGCTCACAACCGTTATTGAAGTCGATATCACCAAGATTGCTCGCCTACGCGAGAAAGCAAAGGCAAGTTTTGAGTCGCGCGAAGGTGTGAAATTAACCTTCCTTCCATTCTTCGCGGTTGCAGTCTGTGAAGCCCTTAAACAACATCCCGTTGTCAATGCATCTGTTGAAGGTGACCAGATCACCTATCACGGCGCAGAACATTTAGGAATTGCAGTGGATACCGAGCGCGGACTACTTGTGCCTGTCATTAAAGATGCTGGCGATCTCAACATGGGTGGCATTGCCCGTCGCATCGTTGATGTTGCTTCTCGCACTCGAGATAACAAGATTTCTCCTGATGATTTGGGTGGTGGAACATTCACCATCACAAATACTGGCTCTCGTGGCGCGCTCTTCGATACGCCAATCATCAATCAACCCCAGGTTGGAATTCTTGGCGTTGGCGCAGTAGTAAAACGCCCTATGGTTGTTAAAGGTGAAGATGGCGGCGAGACAATTGCAATTCGTTCTATGGTCTATCTCGCACTTTCATATGATCACCGCATCGTTGATGGTGCTGATGCTGCGCGATTCTTAGGAACTCTGAAAGAGCGACTTGAAGAAGGTCGTTTCGAATCTGATCTAGGCCTCTAATGTCTCTTCCGCAGAGAATTGCCATCACTGGCGCCTCCGGACTTATTGGAACTGCGCTTGTTGGTCATCTGAAATCTGAGGGACACACAGTTCAAAAGTTGGTTCGGCGACAAGTTGTCTCTCCTGATGAAGTTTCTTGGGATCCCCGCACAGGTGATGTTGATCTGGCAGCGCTTGAAGGTGTTGATGCGATTATTCATCTCGCAGGCGCAAATGTTGGAGATAAGAGATGGACTAAGAAATATCGCGCTGAGATTCTTAATTCACGTTTGCTAGGAACTACAACAATCTCGAATGCTGTAACTCAACTTAAGCCGCAAGTCTTTATCTCCGCAAGTGCCATTGGTTGGTATGGAGAAACCGGTAATCGCGCTGTCACTGAAAATGATCGTCCAGGAGATGACTTTCTTGCGGCGGTATGCAAAGAATGGGAAGCGGCAGCAGATCTTTCAACTAATACTCGAGTAGTAAAGATACGAACTGGTTTAGTTCTTGATCCAACTGGTGGAGCACTAGGAAAGATGCTCCCCCTCTTTAAATTTGGTCTCGGCGGAAAGCTTGGAAATGGAAAGCAATGGTGGTCATGGATAACATTGCATGATCAGATAAGAGCAATCTGTTATTTGCTTGAGAAACCAATCGAAGGTGCTGTCAACATAACCTCCCCTAATCCAGCAACCAATCAGGAATTTACTTCGGCCCTGGCACGTGCAATGCACCGTCCTGCGCTATTTCCAGTTCCGAGTTTCGCCCTCAAGATAGCTCTTGGCGGTTTTTCTACTGAGATTCTTGGTTCCAAGAAAGTAATTCCTCAGAAATTAATTGATGCAGGCTTTAGTTTTGATTATCCCCACATTGCGCCAGCTCTCTCAGCACTTATCGATCAGCAATAATCGCTTCCGCTGCTAAACGACCACTCATCAGCGCACCTTGTTGTGCCGGTATTGCAAAATCATCTCCTGCAAGGAATACATTCTTTGAAACCCTTTGGGGGCTCATCAATCCCTTACCGGGCAGATGACGTGGCAGTGAGTGAGGAATTTCGTACCTTGCCACTAGATCCATCTCCCGTTCACTTATGCCCCAAAGTTCAGCAACTGCGCGACGTATCTCTGTTTCAGTTCTGGCGTGCAGCGTCGTGGATGAGATGAGCGATCTGCCCGAAGGAGCATAGCTTGGTGCCACATTTGAGATTACAACGGAGTTTACAAGGGTTGAATTTGCAGACAATCGAAGATGGTCACTAGTGATCAATCCTTTTTCAATGGCGTGATACCACGTCGCTGAATAGTGCATTGAAACATCTTCGCCGCCAACTAATCTTTTTTTCTGTAGAGCATTCGTTGCAATAACTACATAATCGCCAGATATTTCGAAATCTTTAGTTTGAACTAAGCCATCCCTAATCTGAATAACTTCAGTATTAAGTCGGATATTTAAGTCTCTCGACATCAACGTGGGAAGTTGAGCGACTCCCCTTTCAGGAACGCCAGGCGAACCTTTCACAAACCAACGGATGATTTCACGTGCCATCTCTGATGAAACGGAATCTGAATCAGTGAGGAATACTCCATCGAGAAAACCTTTCATGGTCTTGCGGTAAAAGTCGCCTGAAGCTTTTAGAGCTTCGCTAAGTGGCCGATCTTTCCCAGGCCAAGCCACAAATTTCAGAAAATTTATCTTTTCCTTCAGGCTTCCTGTCTTCGAGGCGAGATCGCCAGGAAGATAACTTAAGTTCTTCCGAAAATCTCCAAGTCGAAAATCTTTGCCGCCAATATTGATTTCAAAGCCTTTGGGTAAAGTTTTGATATTTAGATCTTCGACAACGCCAGTTTTTTGTAGCTCTGAGTATTTGGGATTGATAACTTGAAATCCATGATCGCAGGTGAATCCATCAATGTAATCGCTCTTTACTCGCCCACCGATACGATCAGATGCTTCAAGAACCGTGACTTCCAAACCCGATTTGGAAAGGATTTGTGCACAATTAAGTCCAGCAAGACCGGCTCCTACAACTATTACTGAACTCATTACCGAATGGAGAGATCTCGGGCTCTATCGATAATTCTTGCTACATCGAGAGCAAAATCCCTTGATACCGGAAGCGCAGAACCAATCTCCATACTTTCACGAACTTTTGCGTAGAAAGAAGGGTAAGAACCAGGTTCGCTTGGATAGCTAAAAGAGTCAGCGCCTTTATATATTCGCGCTTCGCTCTTAATTTCATCAGCGGGCAACCAGACACCTGGCTGCGGTCTGAAGCCTTTCCGAAGTAGATCTTCTTGATGATCAAGCTCTTTAATAACCAGCGAGCCCTTATCGCCATTAAGCCGAAGTTTGGGACCGGGAGCACCAATAATGGCACTCGCTGAAAGATAAGAATCAACACCCGAATTATGCTTGAGCACCAACGTGACATCATCATCTGCTGCGCCACGAATATCGCGCACTGAAGCATGAACCAACTCGGCAGGGCCAAACCAATCAAGTGCCGTAGATACTAAGTGGGTTTGAAGATCAAGCAGTAACCCACCGCCAGCTTCAATTGAAGAATTCTCGCGCCAAGCAGCGGGATTCAGTTCGGGCTTAAATCGTTCAAAGCGCGAATCGCAACGAAATATATTTCCTAGAACTCCTTCGCGTATAGCTTTCTTGATGGTGAGCGAATCGGAATCCCATAAACGATTGAAGAAGACAGTAAGCGGAACACCTTTCATGTCAGCATGATCAAATAGTGCAAGTGTTTCGTAATAATCCCGCCCCATCGGCTTATCGACGACAGTAGCGATACCTGCGTCTATCGCAGCCCTGGCATGTGCAGCGTGAACTTCGTTTGTCGATGCGACAACAATCAGATCAAGATCTTCTTCGACCAGCTCCTCAATCGAGTTCACTAAGATAGCGCTGGGAAAATCCTGGTGAGCAACGGCTTTTTTCTCAAGAGATCTAGTGCAAATGGCTGCAACGTCAAACCCAGCACTCACAAGAGTTGTGGCGTGGAAGTAACGACCTGCTAATCCATAACCAACAATCCCTGCACGCATCAATGAATTAGTTCTCTTGATGTTGAAGTTTTGAAGGCCACCAAATCTTCGGGCCAATCTCTCGCACAAGGGCTGGTACAAGAAGTGAGCGCACCACAATGGTGTCGAGCAAAACGCCAAATGCAACAGCGAATCCAAGTTCAGCCAGGAAGACAAGGGGAAGAACACCCAAAACTCCAAAAGTTGCGGCAAGAACAATTCCGGCGGAGGTAATCACGCCGCCGGTAACAGTGAGACCCTTGATTACTCCTGCTCGTGTACCTATTTTCATTGATTCTTCTCGAACTCGAGTCATCAGGAAGATGTTGTAATCAATTCCGAGAGCCACTAAGAATACGAATGCAAAGAGCGGGAATGATGCATCTGTTCCGGCGAATCCAAAGACATGCTCGAATACAAGTGCGCACACTCCCAGAGTTGCAGCAAATGAGAGTACGACAGTCACAAGTAATAGCGCCGCCGCATAGATGCTGCGAAGCAAGAGTCCAAGAATGATGGCGATCAAAACAAGAACGATAGGAATAATCACTCGGTTATCACGACGCGATGATTGGTCAACGTCATAACCAACTGCGGTCTGTCCTCCTACCAAAATATTCTGGTCTACTGCCTTTACAGCCTCTCGTAGTACCGGGATGGTTTCTTTTGCCTCTACAGAATCTGGAGCGACGCTTAATGTTGCGTAAAGCAGAACTTTTCCATCAACTATTTTGAGATCAGCAGTTGGTTGTCGAGTGGTGGGATCTAACTTTGTTACTGGGACCACGTTGGCAACATTTTTAACGCCTTTGATTGCGGCGCTTGCGGCAGCAATATCAGCTTGGTCTACAACAATTTCTACTGGAGTGCCTTCGCCACTTGGAAAATGCTCTCCAAGCTTCTCAAGTCCAATGACAGAATCAGTGCGAGTAGTGAAAGCATCGGTTTGGGCCAAACCATCTGATTTTAAAGTTGTCGAAAAACCAGCAAAAACAATGAGAACAAGAGCTGTTGTTACCCAGATAGCTCGAGGCTTGCGATCAACAAAACTTCCAACCTTTGCCCAAACTCCAGAAAGTTTTTCATCTTGATCGTCGAAACGTGGAACTTTAGGCCAGAAAATCCAACGACCGAAAACGATAAGCAAGGCTGGTAATAAGGTGAGGGCAGCGAGCATTGCTGAGGCAATTCCGATAGAACCAACAGGGCCTAGTCCACGGTTGCTCGAAAGATCGCTCAAGAGAAGAACCATTAATCCTGCAATAACTGTCGAACCTGAAGCGACGATCGGTTCTACCACGCCACGAAGCGCGATCTTCATGGATTCATATCGAGACTCATGATGATGCAACTCTTCTCGATAGCGCGAGATTAAAAGTAGCGCGTAATCAGTTGCCGCACCTAAAACAAGTACATCAAGAATTCCTTGAGTCTGACCGTTGAGATCAATGACATCTGCTTTGGCAAGGTAGTAGACAACCATGGTTGCAAGACCAAGGGCGGTACCTGCGGTAAAGAGCGGAATAATCCATAAGATGGGTGATCGATAGACAACAATGAGAATGATTGCAACAACGATAAGTGTGGTTTGAAGTAACTTCGTGTCAATCGAACCAAAAGCGCCGAATAGATCAGCGAAGATTCCACCTGGACCTGTGACATGGGATTCCAAGGTTGCCCCAAAGGACTTCTCCATATCTTCGCGAATAAAATCAATAAGTAATGGAAGTACAGGCTCCTTATCAATGTTCTCGCCGGCGATCTTTGCATCTAGTTGCACATTAATCAGAACGGCTTTGCCATCAGCGGAAGGAATAGCCTGTAACGGGGCGCCTGGAACGAAATATGCGCTTAGCGGCTTTCCTGACTCTGGCAGAACTTTTGTTCCTAACGTGGCGGCATATTGATTCGCTGCGGAAAATGCCTCTGGATTTGTGGCTGGGTTGAGATCGCCTACGAGTAAAAGAAGGGTAGGAAGTAAATTCTCAGATTGATCTGAGAACTTCACTGTTATTTTTCCTGCGATCGTTGATTCTGCGTTCTCCGGCAAGAAAGCTGAGTTGTCATTCTCTTGAACCGTCGAAATCTTGGAGAAGGCAGCGCCTGAAAATCCACCAATCGACAACCAGGCGATAATCGAAACGACCGCTATCCAAAGTGCGCGACGGCCTTTGGTGCGCTTCTTGCCCTCTGAACTCTCAACGCTCTGACTCACGCAAAACTCCTCATGCCTCGACTAGTAGGTGATGTGGGCAACTTTTCAAATGCCGTTTGCCGCAGGCGTGAGTTTACCTTCATGCGGAGAGATATCCGGCTTGAAGTTAGGCTAGCGTCGTGACTGCGGCAATCGCTTCTCTAGCCCTGAATAAGGCTGGCTTAATGGAGTATGAAAAAGCGCTCGAATTACAACGCAGCATTCATGCAGAAGTGGCTGACTCTCTTCGTAATAACACCCTCATTTTGCTCGAACACCCTCCAGTTTTCACTGCCGGTCGAAGAACTCTCGATAGCGAAAAGCCAACTGATGGCTCGCCAGTAATCGATGTAGATCGCGGTGGGAAAATAACCTTCCACGGCCCTCGACAAATAGTCGGCTACCCCATTGTGAGATTGAAAAACCCGAATGATGTTGTGGGTTTTGTTCGGGAAATTGAAACCGCTCTTATTGACGTATGCAAAGAATTTGGAATCAACGCCGAGAGATATTGCGAAAGATCTGGCGTTTGGGTGCGAGATGATCAAGGTGATCGAAAAATTGCAGCCATCGGTATTCGAGTTGCGCGCGGCGTAACCATGCATGGCTTTGCACTCAATGTGGATCCAGATTTAAATTACTTTGAGCGAATCATTCCCTGTGGAATCGCCGATGCTCAAGTTACATCAATGTCAAAAGAGCTTGGTCGAAAAATTACGACTGAGGAAGTTGAACCAATATTGGAACGCCATATTTTTGAAGCGCTCATGCGAGTAAGTGCGCCATGATTGCACCTGAAGGAAGAAAGTTATTGCGCATTGAGGCTCGTAATGCGGCAGTTCCAATTGAGCGCAAGCCCGAATGGATAAAAACTCGTGCTCACATGGGTCCGGAGTACACGGCTCTTCGCTCCCTTGTCTCTCGCGAAGGTTTGCACACCGTCTGCCAAGAAGCTGCTTGTCCAAATATTTTTGAATGTTGGGAAGATAAAGAAGCAACGTTCTTGATCGGCGGTGAAGCGTGTACTCGCCGCTGCGACTTCTGCAATATAGATACAGGCAAACCAGAACCTTTAGATCGAGATGAACCACGCCGCGTTGCAGAATCTGTAAAAACAATGGGGCTGCGCTACGCGACTGTTACTGGAGTTGCACGTGATGACCTTGAAGACGAAGGAGCGTGGCTATACGCCGAAACAATTGAACAGATTCACGCCATGGTTCCAGGTTGTGGCGTTGAAATGCTGGCCCCTGATTTCTCGGGAAATCCAACGTTATTGCGCCAAGTTTTTGAAAGTCGGCCAGAAGTTTTTGCCCATAATCTTGAGACCGTTCCTCGAATCTTCAAAAGAATTCGCCCTGCGTTTAACTATGAGCGCTCCCTCAATGTTATAACTCAAGCACAAGAATTCGGACTCATCACAAAGTCAAATTTAATTCTTGGTATGGGAGAAACCCGCGAAGAAGTTTCACAAGCTTTACAAGATTTGCGAGCAGCGGGTTGTGATCTCATCACTATTACCCAGTATCTACGTCCATCAGCGCTTCACCATCCGGTCGAGCGATGGGTTAAGCCCCAGGAATTTGTGGAGCTTTCCAAAGAAGCAGAAGATCTGGGTTTCCTCGGTGTCATGAGTGGACCACTTGTTCGCTCTAGCTATCGAGCTGGCCGTCTATATAAACAAGCTATGGAATCTCGATCGGGCGTCATCAATGGCTGAGTTGGTTTATCCCCCAATTATCGGCATTGTAAAAACGCTCTGGAAATATCTCGGACTTCAATTTACTTTCTACGGAGAAGCGCACGTTCCAAAAAAGGGCCCCGCAATTTTGGCAATGAACCATGTTGGTTATTTGGATTTTGCTATCGCTGGCACTGCGGTACTTCCTTCCGGCCGACTAGTGAGATTTATGGCAAAGAAAGAAATTTTTGATAACCCTATAGCTGGTCCATTAATGCGTGGAATGAAGCACATCTCTGTTGATAGGAAGAATGGCGGACCGTCATTTATTGCAGCGCTACGCGCTCTTAAAAGCGGAGAAATAGTTGGAGTTTTTCCGGAGGCAACGATTTCACAGAGTTTTGAATTGAAAGAAATGAAGAATGGAGTCGTGCGCCTGGCGATGGAATCTGGAGCGCCTATATTGCCCACAGTCATTTGGGGATCACAAAGAATCTGGACGAAGAGAGTTCCCAGGAACTTTTCACGAGGAAACGTTCCTATTTTTGTTGCTATCGGCGAGCCGATCTCCCTCAATCCCGATAGCAATATTGATGAAGCGATGAACTCACTCAGCGCGCGCATGTCCGAGTTATTGACCCAAGTACAAAACGATTATCCTGACTCCCCTATCGGCCAACGATGGGCGCCTGCACGTCTTGGCGGAACTGCTCCAACCCCGGATGAGATCGCCGCCATAAAGTCTCAGCGAAAGGAAATATAAGCGAATGTTTGGACGGAAGAAGAAAGATCCTAACGCCCCAAAGAAGGTTCGCTTTAAAACAATTCGTGATGCATACGAATTAGCAACGAAGCAATATTCCTTTGTTCTGCTGCGCTGCCTCGCAGTCTTCGCTCCCCTATGGTTGATTGGAATTTTGATTGGCGCACAATTCGGCCGCCCTGGATATGCAGCATTTCTAACTTTTCCGTTGGCATTTCTTGGCGCCTTTTTCTTCTTCACAAGACTTGCTAGTAGTGCGGCATATGCCTCAATCGAAGGACAACCAGGCGCTGGCGCAAGCGTTCTGATGTCTATCCGTAAAGGTTGGACTATTACTCCTGCTGTCAGTGTTAACAAAGCTCAAGATATGGTTCACCGCGCTGTCGGTAAGGCGGGAATCGTTCTCGTCGCTGAAGGTGGTTACTCAGTTCGAGCACTTCTTAATGATGAGAAGAAAAAGATGGAGCGATTTGCTCCTGGAGTTCCGGTGTATGAACTTCTTGTCGGAAACGATGAAGGTCAAGTATCTGTGCGTAAATTGGAACGTCGCCTAAAGAAACTGCCAAAGAAATTATCAACCGTTCAGCTTCGAGAATTACGCGCTCGACTCAAGGCAGTAGGTGGTATGAATATTGCGCTTCCCAAAGGTCCCATGCCTAAAAATATGAGGATGCCAAAACCGCGCTAGAAGTTAGCGAACTCTCATCACAATTGTTTTGGCGATGCGATCGTGAAGACCTCGTCCGTCCTGATCGGTAACAACAGCAGGAATGACAAGAGCAATCAAAAAGGTGCGAAGAAATATCGCGCCTGGCTTTACAAAGAGATAGTCGGGCCAACTCAGTACGCGAAGTTTCATGATCCGTTGCCCGGCAGATGCTCCGCCTAACGAGGTTAGTAACGCAACTTCAAGGACGAATACCCCAAGCCGGATGAGTGAAGGTCCCAGCGAGCTTGATTGGAGCGGGATAAAGAGCGCTGCTGAGAAGGTTGCGATCGCCCAATCAATTGAGATTGCAATGAATCTCCGTCCGTAACCAGCTTTTTCCACGCTGGCAACCTAACGCATCAGGGCATTTTGGGCGGCATGAAACATGGCCGTAACAGATCGGTTATGGATTTTTCACTGCCGAGGCCTAGGTTTCTCCCATCAGTTTTAGCTCAGCGACGAGCTTTCAATACCCACCTAACAGGAGAACCATGTTTAAGAATTCTGCAGAAGTTCTTAACTACATCAAGAAAGAGAATGTCGCACTTATCGATGTGCGATTTATCGATCTCCCCGGTATTCAGCATCACTTCAACGTGCCTGCTGCGCAATTTACCGAAGATGTATTTAAAGATGGCTTGATGTTTGATGGATCTTCCATCCGAGGATTCCAATCAATTCATGAATCAGATATGAAATTGCTTCCAGCTCCAGAAACCGCCTTCCTCGATCCATTCCGCAAAGAGAAGACACTTGTTCTTCACTTCTCGGTAGTAAATCCAGATGACAACTCACCATATAGCCGTGATCCTCGTCAGATTGTTGCTAAGGCTGTTGATTACATGCGTTCTACTGGAATTGCAGATACCGCGTACTTTGCACCAGAAGCAGAGTTCTATGTCTTTGATCGCGTGAAGTTCCAAACTCGTATGAACACTGGTTTCTACGAAGTTGATTCCTATGAAGGCGCATGGAATACCGGAATTGATAATGATCCCGATGGAACTCCAAACCGCGGTTACCGCACACGCATCAAGGGTGGATATTTTCCAGTTTCACCAACTGATCAATTTGCAGATCTTCGCGACCAAATGGTCATCAATCTTGCAAAAGTTGGACTTGATGTCGAACGCGCTCACCACGAGGTTGGAACTGCAGGACAGATGGAAATCAACTATCGCTTCAACGACATTCTTCATGCCGGCGATGATCTGATGAAGTTCAAGTACATCATCAAGAACACTGCGTGGGCTGCTGGCAAGACCGTGACATTCATGCCAAAGCCACTCTTTGGCGACAACGGCTCCGGTATGCATGTCCATCAATCACTTTGGAAAGATGGAAAACCTTTGATGTGGGGCGATGGTTATGCAAACCTCTCTGATACCGCTCGTTGGTATATCGGTGGCCTTCTCAAGCATGCGCCATCACTGCTCGCATTTACTAACCCAACAGTAAATTCATATAAGCGTCTCGTCCCAGGTTATGAGGCTCCAGTAAATCTTGTTTACTCAGCTCGTAACCGCTCGGCATGTATCCGAATTCCGATTACTGGTACAAGTCCGAAGGCAAAGCGCATTGAATTCCGTTGTCCAGATCCATCATCAAATCCTTATCTTGCATTTGCTGCAATCTTGATGGCAGGTCTTGATGGAATCACTAACAAGATTGAGCCACCAAAGCCAGTGGATAAGGATCTGTACGAACTTGAGGGAGCAGAAGCAAAAGCAATTCCACAAGTTCCAGGTTCACTTGATGCTGTTATCGACAACCTTGAGAAAGATAATGACTTCCTTACCAAGGGAGGCGTCTTCACTAAAGACCTCATCGAGACATGGATTGACTGGAAGCGTAAGTCAGAGATTGATTACGTTCGCCTACGTCCACATCCAGCTGAGTTCGAGTTGTATTACGACATCTAAGAAGTACCCACAAATAAAGGGGCTCGCGCAAGCGGGCCCCTTTATTA